>NZ_JBHWHY010000017.1:0-182295 GCF_042732265.1 Streptomyces sp. NPDC059788 | reverse complement strand
AGTTCCCGTCCTTGTTGTCCAGCTTGACCCACGCCGACACCGAAAACGACTTCGCCGTATCCACCACCGGACCGGCCGTCGCCGCAAACCCCGACGTCCCGTCCAGGTGCAGCGCCGTACCCACCTTGCCCGCAACACCCAGCTCTGCCCCACCCCCGGCAACCGAAGCAACCGCACCCGCATTCTTACCGCCACCGGCACGCACCGACCCCCGCGCCTCATCCAGCGCAAAAGAAGCCAGCTCCTGCACATGCCCCGGAACCTCACCACGCGACAACGCCGCCACATCCGCCTCAGCCACCGGCGACTGCACCGTACGCACATCATCGATCAGACCCTGCGCATGCTCAGCCCACACCCCCTTATAGAGGAGTCGGCCCAACTGCAGACCACCCTCGGCCCGCCACGGAGCCGTGAACTTCACCGACTCCTGAAGCCTGCCGTCCACAAACAACGACAACGACTGCTTCGCCGCATCATACGAACCCGCCAGATGAGTCCACTCACCCGCCTTCGCCACATCCTTGCTCACCGCACGGACAATCTTCGTGTCATCCGTATCCGTGGCATGACGGTTGAAGACCCACCTGTCGTAAGCCTTCGAATAATAGACCTGGAAACCGCTGGCACGGTCACCGGCCTGCGACAAGAACGTGTAGTTCCTGTCCTTGTCATCCAGCTTGACCCACGCCGCCACGGAGAACGACTTCGTCGTGTCCACCACCGGACCGGCCGTCGCGGCAAACCCCGACGTCCCGTCCAGACGCAACGCAGAACCGGACTTCCCCGCAGCACCCAACTCGGCGCCACCACCCAACACCGCGGCAAACTCCCCGGGAACACCCCCCGACACACGCCGCGAACCAACACCCTCATCCAAAGAGAAGGAGGCCAGTTCCTTGAGGTGTGCGGGCAGTTCGCCGCGGGACATGGCCGCCACATCCGCTTCGGCCACCGGCGACTGCACCGTGCGCACGTCATCGATCAGACCGTGGGCATGCTCAGCCCACGCCCCCTTGTAGAGCAGTCGGCCCAATTGCAGTCCGCCCTTGGCCCGCCACGGAGTCGTGAACTTCACCGATTCCTGGAGCTTGCCGTTCACGAACAGCGACAGCGTCTGCTTGGCCGCGTCGTACGAGCCTGCCAGGTGAGTCCACGCACCCGCCTTGGCCACGTCCTTGCTCATCGCACGGACAATCTTCGTGTCGTCCGTATCCGTGGCGTGACGGTTGAGAACCCACTTGTCGTAGTGCTGCGAGTAGTAGACCTGGAAGCCGCTGGCGCGGTCGCCGGCCTGGGACAAGAAGGTGTAGTTCTTGTCCTTGTCGTCCAGCTTGACCCACGCCGCCACGGAGAACGACTTCGTCGTGTCCACCACCGGACCGGTCGTCGCGGCAAATCCCGACGTCCCGTCCAGACGCAGCGCGGAACCGGACTTCCCCGCGGCACCCGACTCGGCGCCGCCGCCCAGCTCCGCGACGACCTCTCCGGAAGCGCCCCCCGACACACGCCGCGAACCGGCTGCCTCATCCAGGCTGAACCGGTCCTTGGTGCTGGAGACACCCGCGTCGAGCCATTCGGTGATGTTGTCGGTGCGGGCCGCGGTCGCGCTCTTGCCCTCGCCGGACTGCCCCAGGCAGCCCGCGTGGTCGGCGCGGCTCTGTACTGCCGTGATGCGACCGCTGCCATCGACGATCGGCCCACCGGCGTCGCCCTTGCACATCCGGCCGCCGGTCAGCTCCACCTCCGTGTCGGTGGCCTTGGCCTGAGTCGTCCTGCTCGCGTGGGGGCCGCGGGGCACCCAGGCGGTGTCGGAGCGGCCGTACCCGGCGGCCTCCAGGGCGGTGCCGTCGGCAGGGGCACTGCCGGCGAGCGTGGCGGGGGTGATACCGCTGACCGGGGTGGCCAATCGGGCCAGCACGACGTCGCGGTCGTCACGCGGCACCAGGTAGTTGATCTTCACCGGAGCCTTCCCGGCGAAGACCGCTGTGACGCTGCCCTTCGGCGCCCCCTCGCCCAGTGCCGACTTCGCGGCGGATCCGCTGAAACAGCCGGCCGCGGTGAGAATCCAGCTGCTGTCGACCAGAGCCGCGCTGCAGTTCCGTCCGCCCTTGTGCCCCGGCTGGTTCACCGTGACGCGAGCCAGCCACGGGCGTGCGGAATCGCCGGACAATTCCGGTCCGGGCTTTCCCTGGCCGACACTGAGTTCCAGCAGGGTGGAGGAGAGTTTGGGATCGAGACCTTCACCCAGGGACTTCCACTTGCCGGGCTCCAGATCGACCTTCTCGACCTTTGAACCGTTGGTACGGGGATCGTCGGTGCGGACCGTCGCCACGACGTCGCCGTCATCGGACTTGGCGAGATAGGTCCGCTCGATTTCCATGGAAAGGTAACCCGTGGCTCCGGATACGGCAAAGCACACGTCCCCGCTGGTGCGACTGTTGATACGCACCAGACCGCCATCGGATTTACAGTCGGCCAGCATGATATTGCCGTCACCGGATACCAGCTTCAGGCCCTTCTCGGCCAGCAGCTTGTCCCGATCCGGGTAAGCGAAATCCTCCACAAGTGCTTCATCCGCAGGTGCCGCCTGCGCAACTGCGGCCATCGGCCCGCCGAACCAGGCAGACATCGCAACCGACGCCGCCAGCGTCATGGTTACCGGCCGGCCAAAAGTGTCACGCCATCTCATACATGAACTCCCAACGATCAGACATGCCCGCACCAAAATGGTTTCGAGCATGCTGAGGCTGGGCGCACGTCACGGCGAACTCGTGCCGATCCCCCCTGCCACGGCCCCCAATGCCATCGGCGCGCACCGAACATATATTCCCTTGGATAACAGAGTGTCAAGTTCTTCTAAAGGCCGCTCTCGTGATGATCTTCTAGTCGGTGCGGGCCCGGGGGTCCGTTAGCGGGCCCCGGCCGCGTACCGATGCGCACGACCGGAGGTGGAGTCGATCGACCTTGTCCCACCGATCTCGGCAAGAATCTCCGGAAACGGTCCGGCGGCCCCAACTCACTTAAGATTGAGCCCCGTTCGCGATGGCAATGTGTCCAATCGCGAAACGTGGCGGCCATTGGAATACTCAACTCGCCCACAGAGAAGGACAGTTCCGCAACATCACAGGCGGACGTCCCGCCCAGCAGCAACACGCCCGGGATCTCCGCGAAAGCCCACCGCGTCCCGCCCGAACCGCATGGACCAGCCCCTCGGAGAACTCACCACCGACAACGGACACCTCGTCAGACCCATCGACTCCGGTCCAGGCGCGGCGAATTGGGAGTCACGATTCAACGTCGCCCGCAAGCCCGACAAGTTCTCCGATGCTCAAGAGCTCTTCGACATCCCCGCCCGGCACACCGTCGGGGTCGCAGTTCGTCACACCGCGCCCCGGAAGTCACCGCGGACAGGACTCGCGCCCTCCGCCCTCCAGCCCTTGCACCATCTCCGGCGCCGCATATCCTGAGGCCGTCACGCTGAGTGACCCACTCAGTGACTGGCACGCACCGGAAAAGTAAGCGTCAGCACCGCCGGAGTCCGCCGCCAACCGCCGGGGACCGCCGGCGCCAACCAGCCCTCCTACCACCTCTGACCTGCAACATCGCATGTCACCGCCGATTTCTTCGAGCAGCCGAGGAGCCCCCGTGAAGATGCTCATCAACGTTCCCGAAACCGCCGTGACCGACGCCCTGCGCGGTATGGCCGCGGCCCATCCCGAACTGGTCGTGGATGTGGACAACCGGGTGGTCGTGCGGCGGGACGCGCCGGTGGCGGGGAAGGTGGCGCTGGTCTCGGGGGGTGGGAGCGGGCATGAACCGTTGCACGGTGGCTTCGTCGGGGCGGGGATGCTGGATGCCGCCTGTCCCGGTGAGGTGTTCACCTCGCCCGTGCCCGATCAGATGGTGCGGGCCGCGGCGGCGGTGGACAGCGGCGAGGGAGTGCTGTTCATCGTGAAGAACTACACCGGTGACGTGCTGAACTTCCAGATGGCCGCCGAGCTGGCGGAGGACGAGGGGGTGCAGGTCGCCAGCGTGCTCGTGAACGACGACGTGGCGGTGACGGACTCGCTGCACACGGCCGGGCGCCGTGGCACCGGCGCCACGCTGTTCGTGGAGAAGATCGCGGGCGCGGCGGCCGAGGAGGGCGCGCCACTGGACCGGGTGGCGGCGCTGGCCGGCCAGGTCGTGGAGTCGTCGCGCAGTTTCGGTGTGGCGCTCAGCGCGTGTTCGACGCCCGCCAAGGGCGGGCCGATGTTCGAGCTGCCCAGCGGTGAGCTGGAGTTGGGGGTGGGCATCCACGGCGAGCCGGGACGCGAGCGCAGGCCGATGATGACCTCCCGGGAGATCGCGGACTACGCGGTGGACGCGGTGCTGGCGGACCTCGACCCCCGGCAGCCGCTGCTGGCCCTGGTCAACGGCATGGGCGGCACGCCGCTGCTGGAGCTGTACGGGTTCGCCGCCGAGGTGCACCGGGTGCTCGGCGAGCGGAGTGTGCCGGTCGCTCGTACGCTGGTCGGCAACTACGTCACCTCGCTCGACATGGCGGGCTGCTCGGTGACGCTGTGCCAGGCCGACGAGGAGCTGCTGCGACTGTGGGACGCGCCGGTGCGGACGCCGGGGCTGCGGTGGGGGTGCTGATCGGCGCGGGCCGCCCGCCCGGGCGGGCGGCCCTGTTCGCGTACGTACATGTCCGCACTTTCGCGCCCGCACCTGGGTAGGGGCACCTCCGTGGATCACGTGACGACCACCCGCACACGTACGACCTAAGGAGCAGTTCGTGTCCGAGACGGCACTGGATGCCGGGTTCTTCCTGCGCTGGATGACGGCGGCCGCCGCCTCCGTCGAACGGGAAGCGGCCCGCCTCACCGACCTCGATTCCGCCATCGGCGACGCCGACCACGGCAGCAACCTGCAGCGTGGCTTCGCGGCCGTCGCCAAGACGCTCGAAGCCGAGCCGCCGCGGACGCCCGGCGCGGTGCTGACGACGGCGGGGCGGCAGTTGATCTCGACGGTGGGCGGCGCCTCGGGGCCGCTGTACGGGACGCTGCTGCGGCGTACGGGCAAGGCGCTGGGCGAGGCCGGCAGCGTCACCGCCGACGAGCTGCGCGCGGCGCTGCGCACCGGCGTGGACGCGGTGGCCCAGCTGGGCGGTGCCGCGCCCGGTGACGCGACGATGCTGGACGCGCTGGACCCCGCCGTGGAGGCCCTGGGCACGTCCTTCGACGCTGCCGCCGAGGCGGCCGGGCGGGGGGCCGTGGCCACGGTGCCGCTCCAGGCGCGCAAGGGCCGGGCGAGCTACCTCGGTGAGCGCAGCATCGGCCATCAGGACCCGGGGGCGGCCTCGTCCGCCCTGCTGATCCGGGCGCTGGCGGACACGGCGGACCAGGAGGGTGCGCGGTGAGCGGCGCGGACTCCTCGTACGTGGGCGTGGTGCTGGTGTCGCACAGCGGGCCGGTGGCCGAGTCGGTGGCGCGGCTGGCGGTCGGGCTGGCGGGCGGCGGTGCCCAGGCTCCGGTGGCACCGGCGGGCGGCACTCCGGACGGCGGTCTGGGAACCAGTGCGGAGCTGATCACGGAGGCGGCCCGGACGGTGGACGGCGGCGCGGGCGTCGCCGTCCTGGTGGATCTGGGCAGCGCCGTGCTGACCGTCAAGGCGCTGCTCGCCGAGGGCGACGAGCTGCCGGAGGGCACGCGGCTGGTGGACGCGCCGTTCGTCGAGGGCGCGGTGGCCGCCGTGGTCACCGCCTCGGCGGGGGCCGATCTGGACGCGGTCGCGGCGGCCGCGGCGGAGGCGTACTCGTACCGGAAGGAGTGAGGGAGGGCGGAGGAGATACCGGGGGCCTGTGAGGAGGCGCCCCCGGTCCGCTCGTGCGTTCTCCTGACTTCTCAATGGAGGGCCGGCAGGAGCAGTGCCGCTACGAGGACGATGCCCGCCAGCACGAAGGCCACATAGTCGCCGATGTGCCCGGAGTGCAGACGGCGGACGGAGGCGGTCCAGCGGGCCGGCCGGTCCGGGCCCCGCGTGCGGCGTACGGCCCACCCGGCGAGCCCGCAGGCCAGGGCGGCGGACAGCAGGCCGAGTGCCACGCCCGCCGGGGTCCAGTGCGGTCCCGGCGTCGGTACGGGGGCGGCCGACGGGGTGTGCAGGACGGCGGCGGCGTAGCCCGCCCGGTCGAGGAAGGCGTCCGCGGCCCGGCCGACCGCCTCGTGCAGGCCCGGTACGACGCCCACCGCCAGCGCGCCCGCCAGCAGGGCGACCGGTACCGCGAGCATGGTGTCGGGGATGCGGCTCAGCGGGCCGCTGGTCTCGGGCTGCTCGTTCCTGCCGCTGGTCTCGTCCTCGCGGGAATCCGCCGCTTCGGCCGCGTCGGGCCGTACGCCCAGGCCCAGGAAGACGCGGGCCACGGCGCGCAGCACCGCTCCCCCGGTGACCGCCGACACCCCTACGAACAGGGCGGCCGGCCAGCCGCCCGCCGCTTCCTCGGTGACGGCCTTGCCCAGTCCGGTGCCGAAGGGCGGCAGTCCGGCCAGGGCCAGCCCGCCGACGGCGCAGACGACGCCGACCAGGGGCAGTTCCCGGCCGCGGCCGTGGAGTTCGCGTTCGTCGACGCTGCGGAAGCGGTCGAGGAGGATGCCCATGGCGGCGAACAGCGCGGCCTTGACGCCCGCGTGGCCGAGGACGTACAGGGCCGTGCCGCTCGCGCCCTGCGGTGTCATGACCGCGAGCCCGATGAGGAACAGGCCGGTGTGCGCGACGGTGGAGAAGGCGAGCAGTCGTTTGAGGTGGCGCTGCTGCCAGCACATGAGCGCGCCGACGACGGCGGTGAGCGTGCCGAGGGTGAGCAGCATCCGGTGCGCGTCGGCCGTGGGAATGCCGCCGGGGCCCGCGAAGACGGTCCAGTACACGCGGGCCGTGCCGTACACGCCGAGTTCGACCATGACGCCGGACAGCAGCATGCACACCGGGGTGGGGGCCACCGCGTGCGCGTCCGGGAGCCAGAAGTGGAAGGGGACCACCGCGGCCTTGACGAGCAGGCCGGTCAGGACGAGCACGAAGGCGGTCAGGACGAGGAGGTCGGGGCCGCCGGGGTGGGCGGCCAGCCGGGCGCCGATCTGGGCGAAGCCGAGTTCGCCGGTACGTCCGTACAGCAGGCCGACGCCGAGCAGCGTCGCGTAGCCGCCGAGCGAGTTGACGACGCCGAAGGTGAGCGCGCCCTGTACGGCGCGCGCCTCTTCGACGCGGTAGCCGGTGAGCGCGTACGCGACGACGCCCATCAGTTCGAAGAAGACGAACGCGTTGAACAGGTCGCCGGTGAGCGCGAAGCCGCACATGCCCGCCTGGAAGATCAGGACCAGGGCGGGGAAGGTGCCCGCCTGGCGGTGCGGCGGTTCGTCGAAGTAGCGCCAGGAGTACGCGAGGACGGCGACGACGAGCAGCGAGGTGACGGCGGTCAGGCCGACGCCGGCCCGGTCGCCGACCAGGGCGATGCCGACGCCCGCGCCGCCCTGCGGGTGCCAGCCGCCCAGCCACTCGACGGCGCGGGCGCCCGGCTCGCCCTGGGGTGAGCCGCGCAGCAGGACGGAGAAGGCGAGCACGGCGGCGCCCGCCGCGAAGACGGTGCCCACGATCTCGGCGGCCCGGCGCGGCATCCGGCGGCCCGCCGCGACCAGGACCGCGGCGCCGAGCAGCGGGGTGGCGACGATCAGCGGGAGGGTGGCGGCGGGGGTGAGGACCGGGGCCGCGGAGGCGGTCAGGGTGCCGGCCGCCGTCACCCGCGCAGCTCCGAGAGTTCGTCCGGGTTCACGGTGCCGTGCCGTTTGCCCACCTGGACGACGAGGGCGAGCAGCAGCGCGGTGACCGTCGCGCCCACCACCACGTCGGTGAGGGTCAGGGCCTGGACGACGGGGTCGACGAGCGGGCGGCTGCCGGGCTCCAGGTCGGAGAAGACCGGCGCGGTGCCGCCGTCCCGGTAGCCGATGGCGAGCAGCAGGACGTACGTGGACGCCTGGCAGACGGCGAGGCAGCCGACGGCGTGGATGAGGTTGCGGCTGGTGGCCAGCCCGTAACAGCCGATCAGGAAGATCCAGCCGGCGACGAGATACGGCAGCACGCTCATGTCGGCCCCTCCTCGGGCGGGGGATGGTCGTGGCGGGTGGGTTCGGCGGGCCGGGAGCGGGCGTGGGGAGTTCCGGGGCGGGCGTGCTCGGGGTGGTCGGCGTGGTCGGGGTCGCCGCCCGTGTCCTCGTCCGGGTCGGCGATTTCGACCGCCTGGTCGAGGAAGGAGGCCAGCAGCACCACGACCCCGGCGGCGACCTCCACCCCGACGGCGGCGTTGAGCAGCGGCACGGTGCCGCCCGAGGCGAGCGTGTCGAAGGTGCCGTACGGGAGGAAGTTGGTGAGGTAGGCGGTGCCGGCGACCAGGCCGGCGGCGCCCAGCAGGAGGTAGGCGGCCTCCCCCGCCGCGTCCGCCATCGCGTACAGGCCGACCGGTCTGATCCGCTCCAGGGCGCGGTAGTCCACGGCGATGTAGAGCAGGTGCAGGGCCGTGGCGACGACGACTCCGCCCTGGAAGCCGCCGCCGGGGCTGAGCTGGCCGTGCGCGACGACGTACAGGCCGATGAGCAGGGTGACGGGGAGCGCGACCAGCGCGTACCGGCGTACGGGTGGGGCGACGCGCGCCGGTTGGGGGCGGACCCGGTGCTCGTCGCGGGTCTGGCGGAGCAGGACGACGGTGCCGAGGGCCGCGCAGAACAGGATCGATTCCTCGCCGAGGGTGTCGAACGCCCGCTGGTCGAAGTTGACCGCCGCGACGACGTTGGAGGTGTGCCGGGCGAGGGCCGCGGCGACGGCGCGGACACCGTACGGATGCCGGTCGCCGCCGAACTCCGGCAGCTCCAGGCTCGCGGCGAACAGCAGCCCGGCCAGGCCCGCGCCGCCGACGGCCAGCACCCACATCCGGACGCGTCTGGTCACCGCCGCCCCTCCTGACGCGCTTCGCCGGCCGCTCCCCCGGTTCCGGCCCGCCCCCGGCCGCCGTCCCCCCGTCCCTTGCGCCGCACCTTCCGTACGGAGAGCAGCAGCATCAGCGGCGTGAGGGCGGAGCCGACCGCGAGCTGGGACAGGGCGACGTCCGGGGCCTGGAGGACGGCGAAGAGGAGGGCGAGGGCGAGGCCGAGGACGGCCAGCACGGTCGACTGCCGGACCGGGTCGCGGGCCAGGACGGCGGCGGTCGCGGCCGCCGCGACCAGCAGCAGGGCCGACACGATCAGGACGTCAGTCATCGGCCGCACCGGCTTCCCGCCCGGGGGCGTGCCGCCCGGACAGCACGCGCGTGGACACGACGTTGCCGCCGACCAGCAGGGCTCCGACGACCAGCAGCTTGGCCATCGCCCGGCCCGGACCGGCGGCGACGCACAGCGGCAGCACCACCAGCGGTACGAAGATCACGGCGAGCGGTGTCATGGCGCGGTCGAGGGCGCGTGCGACGCGGTCGCGCGCCGGACGCCCGGTCAGTTCGTCGGCGAGCAGCCGCCCGTAGACGAGTGTCCCGGCGGGGCCGAGGACGGCGAGGACCAGGGCCAGATCGACGTAGGAGGGGCGCGCGAAGCCCTGCGCGAGCAGCAGCATGATCAGGCAGCCGGCGAGCGTCGCGAGGTTCTGCGCCATGACCCGGCGCCGTACGGGGCCGCTCGCCGCGCCCCACACGGTGGGGGCGAAGCCGACGACGAGCAGGAGCGCGGCGGCGAGCAGCCACCCGTTCACCGTGGCCGGCCTTCCTCCGGGCCGGTGCGCGCGCGTCCGGCGGAACCGGACGGCGGGGCGGCGCCGTTGACGGCGGCGCGGCGGGCCGCGCGGGCGGCGCACGCGGCGAGCAGGGCGGCCGCCGAACCGACGAGACACTCCAGCAGGTCCGGGCCGCCGATCAGGGTCAGCCACAGCGCGGCCAGCGCGGCCCACCAGACGGTCAGTTCGACGGCCGCCGCCGTCGCCCCGGACGGCTTCCCGGCACCGGACATGCACCCACCTCCGGCCTCGCCCGTACCCGGCCGTCAGGCTCTCATGCGGCACCCCCACGATGGACAAACCGCGCCGAACGGGCCATCCGGACGATGCGTCGGCAGCGGGGAGCGCCCGCAGCCGGGGACGCCCCCGCCGGGGGACGCCCCCGCCGGACGGGCGTCACGGCAGCCGGGCCCGTCAGGACCGCAGCGCCCCGGCCGCCCCCACCGCTTCCGGCTCGCCGGCCGCCACCTCGGGGTCGCCCCCGGCGGCGGCCAGCACCACATCCAGCAGCCCCGGGAAGCGGGCCTCCAGGTCCTCGCGCCGCAGATGCATCACCAGCCGGCGGCCCTCCCGGCGCTGGTGGAGGACACCGCTCTCGCGCAGCACGCGCCAGTGATGGCTGGCGGTGGATTTGGACACCTCGGGCAGCAGCTCGCCGCAGGAGCGCTCGGCTCCCCGCGCGAGCCGGTGCACGATGCGCAGCCGGATCGGGTGCGCGAACGCCTCCAGGACGTCCGCGATGCGTAGTTCGGCACGATCGGGGTGACTCAGTACGGCCATACCCCGAGCGTACGCGGAGGGACCGACACCCGACCCGCCTGCCGCCCCCTCCGCATCGCCCGCCCCGCCGCGCCCGGTTGCCACCTGCCGAGGAAGGCACGCACATTGTTATTGTTCTAGAACACACGAACTGACGGGCCGGCAGGTCCGCGGGACCGGCCCGCCCGTACCACTCCCGCGTGAAGGAGCCGCCCGCATGACCGTCTACGAGGACAACTACTCCCTCGGCAAGCAGTTCCACGCCGCGCTCGCCACCGCCGACTGGGACACGATCCGCTCCCTGCTGCACGAGGACGCGACCTGGGAACTGCCCGGCGACAACACGATCTCCGGGGTGGCGAGCGGGGCGGACGCCGTCGTCGAACGCGCCCGTCGGATCGCCGGGTACGGCCTGAACTTCACCCTGCTCCACATCCTCGTCAGCCCCCGCAACATGGCGCTGTCCCTGCACAACACCGCGCGGCGCGGCGACCGCGTCCTGGACGAGCACCTGTCCACGGTGTGCACGGTGCGCGACGGCAGGATCGCGGCCATCGAGACCTACCTGTCCGACGTGGACGGCATGAACGCCTTCTTCGTCTGAGGAAGGACCAGCGCCGACGGCTGGTGCAGTGAGATCTCGGCGGGCACCAGCCGGGTGGCCGTCGCCAGGGGCTCACCCGTCCCGGTGTTGCGGGCGAAGCGCGGATGGGCGCCGCCGCTGATCTGAAGGCGGATGCGGTGTCCGGCGGCGAAGCTGTGGGCGGTGGCACTCATCGCCACCGTCACAGGGGTCGGGCCGGGTTCGGGAGCCGGGCCGGACTCGGAGACCGTACGGCCGCCGGGGGCCGCCCCCAGCACCTCCGGCACGCCCGACGCTCCCGGCTCCAGTCGGCGTATCCCGTCGCAGATGTTGACCGAGCGTCCCCGCTCGTCGACGTCGCAGAGCCGGGCGAAGACGTCGGCGTACCCGGTGTCCGTAGTGACCCGCAGCTCCACCGCGGCCGTGCCGAGGATGTCGAGCGGTCCGGTGAGCGGCGGGGTGGTGAAGGTCAGCACGTCGTCCCTGGCTTCCAGGGACGCGTTGTCACGGGCTCCGGCCGTCCGGCCGAGCAGGGGCCCGCCGACCGAGGGGGTCGGGTCGGCAGGGTCGTAACGGAAGGTCAGCGGCGGTACGGCCTCAGGTGTACGGGAGGACAGCGCGCCGTCCGCGCCGAGATACCAGCGCCGTTCCGTCGCCGCCGGGGGCCAGTCGGGCAGGTCGCGCCACTCCTGGCGGCCCCCCACGTGGACGCGCACCCTCTCCTCCCGCAGGCCTGACGGGTCGTCGCACAGGTGGGCCCGCAGCCAGGCGAGGGTCTCGGCGAAGACCTCGGGCCAGCCCTGCTGCATCGCGGAGTTGTGGGTCCAGGGGCCGACGAGCAGAGTGGTGTCGCAACCGGCGCGGCGCAGCCGCTCGTACTGCCGCAGCGTCTGGTCCAGGCACACGTCGTGCCAGCCGGTGACCAGGCTGGTCGGCACGGACAGGTGCCCTGCCGCGACGCCCGCGTCCGCCCCCTGCCAGTAGGCGTCGTCCGGGTCGGAGCAGGCCATCACCTCGTCGAGGAAGGGCACCCGGCCGCCGAGGGCGGGCACGTACGCGTCGCCGAGCGGCAGGGACCGGGTGGCCTTCCGGAAGTGGCGTTGCAGGCGCAGCGCAGCGCGCGCGAAGGCCGGGGTGCCCTGGCCGTAGTACATCCGGCCGACGGCGGAGACCAGGGCGTTCTCCAGGGCGAACGGGCCCGAGGGACGGAAGAAGCCGTACATGTCGTGCACGCCGACCTGGACCACCATCGCGCGCAGCTCGGGTGGCGGGTCGGCGGCGAGGGCCCACTGGGCGTAACCGAGCGCGCTGGGCCCCATCGTGCCGAGCACCCCGGTGAACCAGGGCTGCCGGCGCAGCCACTCGACGGCCGCCTGGCCGTCGGCGGCCTCGTGCTGCCACAGGGCGTACTCGCCGCCGGACCCTCCGGTGCCGCGGCTGCTCTGCAGGACGACGTGGAAGCCCTGTTCGGCGAAGAGCATGCCGAACATCGGCGCCCACGGGATGCCGCGGCCGTACGGCGAGCGGACCAGCAGGGTGGGGAAGTCGCCGCCGGCGCGGGGGAAGTAGTGGTCGGTCAGCAGCGGGCTGCCGTCGGCGGCGGGCACGACGAGTCCGGGTTCGAGGGCGACGTCGTGGCGTGCGGCGGGCATGCCGCGCAGGGTGCGGCGCAGGGCCCGGGTGCGCAGGGGCGGCTTCTTGGCGGTGGGGTGGTGCGTCGCCGTCGTCACGGTGCCTCGATTCCTGGTGCGGACCGGCTCGTCCCGTACGGACCGGCCTGTCTCGTGCCATCATTCTCGTACGTCGTACGAGAATAGCGGATGATTGGATGGGCGGCGGACGGCAGAGAGAGGTTTCCGTGACCCGTACAGGCACATCCGGCGGGGCCGCCGGGGTCGATCCGGAGGCGCTGTGGACCCCGGCCGAACGGCCGCGGCGCGGACGCCCGCCGGCGCACA
Organism: Streptomyces sp. NPDC059788; assembly: GCF_042732265.1. NCBI lineage: Bacteria > Bacillati > Actinomycetota > Actinomycetes > Kitasatosporales > Streptomycetaceae > Streptomyces > Streptomyces sp. NPDC059788. Next base: position 169,209 of record NZ_JBHWHY010000017.1, on the reverse strand, counting down.
GCCGCGCCGAGATCACCACCGCGGCCGTCGCCCTCGCCGACGCCGAAGGGCTCGGCGCGGTCACGATGCGCGCGGTCGCGTCCCGGATCGGGGCCGGCACCATGTCGCTCTACAGCTACGTCCCCAACAAGGAGACGCTGCTGGAGCTGATGATCGACGAGGTCGGCGGCGGCCACACGCTGCCGTCCGGGCCGTCCGGCGACTGGCGGGCCGACCTGCGGCACCTCTGCCACGAACAGCGCGCGATCATGCGGCGCCACCCGTGGCTGCCCGAAGCCCTGCCCGCGCGGCGGACGTTCGGCCCGAACACCCTCGCCGCCCTGGAGTACGCGCTCGCCGCCCTCGCGCCCGCCGGGCTGGACGGCCCGGCGGGGCTGGAGGTCTTCAGCCTGCTCTCCGGTTTCGTGGCGAGCCATGTCACCCACGAACTCGCCCAGGAAGAGGCGGCCGGCAGCACCGGCCGCGCCTTCCACGACGCGCAGGCCCGCTACCTGCGCTCCCCCGCCGTCACGGACACCTGCCCCCGGGTCGCCGCGGCCCTGACGGCACCGGGCGGCGCCGCCTCCCCCGACGCCACCTTCGACCGGCTCCTGAACCGCATGCTCGACGGACTGACCGCGGCGGGGTGACCCCGGCCGACGGCCGGAACACCCGTCGGCGGTCCGGCGGACCGGCGAGTCCGCCACCGGCCGTCAATAGTGCGGCGAAATCCGTGGTGTATCAGCTGTTCGGGCATGATCGGCACGGCACTACGATGCCCGGACGGAACGGCATTTCGGACTTCAGCCCACTCCCGCACCACCCGGCACACCACCCCGCGCTCCCCCGCAGCGCCTCTCCGGAAAGGCGGACGGCCCATGACGGCACACTCCACCGACAGCGCTCCCGCCGCGCCCCAGGGGCCGTGGCTCGGCCCCGGGGTCGTGGTCCTGACCGGCATTCAGGCCGCCGGGAAGTCCACCGTGGCGCAGGCGCTCGCCGAGCGGCTGACGCGGTCGGTGCACCTGCGCGGGGACACGTTCCGGCGCATGGTCGTCCAGGGGCGGGCGGAGATGACGCCGGACGCGGGCGGGACGGCCCTCGCCCAGCTGCGGCTGCGGCACCGGCTGACGGCCGCCTGCGCCGACCAGTACGCGCAGGCCGGGTTCACCGTGATCGCCCAGGACATCCTGCTCGGCGAGCACCTGACCGAGATGGCCGAGCACATCAGGACCCGCCCGCTGGCCGTGGTCGTGCTGGCCCCGGACCCGGCGGCGGTCGAGAAGCGGGAGGCGGGGCGGCCCAAGACGGCGTACGGGCCGCACTGGAGCGTGCGCGACCTCGACTCGGCGCTGCGCGAGCACACCCCGCCGATCGGGCTGTGGCTGGACACCTCGGAGCAGACCGTCGGGCAGACCGTGGACGAGATCCTCGCCCGCGCCTGGACGGAGGGCGCCATCGCCTGAGCCGTGCGCGGCCAGGAGGCGTTACCGCGGGCGCGGTACGGCCCGCGTGGTGCTTCAGTACCCCTTCGGCGGCCGGGTCGGGTCGGCCTGCTGCACCCGCTCCGCGAAGTTCGAGCCGGACTCGTCGACGCCGTAGCGGTCGCGGACGTACCCGATCGTCGCGCTCATGCAGGACACCACGTCGTACGGCGTCCGGGCGGTGCCGCACAGGTGGTACGCGGCGAAGGTCGGCGGGACGCACTGGGTGGCGCCGCGCGAGCAGTTGCGCGGGTGCCCGTCGGCCATGACCGGGCCCCAGGCGTTGCCGTCGGTGGTGTTCACCCGCCAGCGCGGGTGGTTGTACGCGGACTCCCGCCGGGCGATCGTGACCAGCGCCGGAACGCCGTATCTGGGCTCCATGCCGGTCAGTTCGCAGGCCAGCCGGGCGTAGTCGGCCATGGCCTCCTTGCCCGACGCGTCGTCGGGGTCGTGGTATTCCACCTCGGAAAGCTCCATCGGCCCGCGCTCCCCTCCGGCACCGTGTCCGCGCCGGGGACACCGCGTCCCGCACCGCCGCCGGGCCTGCCGTCATGGTGCCCGTACGGACGGCGCGCGAACCGGCCGCCGCTCCCGCGGCCGTACGGGGTGTCCGCGGTCGCCGGTACGGGTGACCGGCCGGAACCCGTTCGGCTGGGATGCCGGGGAGGCTCCGCCAACCGGGTGAAGCGCGCGTACGACGGCTCTTCGAGGTCACTAAGGTGCCCGCCATGACCACATCCCAGACCACTGCCGGCAACCTTCCGCACAGCCAGCTGGGCACGCTCATGATGATCGGCTGGAGCGGAGCGCACCCCGAGGACGGTCACGATGTGCCCTTCCTGCTCGCCTACTCCCTCGGAGACGGCAAGGACGGCCCGGAGGCCGGGTCGGAGGCCATGGGCACCATGCTCAGCCAGGCCGGGCTGCTGGTCGGCGGCGAGCTCCAGGACGCCTCCCGCACCCCCGGCCTCCCGCTCACACTGATCGTCGAGGCCGGCCGGGCGGTGCTGACGATGCCGATCTTCAGCGCGCAGTGCCCGGTACCGCCGGAGTGGCTGGCCGCGGCCGATCACCGGGGCCAGGTGTACGGCATGTTCGCGACCCGCCCGTGGCCGCAGGCCACGCCCGGCGGCCCGGTCAGCGAGGACATGCTGCGGGCCTTCGCGGGCGACGAGGGCGTCATCAAGAGCTCCGCGCACTGCCTCATCCCCGTACGCCGGCTGCAGGGCTCCTCCTCCTAGGGGCCGGCGCGGGCCCGGCGGAGGCCGCCGGGCGCCACCCCGGATGCGGATCCGGCCGGACGCGGCGACCCTGGATGTGTGGGGGCGCGAGTGGCGAGGAGGACGACTCATGTCCGTGATGGACAAGCTCAAGCAGATGCTCAAGGGCCACGAGGACCAGGCCGGCAAGGGCGTCGACAAGGCCGGCGACTTCGTCGACGAGAAGACCCAGGGCAAGTACAGCGGCCAGGTCGACACGGCCCAGGACAAGCTCAGAGACCAGCTCGGCCGGGATCAGGGCCAGGACCAGCCGCCGCAGTCCTGATCGTGTGCCGTCCCGGGCCGGGCGCCGCCTGTCAGGGCGCCCGGCCCGGGACGCATGTCGCGATCCGCCGCACTCGTCAAGAGGCAACGCAAGTCTTCACCCGTTCGAGGGACACAGGCTTGCCTGATCGATTCTCCCCGGACGGGTCCCGCTACCGTTTTCCCGCACCCCAGTCCCCGGTGCCACGGCTCAGGAGCCGCTCTGCGGCCTGCGCATCCGGTGGGGGAGCGACATGATGGAACGCATCGCCGACGCGGCATTGCACACCTACATGGTCGGCGACCAGTTCGTGGTCGCGCTCAGGGGTGAGCTGGACCTCGCCCTGACGCTGACCCTGCAGCCCGTCCTCGGCGAGGCGCTGCCACCCCGGCCCGGCATGGTCGTGGTGAATCTCTGCCAGGTCACCTTCATGGACTGCAGCGGCCTGGCCATGCTGTGCCGGCTGCGCGAGCGGGTGACCGGCCGCGGGGGCCGGCTGGTGCTGCTCTGCCCGCGCCCCGTGGTGCGCAGGCTGCTGCGCCTCGCGCCGCTCGAAGAACGCTTCGTCGTGATCGACCGGCTGCTGCCCGCCCGCACCCTCAACTGACGCGCGGGGCGCACGCCCGTCCCGGGATCACAGGAAGGTGACGCCCTGGGCGAGCGGCAGGGAGTCCGAGTAGTTCACGGTGTTGGTGGCCCGGCGCATGTACGAGCGCCAGGCGTCGGAGCCGGACTCCCGGCCGCCGCCGGTCTCCTTCTCGCCGCCGAACGCGCCGCCGATCTCCGCGCCCGACGTACCGATGTTGACGTTGGCGATGCCGCAGTCGGAGCCGTCGGCGGCCAGGAAGCGCTCGGCCTCCCGCTGGTCGCGGGTGAAGATGCTGGACGACAGGCCCTGGGGCACGCCGTTGTGCAGGGCGACGGCCTCCTCGAAGGTGCGGTAGGTCAGGACGTACAGGATGGGCGCGAAGGTCTCCGCGCGGACGATGTCCGTCTGCGCCGGCATCCGGACGACCGCGGGGCGTACATAGGCGGCGTCCGGGGCCTGATCGGCGAAGTGCGGTTCGCCGCCGGTGAGTACGGTGCCGCCGTCGTCCCGCGCGGCGTCCAGGGCCTTGGTCATGGCGGCGTGGGCGGCGGGGCCGACCAGCGGGCCGACGAGGGTGGTGTCGTCGAGGGGGTTGCCGACCGGCAGCTGCTCGTAGGCGTGCACGATCTTCTCCGTCAGGCGGTCCGCGACGTCCTCGTGCACGATCAGCCGGCGCAGGGTCGTACAGCGCTGGCCCGCGGTCCCGGCGGCGGAGAAGACGATGCCGCGTACGGCCAGGTCGAGGTCGGCGGACGCGGTCACCACGGCGGCGTTGTTCCCGCCGAGTTCCAGCAGGCAGCGGCCGAAGCGGGCGGCCACCCGCGGTGCCACCTCGCGCCCCATCCGGACCGAGCCGGTGGCGCTGAGCAGCGCGACGCGCGGATCGTCGGCGAGCAGCGCGCCGGTCTCCCGGCCGCCGAGGAGCAGCCGGTGCAGGGCGGTGGGCGCGCCCGTGTCGGCGATCGCGCGGGCCAGCAGGGCGTCGCAGGCCAGGGCGGTCAGCGGGGTCTGTTCGGAGGGCTTCCACACGACCGGGTCGCCGCAGACCAGGGCGACGGCGGTGTTCCAGGACCAGACGGCGACGGGGAAGTTGAAGGCGGAGAGCACACCGGTCACGCCCAGCGGGTGCCAGGTCTCCGTGAGGCGGTGGCCGGGGCGTTCGCAGGCCATCGTGCGCCCGTAGAGCTGCCGGGAGAGCCCGACGGCGAAGTCGCAGACGTCGGTCATCTCGCGTACCTCGCCGAGCGCTTCGGAGCGGATCTTGCCGGCCTCGATGGTGACCAGGTCGGCGAGTGCGTCCTGGTGGGCGGTGAGGAGCTCGCCGAACCGCTTGACCAGCGCGCCCCGTCGCGGCGCGGGGACGGTGCGCCAGACGCGGAACGCCGCCTCGGCGGCGGCGACGGCCTCGTCGGCCTCCTCCGCGGTGGCGGCGGGCAGCCGGTACAGGACGCCACCGGTGAGCGGCGTACGGGCGGTGATTCCGCTGCCCTGCGGGACGGTGGCGACGCCGCAGCGGCGCAGCCGGTCGGCGGCCAGGTCGCGGAGTTCGTCGGTGGTGGGGAGCTGGGCGGGGGTGCTCACGGCGGAGTGGCTCCTTCGGGGCTCGGGGGCATGCGGTCGGGGGCGGTGGGCGGCGGTCAGGAGGGGCACAGGTTGCGGCGGGCCTCGGCCGCGCCCAGGGCGTCCAGTGCCTGCCGCAGCGAGTCGCCCTGCTGGGCGGCATAGATCCGGAAGGGGTCGTGTACGGGGCGCCCGATGACTTCGGCGAGCCGGTGTTCGTCGTAGTGCGTTCCGGTACGGGCAGCGTCCCGTGTGCCGTGCCCGGTCAGGTTGGAGTTGAAGATCCCGGCGGCCGAGCGGGGCAGGAAGTCCTCGTAGACGATCGGGCGGGCGGTCAGCCAGCCGTGGTCCAGCAGTCCGGCGAGGTCGGCGGGCGGGCGCCGTCCGTCGCGGGGGCGGGCGGCTGCCGGGGCGTAGGTGAAGCAGCCCAGCCCTTCGGCGGCCAGCCGGTGTTCCGAGCGCGGGAAGCCGTCCTCCCAGAGGGCGCGGGCCACGTCCTGGCGGTCGGCCGGGCCGCCGGTCCCCTGCTCGGCGAGCCGCCGGTCCGTTTCGGTGGTGAGCGCGTCGTAGCGGGCGCGTCCGGCGCGGCTCAGCGCGATGCCGCGCGCCTCGACCTCGCCGAACCGGACCCGGAGCGCGCCGGTGGTGACGGTGCCGTCCGGTTCGCGGAAGGCGCGGGGTTCGTCCAGCGCGCGGAAGGAGGTCTGGCGCAGCAGGACGTCGGGCCCGTCCCAGCGGGGCGGCCCCTGGATCTCGTCGATCATCGTGATGCCGCGGTCCGCCATGCGCCGGTAGAGGGCGTCGATGTCCAGCACGCGGGGTGTCAGGTGGTTGATGTGGGTGCTGGTCACCCCGCCGATGTCGGCGGCGACCGCGGAGACGCGGGCGAGTTCGGTGTACCAGGCGCGGTCCACCGGCTCGGGGGACAGTTCGAACGCGGCGACCGCCAGGGTGAGGAAGCGTTCCGCCTGCTCCGGTACGAGGCCGTGTTCGCGTTCGGCGCGTCCGGCGAGCGTGAGCAGTTCGGGCGGGAAGAGGGTGCGGCGGTCCAGGAAGGCCTCCAGCCTGGCCTGGAGTCCGGCGTCGAAGAACCGGCGGTCGGCGGTGACGAGCAGGGAGGTGAAGACGCGGAAGGGGTTGCGGGCGAGTTCCTCCGGCTCGACGGGCCGGAAGGCGGTGGAGACCACCGGTACCCCGCCCGTGGCGTCCCGCAGGTCGTAGAAGCCCACCGGGTGCATCCCCAGCGCGGCGAACACCTGGGCGGCCTGGCGCAGTTCGCGGGGCGTGCCCACGCGGATGGCGCCGTGCCGCTCCACGGCGACCCGGCGCGCCTCCCGGCGCCCTTCCGGGCCGTGGCGCGCGGCCTCGTCGTTCACCTCGCCCGTCACCTCCAGAAGGGTGGTGTAGGCGGGGACTTCGGTGCCGTACATGCCGGACAGCCGGCGGGCGAAGGCGGCGCGCAGCCGCCAGGTGGCAATCATGCGGTCCTCCGAGCGTTGCCGGGCGTCAGATGATGTGTGCCTCCGGGCGGGCGCCGCCGCGCCCCGGACTGCCGCGCCCCGCACTGCCCTCGGCCGCGTCCGCCGCCCGGCCGTCGAACCGGGTGGCCGCCAGCGGGCCGATGTCGAGGAACGGCTCCCGGCGCAGGTAGAGGTCGCGGACCAGCTCCCCCACGGCGGGGGCCTGGAGGAAGCCGTGGCCGGAGAAGCCGGTGGCGTACAGGAAGCGGGGGACGTCCGCGGCCTCGCCGATGAGGGCGTTGTTGTCGGGGGTGGTCTCGTACAGGCCGGCCCAGCCGTGGGCGACCGGCATGTCGGCCAGGGCGGGTGCCCGGCGGCCGGCGGCCTCGCGGAAGGGCGCCAGCCACTCCCGGCTGAACTCCCGCCCGAATCCGGGCTCCTGGCGCGGATCGGACATGCCCAGCAGCAGCCCGCCCGCGCCGTCGTTGTGGAAGTAGGCCGTGGAGGTGAAGTCGAGGGTGAAAGGGATGCGGGGCGGCGGCGCGTCCAGCGGCCCGGTGAAGGCGATCTGCCGGCGCAGCGGTGTGACGGGCAGCCGTACGCCTGCCATCGCGCCGACCTCAGCCGACCAGGCGCCCGCGCAGCAGATCACCGTGGTGGTGCGTACGGTGCCGCGCGGTGTCCGTACCGCTTCGAGGGCGCCGCCTTCGGTGTCGATCGCGGTGACGGGGCAGTGCGTACGGACGGCGGCGCCGCGCCGGACGGCCGCGCGCAGGTAGCCGGTCACCGCGGCGCCGGGCAGCGCGTAGCCGTCGGTGGGGCAGTGGGCGGCGGCGACGATGCTGTCCGGGTCGAGGTACGGGCACAGCGCGGCGGCCTCGGCCGGGCCGGTGATCCGGCTGGGCACGCCGAGCGCGTTCTGCGCCGCCACCCCTTCTTCGAAGAGGGCGAGTTCGGCGTCGTCGCCGAGCAGGAAGAGGTACCCGGCGCTCTCGAACCCGATGTCCGCGCCGGGCCGCTCGCCGAACGCGCGCCACGCCTCCAGGCTGCGCCGCCCGATGCGGATGTTGAGCGGGTCGGAGAACTGGGCGCGTACGCCGCCGATGGGTTTGCCCGAGGAGCCGGCGGCGGGCCGGTCGCGCTCCAGCAGCAGTACGCCGGTCACTCCCGCCTCCGCGAGGTGGAACGCGATGCTCGCGCCGAGCACACCACCGCCGATGATCACGACGTCGGCGCGCTCGGGAAGGGGGGCGGCTGCCGTGCCGTGATCCGTGGCCGTACTGCGGTGCATGCGGGACGCCTTTCCGCCGGGTGCCGGGAGGTGCCGTCGGTCTCGATGGTGACGGCCGCGGACCGCCGCGTCCATGCGGCGTCCGCCCCGGCGCGGCGGACCGCGGCCGTGTCCTTCGGATCGCCCCGGACCCACCTCCGGCCGCGGTCACCGGCGGAGGGTCACCGGCGGAGGTCGTCCACCAGGGTCGGCGACGGGCGGGGGATCTCTCCGAAGTCCTCGTCGTCGTCCGCGACGGTGAGTTGGTTGATGACGTTCTCCAGGGCCGCGGGCAGGGTGGGCGCGAGGCCGCTGTGCCACTGGACGAGCAGGGCGTGCCGGGCGGCGTCCGGCAGCAGTTTCCCGGCGTCGAAGTCGGCGGGCGGCGGCGGTTCCTCGTCCGGGTCGTGGGCGGCCTGCGTACGCCAGTAGGCGGCGTCGCGGAACTCGCCGTGCCGGCGGTGGGAGAGGTACAGGCAGTAGGCCGCGGTGCGGCTGCCGCCGCCGGCACCGAACCGCCACCAGAAGTCGGCGGCCTCGGCGCGCCCGGTGATGTGCAGCAGGCAGGCGAAGACCAGGGCGCCTTCGGGGTCGATCCGGTGGTCGTCGACCAGCCGGGCCAGGCTGTCCGCCGCCGCGGCGGCGTTGACCACCAGGGCGCAGGCCAGGTCCAGTTCGTGGGTGGCCTCGTCGTGGGCGCTCGGGTAGGCGGTGGGCGCCGGGGCGTCCGGGCGGGGGCCGGGCGGGTACGCGGGCCCCGCGCCCTCGCAGGTGTCGCCGGTGAGCCGGTCGCGCGCCGCCACGGTGTCGTAGGCGCCGTAGGACTCGGCGAGTACGTCGGCGGCGGCTGCCAGCAGGGATTCGACGGTGTCCCGGCCGGGCCGTCGGGTGTGCGGCATGATCACTTTCCCTTCGTGGGGCCCGGTGCGATGCCCAGTGCGGCGGCGAGCCTGCGCTTGCCCCGGCTCGCGTGGGAGCGGACGGTGGCCTCGTCGACGCCGAGCAGTGCGGCGATCTGGCCGTCGGAGTAGCCGACGACATGGCGCAGTACGATCACGTCGCACTGGCGCTCGGGGAGCCGCGCGATCGCCTCGTACAGCCCCAGCTGGCTCTCCAGCAGGGCGAACTGCTGCTGGCACTCGCGCAGCAGGGCGCGGGTGACGACGGCGAAGGCGGCGCTCTGCGTCAGGGCCGTGGTGCGCCGGTTCCGGCAGAGCCAGTCGACGACGGACTCCTTGAGGACGGCCCAGGCGTAGGAATCCACCGAGGACTGTTTGAGCGCGTACGGCCAGCACAGGCGTAATCGCTGGTAGGCGGCGCCGGTGACCTCCAGGGCCGCGTCCTCGCCGCCGGTGTGCAGATAGGCGTAGGCCAGCCATTTGCGGTAGTGCGTCTCGTGGAACGCCTCGAAGGCGGCGGCCGTCCGCCGGCCGGCCCGGCACAACGGGCCGGCGGACCGCTGCAGGTCACGGGTCATGACCGCCCCCTCCGGCGGTACCGCCCGGGGCCGGGGCCGCGCGGCGAGGGGCTGTCCCGGTACGTGCTCACGTGACTCCTCGTTCCGTTCGCCGCGGTCCGGGAGGCCGGCAGGCCCCGGCATCAGCGGGAGGGCGGGCCCTCTCTTCCAATGAAGCGGAAAACCCGCCCCGTTGTGGCACCGGCCCCGAAGAAATCTCACCGGAAGCGTTCCCGTGCTTACTTGGAGGCGGCCGGGCGCGGGGCACGCGCCCGCGGCATGACCGGGGACGCCGCGGGTAGTGCTCCCGCGGCAGCCGTACGAGGGGAGGCGGACCGCGATGGGCGAGCAGCACGGCGAACCGGTGGTGGACCTGCAGCTCGACCGGGCCCACTCGGCGCGCATCTACGACTACTTCCTCGGCGGCCGGACCAACTTCCTGGCCGACCGCGCCGCCGCGGCCGACGTGCTGGAGGTCTTCCCGTCGGCGGCGGTCGCCGCGCGCGTCAACCGGGAGTTCATGCACCGCGCGACGCGTGCCCTGGCGCGGGCGGGCCTGCGCCAGTTCCTGGACATCGGCACCGGCATCCCCACCCCGCCCAACCTCCACGAGATCGCCCAGGGCATCGCGCCGGACGCCCGCGTGGTCTACACGGACAACGACCCGATCGTGCTGGCGCACGCCGCGGCCCTGCTGCGCAGCACGCCGCAGGGACGCACCGCCTACCTCCAGGCGGACGTCACCGATCCGGACGGCATCGTCACCGCGCCGCGGGTCCGCGAGACCTTCGACCTCGGCCGCCCGGTCGCGCTGAGCCTGAACGCCCTGATGCACTTCGTGCCGGACGACGGGCAGGACCGGGCGCACCGCGTCGTCGAGCGCCTCAAGGCGGCCCTGCCCAGTGGCAGCACTCTGGCCATGACCCACGCCACGGCCGACTTCGCGCCCGGCGCGATGGCCCGGATCTCGGACATCTACGCGGCGGCGGGCACGTCCGTGGCGTACCGCACGGAGGCCGGGTTCGCCCGCTTCTTCGAGGGCTGGGAACTGCTGGAGCCGGGCATCACCCTGTCGCACCTCTGGCGCCCGGACGACCCGCGCGAGGCGACGCAGGTCGGGGACGCCGAGGCCGCCTCGTACGCGGCCGTGGCGCGCAAGCCCTGACGCGGGCGGCTACTTCCCGCCGGCCTGCTGGAAGGCGAACGCGGGCGGCGGCCTCAGGCCGTGGATGTGCGGCAGCTGGGAGACGAGTTCCGCGGTCGACGCGGTGGTCCGGCTCAGGACTTGGGGAATTCCGGCGGCCTGGGCGGCGGTCGGTGCCGTGGTGGCGACCGAGCCCGCCAGGAGGGCCGCTGCGGCAATCTTTTTGATCATGCCGTGCACAACGACTGTCCCGGCGCGCGGGTCACCCCGCCGACCGCACCGGTGTGCGGAGGACGGGGTACGGGCCGGGGCGCCGCGGGCGCCCGTCCAGGTCAGTCCTTGCTGTCGCCCTTGTCCTTGAGGGAGTCCCGCATCCCCTGGACGTTGCCCTTGGCCTCGTCCATCGCGTCCTTGGCCTTGCCCTTGGCCTGGTCGGTGCGGCCCTCGCCCTTCAGCCGGTCGTCGCCGGTGGCCTTGCCTGCCATCTCCTTGGCCTTGCCCTTGGCCTTGTCCATGGCGCTCCGGTCGTCGCCCATGTCCTGCTCCCTCGGTCCGGTTGGTGGGACAGCACCACGCTGCCGCAGCCGGGCAGGGGCCGCATCCGGAGGCGGCTACCGGTAGCGCGGGGCGTCGTCCCGCCACCGGCCGCACGGGCACCGGCCGTTCCCGCGCGGTCGTCCCACCGCGTCCATTGACCTCTCCGGCGCCCGGGGCCAAGGTGTCCCCCGCAGTCCCGGACCCTCCTCGACTCCAAGGACGCACTCATGCGAAGACGCAGCTTCGTCGGCGGTCTCGCGGGCACGGCGGCCGCGGGCCTCGGTCTCACCGCCACCGCGGGCCCGGCGACCGCCGCGGCGCCCTCCGCCGCCTCCGCTCCCGCCCCGGTTCCCGCCTGGACAGCCGTCCCGGTGCCCGACGCGCGGCCGGGCGCCCGGCTGTACGGCGTGGCCGCCGCCGGGCCCGGTCTCGCGTGGGCCGTCGGCGTGGAGGCAATGGGCAGCGGCGACGGGACGGCTCTCGCGGTCCGCTGGGACGGTAGCGCCTGGTCGCGTACGGACCTGGGGCAGCTGTCCTCCGCCGGTGCCCTGACCGCGGTCACGGCCGCCGACGCCCGTACGGCCTGGGCGGTCGGCGCCGGCGGTCTGCTGCTGGCCTGGGACGGCTCGGCCTGGCAGAAGACGCCGTACCCGGGCCAGGGCAGCACCGGCACCACCGTCACCGACGTCGCGGCCACACCGGACGGCCGGGCGTGGGCCTCGGGGCGGCACGGTGACCGCGCCGGGCTGCTGCACTGGGACGGCCGCCGATGGCGCTGGTGCGCACCGCTGCCGGACGCCGCGGCCCCCACCCCCGGACACGTCCACGTGACGCCCGGCGGGGAGGTCTGGGTGTACGGCGACGTCATCGCGCGCTGGGACGGCGCCTGGACCGTCCTCCCGCACACCACCGGCATCCGTGCGACGGTCTCCGGGCTGCTCCCGGTGGCCCACGACGACATCTGGCTGACCGGTTTCGGCTACGGAGTGGGCGGCCCGCCCGGGAAGCCGCCCGGCGTCCACTTCGAGCACTGGGACGGCGCCCGCTGGTCGCCGGTGAAGGCGCCGTACTCCGTCGGCCTGCTCAGCTCGATCACCGGGGACGGGCGGGGCCGTCCCGACCGGATCACCGGCTGGGACTTCTGGGACCAGAAACGCTCGCACTACCTGCGCTGGGACGGCGCGTCCTGGGTGGGCGAGCGCGGCCCTGAAATGCCGGAGACGGCGCTGATGACGGACCTGACGCGGATTCCGGGCACGGCCGGTTACTGGGCCGTCGGCACCACATCGTTCTACCCGGGCACCACGGCCCGGATGCACATCGAACGCCTCGGCTGAGGCGGCGGCGGACGGGGCGGACGGCGGGCCCGGCGTTCACCCGTTCGCCCGTTCCGGATCGCAGCCCGCGCGCGGGGCTCCTAGCGTCCGTACGGCGGAGCGTCCCCGCCTGCGTGACCCGCGGCCGAAGGAGTTCGACATGCGCCGGCTCATCGCCGTACCGACCGCACTGCTCGCCCTCACCGTCGCCGCGTGCGGCGGCAGCGGACCGGACGACACCGCGGCCTCGTCCGCCGCCTCCGGCTCCGCCCCGGGCGCGAGCCCCACGAAGAGCCTCAAGGGCGGTCCGTCCGGCGGCCCGGAGGCGAGCGGCGGAGCGAGCCCGTCCGAGCCGGGCGGGTCCGGCTCCGCCGTTCCGGGCCAGCCGCTGGACTGCGGCGCGCTGCCCGACGCGATGGGCGAGGGCCTGACCGCGCGGCTGTTCTCCGGTCCCGGCGCCGGGCCGACCGCGGGCTGCGGCGAGGCACGGAGCGTGATGGCGGAGTTCTTCCGCAAGGCGGACGCGGACCGGCCGTCGCTGACGGTGCAGGGCTGGGAGTGCCAGTACGAGAGCGGGCCCACCGGCACCTGGCTGAGCAGCTGCCGCAAGGACGGCGGCCGGCAGCAGATGCACACCGAGGAAGCGGGCCGCTCCGCTCCCCCGGACGGTCCCGGGCAGTCGCCGGGCGACCCCGGCCAGTCCGGGATGCCGGAGATCCCGGAGCTGCCCGGCGGGGGCGAGGAGTCGCAGACCTCGATCCGCTACCCGTGGGCCCGGGTGTGACGGGCCGCACCGGGCCGCTGTACGCGGCCTCGGTCACGCCTGGTCGATCCCCGCGAACCACGCCGGTCCGTCGTCCAGGGCCATCTTGATCCGCGCCACCGCGAACTCCTCCAGCTCCGGCAGGGCGTCCAGCGCGAACCAGCCCACCTCCAGCGACTCGTCGTCGTTGACGGCCGCCTCGCCGCCGACCGCGCGGCAGCGCAGGGACGTGTCCATGAACTGGCACTCGTCGCCGTTGGGGTAGCGGACCCGCTGCAGTGCCTCGACGAGGATCACCCGCTCGGGCACCACGTGCACCGCCGTCTCCTCGAAGACCTCGCGCACCGCGGTCTCGGCCGGCTGCTCCCCCGGCTCCGGAATACCGCCGATGATCGACCACATGCCGTTGTCCACTCTGCGGCCGAGCAGCACCCGGCCGCGCTCGTCGAAGACCACGGCGCTCACGCCCGGCAGCCACAGGAGCTGGTGGCCGATTCCGGCCCGGATGTCACGGATGAAGTCAGGTGTCGCCATACCCGCACCCTAACGACCACCCGGAGGCGGGGGCGCGGACCGCGCTCCGGGCCCGGGGCGCGGGCGGTACGGGCTCCGCGCCGGCTCAGGTGCCCGCGGCCCGGTCCTTGTCCGTGCCGCATCTGCCGCGGATGCAGCGCACCGCGTTCTCGGCGTCGTCGACCGTGACCGTGAAGCTGCGGCCGTCGCCGAGCCGGAGCACCACGGCCTCGCCCCGGCGCACGACCACGGCCGTGCCCTGCTCGGGGCGCCAGCGGTAGCCCCAGCCGCCCCAGTGGCGCGGGGTGACCCGCGGCGCGAAGTCCGCACCGACGACGTGTTCGAGGGGGATGCGGCGGCGGGGCAGCCCCATGTGCCCGCACCGCACCTCAAGGCAGTCCTTGTCGACCCGTACGGCCACATGGACGAAGGCGAGGGTGCCGAAGAGCACCAGCAGTCCGGCCAGGACGCAGCCCACCACCGACATCAGGAGCGGCGCCAGGCCGGACGTCCAGGCGCTGTCCACGGCCAGCTCGATGCCGAGCGCCATGCAGGCCGCGCCGATGCCCGCCAGGAGCCACTGCACCCGGTTGGTCGCGCGTCCGCTCCACACCTCGGGGAGGTCCGCGGGGTCCAGGTGACTGCCGGAGCCCGCGCCGTCGCCGTCGGGGACGCCGTGCTCGCCGGGGGCTGCTGCCCCCTCTTGGGGGTGGTCCCTCATGAGACGCAGCGTACGCGTCTTTGCCCGCCCTGGCAGCGTGTCGCGCGCACGGGCGGGGCCTCAGTGGCGGGCGGGTTCACCGGTCTGTGCGGCGCCGGACAGGAGTCGTCCCTCGTCGTAGGCGAGCGCGGCCTCGGGAAGGTGTCCCGGCCGTCCGCTCAGGAGGACGGTGACGCTGCCGGCGGGTCCGGCCGAGGGGGCCGGGTCCGCCCCGATGCGGCGCAGCGCCTGGGCGGCGACCGCCTCGGCGGAGCCGAGCAGGACGAGTGCGGGGGCGCCGGGCTGCTGGAGGGCGGCGCGGATGCGCTCGGCGACCAGTTCGTAGTGGGTGCAGCCGAGGACGACGGTCCGTACGTCACTTGGCGTGTGCGCGGCGGCGGCCGCCACGGCGGCGTCGATCGCGGCCTCGTCGGCGCTCTCCACGGCGTCGGCGAGACCGGGGCAGGGCACGCCGGTGACCTCGACACCGGAGGCGAACCGCTCGATCAGGTCGCGCTGGTACGGGCTGCCGGTGGTGGCCGGGGTGGCCCAGATGGCGACGGGGCCGCCGGTGGCCGCTGCGGGCTTGATGGCCGGGACGGTGCCGATGACCGGCAGTCCGGGCTCCAGCTCGGCCCGCAGGGCGGGCAGCGCGTGCACGGAGGCGGTGTTGCAGGCGACGATCAGGGCGTCCGGCCGGTGCGCCGCCGCGGCCCGCGCGACGGCGAGCGCGTGCGCCGCGACGTCGTGCGGCGGGCGGGGGCCCCAGGGCATCCCGTCCGGGTCGCAGGAGAGCACCAGGTCGGCGTCGGGCCGCAGCCGCCGTACCGCGGCGGCCGCCGCGAGCAGGCCGGTACCGGAGTCCATGAGCGCGATCTTCACCCGGACACTTTACGCCGGGGCGGGCCGCGCTTGTCATACCGGTGATCCCTGTACGTCGCGTCCGCGGGCCGGTCCGGCGGGTTCCGGCCGCGGCGGGGGCCGGTGCGGCAGACTGCGGGCGTGGGAGCGATGGAGTGGATCGGTGCCGGGTCGCTGGCGGCCTGGGTGTGGCTGGCGCTGGCGCAGGGCTTCTTCTGGCGTACGGACGTACGGCTGCCCGCGCGCGAGGACCCGGAGCGCTGGCCGCCGGTCGCCGTGATCGTCCCGGCGCGGGACGAGGCCGCCGTGCTGCCGGTGAGCCTGCCGTCCCTGCTGGCGCAGAAGTACCCGGGGCGGGCCGAGGTGGTCCTCGTCGACGACGGCAGTACGGACGGCACGGGCGCGCTGGCCCGGGAACTGGCCGCCGGTCAGGGCGGGCTGCCGCTGACCGTCACCGCGCCCGGCGAGCCGGAGCCGGGCTGGACGGGCAAGCTGTGGGCGGTACGGCACGGCATGGCGTTCGTCCGGGAGCGCGGTGACGCGGAGTACGTGCTGCTGACGGACGCGGACATCGCGCACACCCCGGACAGCCTGCGCGAGTTGGTGGCCGCGGCGCGCTCGGCCGATCTCGACCTGGTGTCGCAGATGGCGCGGCTGCGGGTGGTGTCGCTCTGGGAGCGGCTGATCGTCCCGGCCTTCGTCTACTTCTTCGCGCAGCTGTATCCCTTCCGATGGGTGAACCGGCCGGGGGCGCGCACCGCCGCCGCGGCCGGGGGCTGTGTGCTGCTGCGGCGTGCGGTGGCCGAGCGGGCCGGTGTCCCCGACAGCATCCGGCACGCGGTGATCGACGACGTGACGCTGGCCAGGGCCGTGCGGCGGGCGGGCGGCCGGATCTGGCTGGGGCTGGGCGACCGGGTGGAGAGTGTGCGCCCGTACACGGGTCTGGGCTCGCTGTGGCGGATGGTCTCGCGCAGCGCGTACGCCCAGCTGCGGCACAACCCGCTGCTGCTGGCGGGGACGGTGGCCGGGCTCGCGCTGGTCTACCTGGCGCCGCCCGTCGCGCTGGCGGCCGGTCTCGCGGCCGGCAGCGCGACGGCCGCGGCGCTGGGCGGCGCGGCGTGGGCGGTGATGGCCGGTACGTACCTGCCGATGCTGCGCTACTACCGGCAGCCGCTGTGGCTCGCGCCGCTGCTGCCGTGCACCGCGCTGCTCTATCTGCTGATGACGGTCGACTCCGCCGTCCAGCACTACCGGGGGCGCGGGGCCGCCTGGAAGGGCCGGACGTACGGGGCGCCCGGAGCGTCCTGAGCGGCGCTCACTTGCTGGCCGGGGACCAGTTCAGTCCCCAGCCATAGGCCTCGTCGACGGTGCGCTGCGGGCTGACGCCCGGCGCGGGCACCAGGTAGCGGGCCTCGCGCCGCACGACCAGCTCGCTGCCGGTGTTGGTGATCAGGGCGAGGGCGCAGACGTTGGACGGGACGGTGCACTCGTCCAGCGAGAAGTCGACGGGGGCGCCGTACTGCGGCTGGAGCGTGACCGTGGCGTGCAGCCCCTCGAAAGCTCCGGGCGCCCGCGTAGACGGTCACGAAGACGAGGATGCGCCGGATGCGGTCCTGGTGGTCCAGATTGACCGTCAGGTTCTCGCCCGCCGCGACGGCGCCGGTGCGGTCGTCCTGGTCGAGCTGGATGTACGGCGGGGTGTGCAGCGCGCCGAAATTGCCGCCGATGGGGTGGACCACGCCCGCGCTGCCGTCGGTGAGTTCGTACAGCGCGCACAGGTCGAGGTCCAGGTCGCCGGACTGCGGCAGCAGCGCGCCGCGGGCGCCGAGCGCCTCCATGGTCTTGCGGCCCAGCTTCTTGCCCAGGCGGGCGGCGGGTTTACCGGCCTGCTGCCAGTTCAGGTTCACCCGCATCGCGCCCGAGGTGCCGCCCTGCTTCGTCAAGGAGACGGCCGGGGCCTCCTTCGTGAGGGTGACCTTCGACAGGCTCACGGGCGGCGCGGGCGCGGGCGGCGGCGCGGGCGCCCCGTACGGGGGCGGAATTGACGCCGCCGGTTGCCCGGTGGGCGGGGCGGGGTATCCGGTGGGCGGGGCGGGCGGGGCGTAAGGCGCGGCGGGCGGAGCGGCCGGGGTGAAGGCCGGAGGGGCCGGGGCGGCGGGCGGCGGGGCCGGGGCGGCGGCCGGGGGCTCCTCCTCCACGCTGATGCCGAAGTCCGTGGCCAGCCCGGCCAGCCCGGTGTCGTACCCCTGCCCGACCGCCCGGAACTTCCAGGCGCCCTGCCTGCGGTACAGCTCCCCGAGCACGAAAGCGGTCTCGGAGGTGGCGTCCTGGCTGTCGAAGCGGGCCAGTTCGGCGCCGCCTGCCGCGTCGAGCACCCGGATGCACAGCCCGGCGACCCGGCCGAAGGCGCCCCCGTCGGCCGAGGCGGCGAGCACCACCTTGTCCACGGCGGGCTCCAGCCGGGCCAGGTCGACGGCCAGGCTGTCGGTCACGGTGCCCCCGGCGGGCCGCTTGCCCTCGTGGCGGACGGCTCCCGAGGCGTGCGCGGGCTGGTTGTAGAAGACGAAGTCGGCGTCGTCGCGGACCCGTCCGGCCGTGGTCAGCAGCAACGCGGAGGCGTCCACGTCCGGGGTGCCGGGTCCGGTGCGCCAGCCCAGTTCCAGCCGTACCGACGTGGCCGGTACGGCGACATTGCTCCCCTTGGGCATCGACATCGTGGCGCCTTCCTCTCGCATCGCTCGCCGGGCCCCCGTGCGGCGCCCTCCTTCACCGTGGCAGGTTCCAACCTACTTGCCGAAAAATGTCCGCCGTTCATCTGATGTGGACACGGCCTTTACACGATCCCTACGGGCGATCGCGACCGATTTTGCCAAGTTCGCTCACATTGTGGATCGGAGGCTGCACGCGACACGTGAAACAACCCTCTTTTCAGGCTCCCCAACCGGCACATCGTGGGCTTAACTTAAGAGGTATGACCTCCCCCCGCTCTACCTACGGCGGCGGCTACTACGCTTCGCCGTCCTTCCCGGACACCCCGATCTACGACTCCCTCGTCGCCGAGCGCGGCACCCCGCAGATTGCCCCGATCCGGGTCGAGTTGTCCTATGACACGGGCTCGTCGTACATGCCGGCCCTGCCGTCGGCGCTGCCCGCGCTTCCCGCCGCGCCCTCCCAGCCGTATTCCGGCCAGGGCTATCCGGGCGCCGCGGCCCAGCCGGTCGCCCCGCTGCAGAGCGCCCCGGCGCCGTACATCCCGCAGCAGGCGGCGGGCCCGCGCGGCTACCCGGCCCCGCAGCAACAGCCCCAGCGCCCCGCCGGGAACGGCGGCACGGGATACGACGCGATGCGCCCGGCCGGCCCGGTCGCCCCGCGGCCCGCGCCGTCCCCGTACGACGATCCGTACGGCGGCCGCCAGCAGTACCCCCGCGGGTACTGACCTGGACGATCCGTACGCGGGCGGAGAAGCCGGTCCTGCGCGACCGGGCGGCACCGGTGACGGGGCCGCCGCAGGGGCCTGGCAGGATGAGGGTGTGCTGAACCCTTTCCTCCAGGCCATCCACCGGTATCCGGTCAAATCCGTCGCAGGTTCGGGACCCGGCGAGGCGGTCGTGGAACCGTGGGGGCTCGCCGGGGACCGCCGCTGGATGCTCGTCGACGCCGGGCGCCGGTTCGTCACCCAGCGCGCCCGGCCGCGGCTGGCCACGGCCGCCGCCGAGGAACTGCCGGGCGGCGCGCTGCGCCTGACGGCACCGGACCTGCCGCCGCTGACCGTCGAGGTGCCGGAGCCCGGCGCGACGGTCACGGTCGAGGTGTGGGGGGACAAGGTCGAAGCGGTGCCCGCGTCCGGCGCCGCCGCCGAGTGGTTCAGCGGCTTCCTGGGCGCGGCCGTGGAACTGGTGCACCTGGACGACCCGGCCGGCCGGCGGCCCGCCGACCCCGCGTACGCACGGCCGGGCGAGACCGTCAGCTTCGCCGACGGCTTCCCGCTGCTCGTCACCACCACCTCCTCGCTCGACGCCCTCAATTCCCTGGTCGCCCAGGGCGGTCACGCCGAGGAAAGCCCCCTGCCGATGGACCGCTTCCGGCCGAACGTCGTGGTGGACGGCACCGCGCCCTGGGACGAGGACGAGTGGCAGCGGATACGTATCGGAGAAGTCGTCTTCCGCGTGGTGAAACCGTGCGGCCGGTGCGTGATGACCACCACCGACCAGCGGACCGGGCAGCGCGGCAAAGAGCCGCTGCGCACCCTGGCCCGCCACCGCCGCTTCGGTGACCAGCTTGTCTTCGGCCAGAACCTGATCCCGGAGGGCACCGGCACCCTGCGCGTCGGCGACCCCTTCGAGGTGCTCGCCCGCCGTCCACGCGCCTGAGTCCCGTACGCCACACACCTGACGCCCCGTCCGCCGCCGCCCGGCCACGCCCCGGTCCGTGGAACGCGGGGCCGCATTGCGGGCGCGTGTCCGGCTGCCTACAGTGAGCGCACGGCGAAACCGCCAGCGGGGGCCGTGGGGAGTGTCTAGGTGCCGATGCCGTCCTGGGAACCGCCCGGAGACCGTCTCATTCCGGTGCAGCACATGCGTCCCGGGGACCACGCCTTTGTGAGCTACGACGATGACGAGGTGCGCTGGGAGGTCATGACCGCCTTCGTCCGGCTCGGCCTCGCCCAGGGCGAGAAGGTCATGCTCTTCCCCGATCCATGGCTCCCGGAGGCCGAGGTGCTGGCCCGGCTCGACTTCACCGGACGCAGCACCGTGACGGCCCGTGAACGGGGGCAGTTGGTGCTGAGCAGTATGCGCGGCCTGATCCGCCCGGACCTGCGGTTCACACCGGAGCGGCAGATCGGCCGGCTGCACTCGGAGACGTCACGGGCCGCCGACGAGGGCTTCACCGGCCTGCGGGCCTTCATCGACATGCGGTGGGTGCCCGACCTGAACGCCGACGTGCGGGTGATGATGCACCGTGAGACACACGCGGACGCCCTGTTCGACGGGCGGCCGTACAGCGAGATCTGCGCCTACGACCGCCGCTGGTTCGGCCGCGAGGTGCTGCACGCGATGGACCGGGCGCACCCGCGCAGCCTGCTGGACCGGCTGGGCACCCTGCAGTCGGTGCGCGGCGCGGACGGCAGCGTGCGCTTCATCGGCGACGCGGACGCCAGGGCCCGCCACGCGTTCACCACCGCCCTGGAACTGGCGCTGTCCGGCACCTGCGGCGTCCGCCGGCTCACCGTCGACCTGACCCGGCTGCACCTGTTGTCGGCCGGCTGCGCCGGCGCGCTGATCGGGCTCGCCGACCAGGCTGAAGACCACGACCTCGTCGAGATTCGCTGCGACCACGTGCAGGCCCGTACGCTGCACCGGCTCGGCGCGGGCGCGGTGCGCCGGCTGACCACGACGGAGGTGGTACGGCCGTGCTGACCCCGGAACCGGCCATGTCCGAGGACGGACCGGTCGATATGCGGAGCACCACCTGTCTGCTGCAACGGCGCTTCACCGCACGGCTGCTGCCGCAGCTGCGGCTGCTGGTGGAGGAGTGCGCGGTCCGCGAGGGCCTGGCGGAGCCGCGGCGCGGGGAGTTCGTCCTCGCCGTGGACGAGATCGCGGGCAACGCCGTGGAACACGCGGGCGGCTCGGGACGGCTGGTGCTGCGCCGCATCGGTGACGAACTGGAGTGCCGTATCAGCGACTCCGGTCCCGGCTTCAGCGAAACCGTGATCCCCGAACTGCTGCCGGGGCTCGACGGAGCACACCACGGGCGCGGGCTGTGGCTCGCGCGCCTGGTGGCGGACCGGTTCGTGGTCCGCGAGGGCAACGGGGGCGCACCCGAGGCCCGGGGCGCCGAGGTCACCCTGGCGGTACGGGTGCAGTGAGGCACGCGCGGACGCGGTGACGGGCGCGCGTGGTGACGAGCGCGCGGGCGCGGTGGCGTCAGCAGGGGCGCGAACCGTACGCACCGGACGCGCCGGGGCGCCCGCCCCATTCTCCCGATGGCCGTTACTCGCAGTCCCGCAGCCACTCCTGCGCCCGGTCGCGCACGATCTGCTCGCCGTGCTGCTCGGCCGCGTCGTCGTGCTCGTACCCCAGTGCGTCCACCACCGCGACGACCCCGTCGATGCGCCCCGCCAGCCGCACCGCCACGGCCACCTCGCTGCTGCGCGCCAGCCGCCCGGACAGCGTGACCACCCCGGCCCGTACGGACACGCTGACCGCGCCGGGCTTGAGGCCGAGGGTGCGCACCAGGACATCGGTGATCAGCTCCTCGCGGATCTCCTCGTCCGGGCGCAGGAAGACCTTCAGCAGGTCGCTGCGGGTCACCAGGCCGCACAGCCGGCCCTCCGCGTCGACGACCGGCAGCCGGTCCAGCTTGCCGGCCACCATCAGCCGGGCGGCCTCGGTGACGGTCTGGTGAGGGCCGATCGTCACCGGCGGCGAGGTCATCAGCTGGCCCGCCCGCAGACTGCGCTGCCTGGCCCGGGCCGCGCGGGCGCTGCCGGTCAGCCGGCGGCGGTTGTACCAGCGGTTCTGCAGTATGTCCTGCGCGGCCTGGCGGAACATCAGGTCCGTCTCGGAGATGACGCCCAGGACCTTGCCGTCGGCGTCCACGACGGGCAGTCCCGTCTTGCGGTGCCTGCTGAGCAGGTTGACGACTTCCCTGAACGACGTGTTGTAACGCGCCTTGACGACCTCGGTGTTCATGAGCCGGCCGACCTGTCGGTGATCCATCGCGGGGCCTCCCTCACGCCGGGATACAGTGTCGGCCGCCGCCGGGGGCGGCTGAAGGTCGCGCACCCGGCGTTACGGTTCGCGCCCCTCAGGTGAGGGAGGGCCGCACGCGGCCCGCACCGTACGCGGCCCGGCTCCCTCGTCCACCCGGGGACCGGGCGGCCTCGGCCGGTGCTTTCGCTCCCCGTTCGCCCCGTCCGTGCATGACCCGCGCCGCACCGAGGTACCTGCGGACACGGAGAGGGGGCACGACGTGGTACGAGTCATCGCGGGACTGTGGCAGTGGCGGCGCAATCCGCTGCGCCGGACGACCGACCTCCTGGAGGCGTGGGTGGCGCTGGCCGCCGCCCTGCTGATCGCGGTGGGCGGCATCGTCGCGGGCTGCGCCGCGGGGAGCGCCGCGAAGGGCGCGCTGCTGCGGTCCGTACGGACGCAGGCGCAGGAACGGCACCAGGTCTGGGCGACGGCGGACCGGGCCGTGCCGCGCGCCGCCGTGGACTCCGACCCGGAGGCCTCCGCCGCGCGCGACATGCATCGCCGGGTGGACGCCCACTGGACCGCGCGGGACGGCAGCGGGCACAGCGGCCAGGTCGCCGCGCCGCGCACCGTGCAGCAGGGCGGGCGGTTCCGGATCTGGACCGACGGCCGGGGGCAGGTCGTGCCGCGGCCGATGGACGCGGGCACCGCCGGGGCGCACGCCGTGCTCGCGGGGCTGGGCGCGGCGGCTGTCGCGGCGGGCGCGGCCGAAGGCGGCCGGCGGCTGGTGGTGCGGCGGATGCTGGTGTGCCGGTACCGGCGCTGGGAGCGGGCGTGGGAGCGCGCGGGCCAGGACTGGGGCCGGGCCGGAGCGGGCAGCTGAACGGCCGCGGCGGACAGGGTCGGGGGCCATGGCGCCTCGCCCCGGGCGGCTGCCGGACCCGCGCGCGGCCGGTCCGTACGGACGGTCCGGGCACTCCCGCACATACAGGCTGACCATGTCATCCGGGGCCCGCCGGGCGCGCTACGGTGGAGCGGCCAGCCTCCCGGCTGGGGTCCCGGGCACACGAACGCGGACATACGCGGACGTACAACTGCCGGGCCGGTAACAGCCGCACGAGGTGGGGGCACGACAGCGCCATGGCACAGGGCTCGGTCCAGGTGACGCACACGGGCACATCGCGGTGGCGGCGCCGCACGGGCGAGTACAGCTCGCTGGCCGCGGCCCTGGACGCCGCCGGGGACGGCGATGTGCTGACGGTGGGCGCCGGTACGTACCGCGAGAACCTGGTGCTGCTGCGCGCGGTGACGCTCCGGGGGCCCGAGGGCGCGCGCGGGTCGGTGCGGATCGCGCCCGCCGACGGCGTGGCGCTGACCGTGCGGGCCTCCGCGACGGTCCAGGACCTCCAGCTGGAGGGGCAGGACTCGACCGTGCCCGCGGTGCTGGTGGAGGACGGGGCGCCGGAGCTGGACGGGCTGCGGGTGGTGACGCGTTCCGCGTCCGGCATCGAGGTGCGCGGCGGCGCGCGCCCGACCGTGCGCCGCTGCACGGTCGACAATCCCGGCGGGGTGGGCATCAGCGTGCTGGACGACGCGGGCGGCATCTTCGAGGAGTGCGAGGTGGTGGCCGCGGGGCAGTCCGGGATCGCGGTGCGCGGCGGCGCGCACCCGCGGCTGGAGAACTGCCGGGTGCGGCACGCCTCGGGCGCCGGTCTGTCGGTCGACGGCGAGGGCAGCGGCGTGGAGGCGTTCGGCTGCGAGCTGTACGAGATCAAGGGCGCGGGGGTGCAGGTGGCGTCGCGGGCGAGCGGCCAGCTGACCGACTGCTCGGTGCACCGCACCTCGGCCGACGGCATCACCCTGGACACCGACGCGGTGCTCACGCTCGCCGACTGCGACATCCACGACATCCCGGAGAACGCGGTGGACCTGCGGTCCCGGTCGGTGCTGACGCTGACCCGCAGCACGGTGCGCCGCTTCGGCCGCAACGGGCTGTCCGTGTGGGACCCGGGCACCCGTGTGGACGCCAACCAGTGCGAGATCCACGACAGTACGGGCGACTACCCGGCGGTGTGGGTCAGCGACGGCGCCACCGCCGTACTGGACGCGACGCGGGTGCACGACGTGCCGGACGCGCTGTTCGTGCTGGACCGGGGCTCGCGCGCGGACGTGGTGGACTCCGACCTGTCCCAGGTGCGCAACACCGCAGTGTCGGTGAGCGACGGCGCGACCGTGCAGCTCGACGACTGCCGCATCCGGGAGGCGGCGACCGGTGCCTGGTTCCGCGACCACGGCAGCGGCGGCACGCTCGCCAACTGCACCATCGACGCCGCGCAGACCGGCGTGATCGTGACCAAGGGCGCCGACCCCACCGTCGAGCGCTGCACGGTCGCGTCGCCGGTCGAGGCGGGTTTCTATGTCTCGGCGGAGGGGCGCGGGACCTTCGACGCCTGCCGGGTGACGGGGAGTTCGGGGTACGGGTTCCACATCATCGACGGCTGCCGTACGACGCTGACGCGCTGCCGTACCGAGCGGTGCGCGCGCGGTGGGTACGAGTTCGCGGACGGCGCGGCCGCGCAGGGCGAGGGGTACACGGGCGGCCCGACCGTGCGGGACTGCACCAGTGACGAGAGCCGCGCGGTGGGCGAGGCCGCGGTGCCGGTCGCGGCGGTGCGGGCCCCGGCGGGCGTGCCGGCGACGCAGACGGCGGGGCTGCTCGGCAACGCCGGGCTGCTCGGCGGCGTACCGGCGCCGAGCGCGGAGCCGGCGCCGCCCGCCCCGGTTCCCGACGAGGCCGCCGCGAGCCGCCCTTCCGACGAGGTGCTCGGCGAACTGGACAAGCTGGTCGGCCTGGAGAGCGTCAAGCGCGAGGTGCGCAGCCTGATCAACATGATCGAGGTGGGGCGCCGCCGCCAGGAGGCCGGGCTCAAGGCCGCCTCGGTCCGCCGCCACCTGGTCTTCACGGGCTCCCCCGGCACCGGCAAGACCACCGTGGCCCGGCTCTACGGCGAGATCCTGGCCTCGCTGGCCGTGCTGGAGCGCGGGCACCTGGTGGAGGTGTCCCGGGTGGACCTGGTCGGCGAGCACATCGGCTCCACGGCGATCCGTACACAGGAGGCGTTCGACCGGGCGCGCGGCGGGGTGCTGTTCATCGACGAGGCGTACGCGCTCTCGCCGGAGGACTCCGGGCGGGACTTCGGGCGCGAGGCGATCGACACACTGGTGAAGCTGATGGAGGACCACCGCGAGGCGGTGGTGGTGATCGTGGCCGGGTACACGGCCGAGATGGAGCGCTTCCTCGCCGTCAACCCGGGTGTGGCGTCCCGCTTCTCACGCACCATCACCTTCGGCGACTACGCGCCGGAGGACCTGCTGCGGATCGTCGAGCAGCAGAGCGAGGAGCACGAATACCGGCTGGCCGACGGCGCGGCCGAAGCACTGCTGAAGTACTTCACCGCGCTCCCCAAGGGCCCTTCGTTCGGCAACGGCCGGACCGCGCGGCAGACGTTCGAGGCGATGGTCGAGCGGCACGCGGGCCGGGTCGCTCTGCTGCCCGACCCGGACACCGACGCTCTCACCCTGCTGTACGCGGAGGACCTGCCCGACCTCCCGTGAGCCGGGAGGCCGGGTGGCTGACGGGTCGTCAGGCACCTGCGGGCGGCTCCGGTTCGGCGCGCTGCCCCGGCAGGCAGGCCCCGAGCCGGGCGATCAGTTCGGCGCGGGTCTCCTCGAACACCGGGTCGGACTGGTAGTCGCCGTGCCCCAGGATCTGGGCGGGCAGCGGGTGGTGCAGGGTCCGCCCGAAGGCGAGCGGGTCGCGCAGCGGGCCCAGGTCGATGGCCGGGCCGTCCGCACATGTGAGCCGCACGGGCCCGCCGATGGGGTCGGTCAGCCGCCACAGGTTGCGCCAGTCGTCCATCTCGCGGTGCAGCCCGGTCAGCGCCTCCGGACCGAAACAGGCGGGGAACCACCGTCCGTACAGGCGCTCCAGCGGCGATCCGTACGTGAGCAGCGCGACGCGGCTGCGGGTGACCAGGTCCAGCTGCCAGACGGCCGCCGCCGCCAGCACGCTGCCCTGGGAGTGGCCGGAGATGACCAGGTGGCCGTCGTTGCTCTCGGTCCAGGTGGCCATCCGCCATGTCAGGTCGGGCACGGCGCGCTCGGCGTAGCAGGGCGGGGCGAAGGGGTGGGCGGCGCGCGGCCAGAACGTGCCGACGTCCCACAGGATGCCGACGGTACGGCGGGTGGAGCGGTCGCGGTAGGCGCGCCAGCCCATCACCGCGAGCAGCAGCACCCCGGCTCCCATCAGCCAGGAGCCGAGCGATTCGGCCGTCGCGGCGGCCGTGTGGACGAGCACCGGGGCGTGCTCCGTGGCCCGGCCGGGCGCGCGGTCGGTGAGCCAGGCGCCGGCCACGGCTCCGGCGCCGAGGACGAGGGTGACCAGGCAGACGGCGCCGACCAGGACCGGCGCCGAGTCGGTGAGCCCGGCCCGCGCGATGGTGCCGGCGATGCGGCGCGCCCGCTGCTCGTCGGGCCGTTCCTGCTTGTCGTACAGGCCGGGGATGTCCGGTTCGACCTTGCGGCGTACCAGCGCCATCTGGACACCGGCCAGTACGGCGAAGGCCGCGACGACCACCAGGAGGACGGGGAGCACCGACGCCTGCCAGGACAGCAGGACGGGCGGACCGGCGATCGGGGCGCCCGGCCCGCCGGGGGTGGCGCCGCCGTCCAGCCAGTCCCCCAGCCGCTGGGCCGCGCCTCCGGTGAGCACTCCGCCCAGCGCGCAGCCCAGCAGGGCGACGGCCGCGCCGTGCAGGCCTTTCAGCGCCGCGCGGCCGTCGCCGTGACCGTGCCGGCGGGCGGCGTTCTGGAGCAGGCCCGCGGTGACGACGAGGCCGAGGACCAGCAGGCCCTGGAAGACGACGAGGCCGCCGAAGGCGCCGCTGCCGGGCAGCCGGTCGCCGCTGACCCAGCCGGGCCGCGCCCAGGCCGTGTGGACGGCGCAGAGGACGAGCGCGGTGAGCGCGGCGAACGGCAGCGCCCTGACCAGGAACCGGTCGCGGTGTTCGTCCGGTTCGGCCTCGGAGCGCGCGGTGCGGCACACGACCCAGACGGTGAGCGCCGCCAGCAGCAGGACCAGCGCGAGCAGGACCCGGCCGAAGGCGGGCAGCGGGCCGCCGCCCGTACGCCGGTCGAAGTCGACCGCGGCCACGAGGAGCGCGGCGGCGATGGTGAGCAGCCCCGCGGCCGTGTGCGCGGCGCGCAGCCTGGCCACCACCCGGCGGCCGTACCAGAAGCCGCGGCGGGTCAGCGCGGGGCGCTGGGCGGGCGGCACGTCGCGGGAGGTGCCGGGGCGGCGCGGCGGCGGCGAGGCGGACTCGTACGCGCTCCACGTACGGCGGGAGAGCCACCACAGGAAGCCGACGATCAGCAGCGGGAAGAGGGCGGCGATCACGATGCGACGGCCCGGCCCGCTCCACGCGCCGCCCTGTTCGGGACTGAGGAAGCCCATCCAGGACTTGCCCGCCGCGCAGGCGGCGCTGCCCGCGCACTGCCAGGCCGTCAGGTCCAGGGCCACTTCGCAGGCCGCGGCGGCGAGCAGGACGGTGAGGCTGAGCGCCAGGAGGCGGACGAGGATGTCGTAGACGTGATGGCCCCGGTGGCGGGACGGGGCGGCGGGGCGCATCCAGTGGGCGAGGTTGGCGACCATGAAGGGCAGCAGGACGAGCCACAGGGCGCGGGCGCCGTTGCCGGAGGTGAGGTTGCACCAGCAGTACGCCTCGCGGACCGGTTCGGTGCGGTAGTCGTCCGGGCGCTGTTCGGCGTCGGCGTCGACGGCCCGCCGGTACACGGCGGCGGTGTCGTCGCCGGTGACCAGGACGGTGCGCGGGTCGCCGAGCATCCTCTCGGGCGTGGTGCCGCCGACGCCGTGCACGAGGAGTTCCAGGGCGAGTTGCCGCTTGCCGGTTGGTGCGCCGTCCTGGGAGTTGCCGGGCGGGTCCGGGGCCGTGTCCGGCCCGTCCGGAGTCGCCGGGTGGGTGCCGCTGCCGGTGTCCACTGGTCTTTCCCCCGATGCCGTACGGTGTCGCCGGTCGGCGCCGCACGGTACCCGGCGGCGGCAACCGCTGTCATGTCATCTTCAACCAGGCATCCGCGATTCCCCGCGCACGCCCCTCGCGTGTCCGCTTCTCCTCCCTTCCCGGTTACCCGGGCGCGCACCCCACCACGGCGGGGCGGATGCCGCCGCGCCCGCGTGCGAGGATGAGGGCGAAACGGCAGCCGGGCGGAAGGGACAGGCCGGGGTGAGCGACAACCAGAACCTCCTCGCGGAGCAGCGTCGCGCTCTGATCCTCGACGAGGTCAGACGGCGCGGCGGCGTCCGCGTGAACGAGCTGACCCGCAGGCTCAACGTCTCGGACATGACGGTCCGGCGCGACCTGGACGCCCTCGCCCGGCAGGGCATGGTGGAGAAGGTGCACGGCGGGGCCGTCCCGGTCAGCGAGCCGAGCAGTCACGAGCCGGGCTTCGAGGCCAAGTCGGGGCTGGAGCTGAGCGCCAAGGAGGACATCGCCAAGGCGGCAGCCCAGATGGCGGCGCCGGGCGGCGCGATCGCCCTGGCGGGCGGCACCACCGCGTTCGCCCTGGCCCAGCAGCTGCTGGACGTACCGGATCTGACGGTCGTCACCAACTCGGTGCGGGTCGCCGACGTGTTCTACAACGCGCAGCGGGCGGCGGCCGGCGGTCCGGCGCCCCGGCCGGGCGCCGCGACGGTGGTGCTGACCGGCGGGGTCCGTACACCCTCGGACACCCTGGTGGGGCCGGTGGCGGACGCCGCGATCCGCTCCCTCCACTTCGACGTGCTCTTCCTCGGCGTGCACGGCATATCCGTGGAGGCCGGGCTGTCCACGCCCAACCTCGCCGAGGCGGAGACCAACCGCCACTTCGTCCGCTCCGCCCGCCGGGTCGTGGTGGTCGCCGACCACACCAAGTGGGGCACGGTCGGCCTCAGTTCGTTCGCCTCGCTGGAGGACGTGGACGTGCTGGTGACCGACCGCGGACTGCCGGACCAGGCGCGCGAGGAGATCGCGGAGCTGCCGCCGGAGCTGGTCGTCGCGGGCGAGCCGGGCGACGGCACGGATCTCTGAGGGGCGGGGCGGCCGGGGCGGCCGGGGCGTACGGCTGCCGGGCGGTACGGCCGGGGGCCTGCGCCCGGGGGCGTGCCGCCGGGGCGTGCGGCGCTCAGTCGGGCCAGACGCCGGTGGCCAGGAAACTGTCGATCGTCGCCGTGTACGGCGCGATGTCCAGGCCCTGTTCCTCCAGCCAGCTGTCCGAGTAGTACTTGTCCAGGTAGCGGTCGCCCGGGTCGCAGAGCAGCGTGACGACGGAGCCGGTGCGCCCCTCGGCCACCATCTCCGCGACGATCTTCAGCGCGCTCCACAGGCCGGTGCCCGTCGAGCCGCCCGCCTTGCGCCCGATGGCCCGCTCCAGAGCCCGTACGGCCGCCACGCTCGCCGCGTCCGGGACCTTCATCATCCGGTCGATGGCGCCGGGCACGAAGCTGGGCTCCATCCGCGGCCGGCCGATGCCCTCGATCCGGGAGGCGGTGGCGCAGTCGGTCTTCGCGTCTCCGGTGCGCCAGCCGTCGAAGAAACAGGAGTTCTCCGGGTCGGGCACGCAGATGCGGGTGTCGTACTGCATGTAGTGCACGTAGCGGGCGATGGTCGCCGAGGTGCCGCCGGTGCCCGCGGTGGCGACGATCCAGGCGGGCTCCGGATAGCGCTCCAGCCGCAGCTGCTGGTAGATCGACTCGGCGATGTTGTTGTTGCCCCGCCAGTCCGTCGCCCGTTCGGCGTAGGTGAACTGATCCATGTAGTGCCCGCCGGACTCGGCGGCGAGTTCGGCGGAGACCGCGTAGACGGTCCGCGGGTCGTCCACGAGGTGGCAGGTGCCGCCGTGGAACTCGATCAGCCGGGTCTTCTCACGGCTGGTCGTGGCGGGCATCACCGCGATGAACGGCACCCCGATCAGCCCGGCGAAGTACGCCTCGGAGACCGCGGTGGAGCCGCTGGAGGACTCGATGACGGGCTTGCCGGGGCGAATCCAGCCGTTGCACAGGCCGTAGAGGAACAGCGAACGGGCCAGCCGGTGCTTGAGGCTGCCGGTGGGGTGCGTCGACTCGTCCTTCAGGTACAGGTCGATGCCCCACGCCTCCGGCAGCGGGAAGCGCAGCAGATGGGTGTCGGCCGTCCGGTTGGCGTCCGCCTGCACCTTGCGCACGGCTTCTTTCAGCCACGCCCGGTAGGCCGGATCGCTGCGGTCGACGTCCACGGTCGGCATCGGGCCGCCGCTCCCGGACACCCGGTCGGCGGGGCTGTGTGGTGACTGTGCGGTGCTCATCGGCGCGCTCCCCGACGTCGTACGGAGCCCGCGCGGGACGCCGGGCCGGTTCCGACTATAACCACCTGCCACACGCTTCTCACCTGCATAAACATCCCTTTGGGCAACCCCAAGGAGCACCAGGAGCACCTGGGACCGGTGGTGGGACGAGCTTTGGCCAAGGGGTACTGGTGTACGGGGCACGACGCAGGCAGACTGCGCACCAGTGGGCGAGTGGAGACCGCACGCCCGACGCGCTGAGGAGGTCGTCGCCATGGCGGAGCCCGAATTCAACGCCACCGGGGTGCGCATAGAGAGATGGCTGCTCCGGTCGCTCACCCGGGCGGGCCAGGTCGTCATCAAGGACGGCAGGCTGGCCCTGCTGACGAGCTACGGCACCGAGATAGACAGCGCGCCGGTGCAGGCCGTCCAGGCGCACAAACCGCTGTTCGCGGCCCGTGACCGGGCGCTGGCCACCTTGAACGGGCACCGTTATTCGCTGACGCTGGGCACCCCGGACCGCTTCCTGGATGCCGTACGCGCGGCACGCTCCGCCCGCGCTTGAGAGGGTCCCTCGGGGGACGGTGCGGTTGCGGGAGCGCACTGGTGGGACGACCCTGGACTCGTATCACTGAGGGTTCACCAGCGGTGACACTGTGGTGGAAGGCGGCATCGCTGGATCCGATCTTCGCCCCCGACGTACGAGGGCGCCCGACCTCATCAGGGAGTCGTGGTCGTGATCAGGCAGCCCAGCAGACACTGCACGGTGGAGCTGCAGGCCGTTCCGGCACGGATCGGCCAGGTGCGCAGAATCGTATCGGCGCAGCTCCGTTACTGGCGTCTCGACGCCTTGATAGACCCGGCGGCGCTCGGTGTGACCGAGCTGCTGGCCAACGTGCACCAGCACGCCGTACCCAGTAAGCAGTGCACCGTGGAACTGCTCGTCCTCCTGGACCAGCTGACGGTCTCGGTGCGCGATCTGGACCCGCGGCTGCCCCGGGTACAGAAGGCCGGCGCCCTCGACACCGAGGGCCGCGGGCTGTCGCTGATCGCGGCCCTCAGCGAGAGCTGGGGCGTGCGGCCCGACGGCGGCGGCAAGGTCGTCTGGTTCACGCTCCCCGCGCCGACACTCGCGCCCGAGCAGACCGTACGCCCGGGGCCGGCGGGGCGCTCGTCGTGCGCCCGCGGCGTGACGACGCGCGAACCGGCGCTCACATCGGCCGAAACGCCCCTGCGCACACCGGTGGACACCCGTTCCCGGGTACGGGGTGCCGGGGTCGGTTGAAGGGGTCCGGTCAGCGGGCGGGTCCGCCGTGCGGGGCGGTGGTCGACGGCAAGTGGTGCGCGCCGTGCGGACGTGTACCGGCGGAAAGTGCGCGCCGTGCGGACGCGCACCCGACGAACGTGTGCGGTGCCTGGCGCGCCGTCGCCCCTCACGCGGTGGCGACGGCGCAGACCGTCATGCCGTGCCGCCCTTCGGTCCGGTGCCGAACCGCTCCTCCAGGACGGACAGCCGGCGCCAGTACTCGTCCTCGTCGATCTCCCCCGTCGCGAAGCGCCGGGCGAGCAGGTCGATGGGCGACGGGTCGGCACGGCCCGCCGGTGCGGGGCCGGCACCCGGAGGGCCGCCGAACGGCCTCCGGGGGCCGCGCCCACGCCACACGGTGCGTCGCAGCAGCGTGATCACACCGAACACGACGGCCGCCCAGAACAGCGGGAAGAAGAGGAACCAGGGGCCGGGGCCGCCGCCGTTCCACGGGTGCGCGAGCTCGAACATGACAGGTCAGCTCCTTGTCGGCAGATGCCGCGCGGGCCCGGCGCCCGGATGTGCGGACGGGGCCGGCACGGCCGTTGCGTTCTTCCTTCCGAGCCTGGCCCGCCGGGGGCCGCCGGTCGTCGTACGGCTGACGGCACCTCACGTACCACCGGGGAAGTACGCGGGCGGGTGGTGGACCATCGGTCCGGCCGCCTCCCGCCGCCCCGCCCAGCACCATCTCGCACCGCCTCTCGTCGCCACCCCGATTGATCTCTGTAACTACTGGTATGTACATTGGTCGCATGACCACCTCCGAACGCCTCATCGAGAGCACCCGGGAACTCCTCTGGGAGCGCGGCTTCACCGGCACCAGCCCGAAGGCGATCCTGCAGCGCGCCGGGGTCGGACAGGGCAGCATGTACCACCACTTCACCGGCAAGTCCGACCTCGCCCTCGCCGCCATCCGCCGTACCGCGGAGACCATGCGCGCCACCGCCGAGACCGTCCTCTCCGGCGACGGCGGCGCGTACGACCGGGTGCGGGCCTACCTGCTGCGCGAGCGTGACGTGCTGCGCGGCTGCCCGGTGGGCCGGCTGACCATGGACCCGGACGTCATCGCCGACCCGGCGCTGCGGCAGCCGGTGTTCGAGACGCTGGACTGGCTGCGCGGCCGGATCGCCGCAATCCTCCGCGAGGGGCGGGACCGCGGCGAGTTCGACGCGGACCTGGACCCGGAAGGGACCGCCGCCACCGTCGTCGCGACCGTGCAGGGCGGCTACGTGCTGGCCCGCGCCGCCGGATCGCCCGACCCCTTCGACACCGCCGTGCACGGCGTGCTGTCCCTGCTCGCGGCACGCACCACCCGGTCCGCGTGATCCACCGCCCAGCCGTTCCCCGCACCCGCTTGGAGCACCCGTGCACGCCCTGCAGTACGCCGTCACCCTGCCCGCCGACTACGACATGGGCATCATCCGCGACCGGGTGCGGACCCGGGGCCATCTCCTCGACACCTGCGCGGGGCTCGGGATCAAGGCGTACGGCATACGGGAGCGCGGCGTCGACGGTTCGCACGTCAATCAATATGCGCCGTTCTACCTCTGGGCCGACGCCGCCGCGATGCACCGCTTCCTGCTCGGTCCGGGCTTCCGCGGTGTGATCCGCGACTTCGGCCGCCCGGTGGTGCGGCACTGGATGGGCGTCCACCACGAGCGGGGACCGTCGGCCGGAGCGGCCCCAGGCTCCTTCGTCCGCCGTACGCAGACCCTCGACGAGGGCACCGATCCGGCCACCGCCGTCGAGGAGGCGATGGCCGGGCTGCGGCGGCTGGCCCGTACGGACGGGGTGCACAGCACCGCGCTCGCCCTCGACCCCCGGCACTGGGAACTGGTGCGCTTCACCCTCTGGGAGGGCACCGCGCCCGAGTCGGAGACGGACGGGGAGCGCTTTCAGGTACTGCACCTGTCCGCGCCGGAGGCGGAGCGCCTGCCGACCGGAGCACAGGGGTGACCGGAACGCGTGATCGGAGCACAGGGACGAACGGAGCACAGGGATGAACGGAGCGCAGGGATGACCGGGCAGGCCGAATTCACCGTCCGTACGGTCGCGGGGGACGTCACCCCCGCCGCGCTGGGCGTCTGCGACGCCCACGACCACCTGTTCCTGCGCAGCCCGCTGCTGCCCGGACAGGAACTGGCCGACACCGGCGCGGCGGCGGCCGAACTGCGGGCCTTCCGGGAGGCGGGCGGCGGCACGGTGATCCAGTGGACGCCGTACGGAATGGGGCGGCGCGCCGGTGAACTCCCGGGGCTCGCGGCGGAGTCGGGGGTGCGGATCGTCGCGGCGACGGGCCTGCACCAGGCGGGGCATTACGCGCCCGAGGTGCTGGAGCGGTTGCGGGCAAGCGGCGCGGGCCCGGTGGACCTGGCCGGACTGTTCGTGGCGGAGCTGACGGTGGGGATCGGCAGGTGGAGCGGCGGCTCCGGCGGTACGGACGCGACCGGCGCCGCCGCGGCGGCCGGAGCTCCCGAGGCCTCCGGAGCCGCCGCGCGACCGCGCGCCGGGATGATCAAAGTCGCCGGCGGGTTCCACGGCCTGGACGCGCACGCCCGGTACACCATGACCGCGGCGGCCGAGGCCCACCACGCCACCGGCGCCACCATCGGCGTCCACCTGGAGTTGGGCACCGGCGCCCTGGACGTCCTGGACCTGCTGTGCGGCGCGTTGGGGGTACCGCCGGAGCGGGTGGTCCTGGGGCACCTGAACCGCTCGCCCGACCTCGTCGTCCACCGGCAGGCCGCCGCTGCCGGGGCCTACCTGGCCTTCGACGGGCCGTCCCGCGCTCACCACGCCACGGACTGGCGGCTGCCGGACGCGCTGGCCGCGCTCGCGGACGCCGGGTACGGGGACCGGCTGCTGCTCGGCGGGGACACGACGACCGCGGCGGCCCGGTCGGTCGACGGCGGACCCGGTATGCCGTACCTGCTGCGCCGCCTGCGCCCACGGCTCGAACACGCCCTGGGCGACGCGCTGGTGCGGCGCGTCTTCACGGCGAACCCGGCCCGCGCGTTCGCCGCAGCGTGGCAGGCGTGACGTTGGTGCGCGGACCATCGTGCGCGGGCACCCGTACGCCGGTGTGCAGGCCGTCGCTCGCTGATGCCCGTACGCCGGTGCGCGGACTGGCGTGAACGGTTGCCTGTACGCCGGTGCACGGACCATCGCGCGCCGCCGGGGCGGGCGACAATGGCGGCTGTCGCGGCCGTCGGTCTCTGGAGGCACCGTGAAACACCTGGGCATCCTCGCGCACAGCACCGAAGGGGCGGCGCTGTGCTTCCGGGCGTTCTGCCAGGAGGGCTTCGCCGAACTGGGGGCGCACGAGCATCCGGACGTGACCCTGGACTGCATCAGCATGGCCCGGAGCATGGCCGCCTGGGACGCCGGTGACCACCGGGCCATCCGGGCGACGCTCGCCGAGAGCATGGCGCGGCTCGCCCGCGCGGGCGCGGACTACTTCGTCTGCCCGGACAACACCGCCCACATGGCGCTCGGGCTGCCCGGCGCGGAACTGCCGCTGCCCGGACTGCACATCGCCGAGGTGGTCGCCGAACGCGCCGCCCGTGACGAGCACCGGCGCGTCGGCGTCCTGGGGACCGTGTACACGATGGAGGGCCCGCTCTACGGGGACGCGCTGGGCTCGAACGGCATCGCGGCCGAAGTGCCGGACGTGGCGGACCGCCGTACCGTCAACGAGATCATCTTCGGTCAGTTGGTGAACGGTGTGTTCACCGAGTCCGCGCGCCGGGAATACGTACGCGTCATCCGGCGGCTGGCGGCCCGTGGCTGCGACGCGGTCGCCCTCGTGTGCACGGAGATTCCCCTCCTGGTGACACCGGAGGTCTCACCGCTGCCGACGCTGGACTCGACGCGGCTGCTGGCCCGCGCCGCTTTCGAGACCGCCGTCGGCCGACGGGCCGCGCCGGTGTGGCGCGGCGGTCCGGCCGGGGACTGACGGGCCGCGGCCGGGTCGCGTACGCCGCGGCCGGGGCCGTCGGCGTGCCGCCGCGGCGGTCAGCCGGCTCCGGCGTCCTCCCCTTCGAGGACCACCAGTGGGTCGTCCAGTACCGGCTGCCAGGCCAGCTCCGCCGCGCCGACCAGGCTGTTGTGGTCGAGCGTGCACGGCAGAATCGGTACGCCGCCGCTGCGGCCCCACAGGCCGCGGTCGGCGACCACGGCCCGCAGCCGTTCCGGGTCGGCGCCCAGGAGTTCGCGGTGCAGCCCGCCGAGGATGACGCGGTCGGGGTTGAGGATGTTGACGAGGCCGGCGATGCCCAGGCCCAGCCGGTCGATCAGCAGGTCGGCGGCGGCCCGTACGGACGGGTCCCGGTACTCCTCGCGGAGCAGGTCGGTGGCCTGCCGCAGGAGGGAGCCCTCGGGGCCCGGGGCGCGGCCGGCGGCGCCGAGGAAGGCGAGCGGGTCCGCCTCGACGTCCAGGCAGCCACGGCTGCCGCAGTGGCAGGGCGCGCCCTGCGGATTGACGGTCAGGTGACCCACTTCCAGGGCCAGGCCCGAACTGCCGCTGTGCAACCGGCCGTCCAGCACCAGCGCGCCGCCGACCCCCCGGTGCCCGGAGGCGACGCACAGCAGGTCGCGGGCGCCGCGGCCGGCGCCGTGCCGGTGTTCGGCCAGGGCGGCGAGGTTGACGTCGTTGCCCGTGAAGCCGACCGCCTCGGTGACCCCGGGGATGCCGGCCTCGGCGAGGGCGCGCCGGAAGAGACGGCGTACGGGGGCGCCCGAAGGCCAGGCCAGGTGCAGCGGGTTGAGCGCCTCGCCCTCGGGCTCGGCGACGGCGGACGGGATGGCGAGCGCCGCGCCGAGGCAGCGCCGTCCGGTCTCCGCGAGCAGCCCGGAGCCCGCCGCGACCGCTTCGGCCAGCACATGGGCCGGGTCGGCGGGGATGGTGCCGCAGCCGCTGACGGTGGCCACGATCCGCCCGCCGAGGCCGACCAGTGCGACGCGGAAGCCGTCGGCGTGGATCTGCCCGGCGAGCACGACCGGGCCGTTCTCGTCGAGGAACAGCCGGTGGGACGGGCGGCCTTGGGACCCCGCCGAGGCGGTCGGGCGGGAGTCGACGACGATGAGCCCGAGCGCTTCCAGCTCCGCCGCGACCGCGCCCGCGGTCGCCCGGGTCACGCCGAGTTCCGAGGTCAGGACGGCACGGGTGGGCGCGCGCCCGGTGTGTACGAGCTCCAGTGCGGGTCCGAGGGCGCTGCGGCCCCGCTCCAGCCGGGTTGTCCGAGTGTGGGTCACGTTCCCATTCTTGCTTTGTACCGGCGGTGAACAAAATACGGGCCACCCTTCCGGGGTCCGCGGCGCCCCTCTCGCGGCCGCTCACCACGGGCGCGCCGCCCCGCGTACGGCCGTGCGCGGGGCGGTGCGTACCGGCCGCGTCCCGGTACGGCTACCGCACCGTACGTACGGCCCCGTACGCGAGAATCGATACGCGGATGCCGGGTACCCGACCTGCCGGAAGGGGCCGTCTGCGGACCATAATTGGCTACTTGGTCACGGATTGGGCCAGGGCATCCGGCCGGAGGGCGCCGGCGCGCGGGACGCGTGCGCGGACACCGTCCGGCCACCCCGACACCTGGGGGACCGCATGAACGTCACACCCCGGCTGCGCGGGCCCGCGCGGCTGATGTTCGGCAATCCGGTTTCGCTGGTCTACTTGGCCCTGGTGGTCGCGGCGGTGCTGTTCGCCGTGGTGGACACGGCCTTCGTACAGCACGAGGACGCCTCGTTCGCCGGCATATGGGCGGCTTTGCTCACCGCGCCCACGGTGTTCCCGATGTGGCTCGCCGGTGACGCGCTGTGGGGCGGCACCGGCTCGCCGCAGTGGTACCTGATCCTGACGCTGGCCGTCGCCGCGCTGGTCAACGCGCTGCTGCTCGGACTGGTCCACCGCGGGCTGCGCGGACGGCCGAGCACGCGCGGCGCCATTGTCAGTGGGGGCTGGCACACTCAGCGGCATGGAGATCACTGACTTCACCGAGTCCCTGGACCGGGACGGCCAACTGCTCGCGGACGCCGCCGAGAAGGCCGGTGCCGACGCGCCGGTGCCGACCTGCCCGCAGTGGCGGGTGCGGGACCTGCTCATCCACACCGGCCGGGTGCACCGCTGGGCGACGGGCTTCGTCGAGCACGGACACCAGCAGCCGGTCCCGCCGCCCGAGACCCCGGAGCTGACCGACGAGCAGCTGGCCGGCTGGCTGCGCGACGGCTGCCGGACGCTGGTGCGGGCGCTGCGCTCGGCCCCGGCGGACCTGTCCTGCTGGACCTTCATGCCCGCGTCCTCCCCCTTGGCCTTCTGGGCGCGGCGCCAGGCACACGAGACGGCGGTGCACCGCGCCGACGCCGAGGCGGCGCTCGGCGCCGGCCTCACCCCTTCCGCGCCCGCCTTCGCCGTCGACGGCATCGACGAACTGCTCCTCATGCACGCGCGGGACCACAGCTCGATGCGTACGGAAGCGCCGAAGACACTCCTGATACGGGCCACCGGCACCGGGGCGGCCGACGCGGCCTGGACGGTGCGGCTGTCGGACGCGCCGCTGCGCGCGGAGCGGATACCGGGCGCCGCGGCGGGCGGTGCCGAAGCGCCGGGAGGTGCCACGCCGGACTGCACGGTCGAGGGCCCCGCCCCCGACCTGTATCTCGCGCTGTGGAACCGCCGCCCGCTGGACGACCTCACGGTCACGGGCGACACCGCCCTGGCACAGCTGTGGCCGGAGCGCTCGGGCATCTGACGACCGCCGCACGCGGCGCGGGCCGGGGCCAGATCGCCGGACAACCTCGAAACACAGGGCACCACATGACACACTGTCACCATGTCTCCGACCCGCTCCCAGGCCGACCGCGACGCGATGACCGTCGAGATCGGCTTCGCCCTGCTGACCGGCGTGTTCGTGGCCGCTCTCGCTTTCGGCGTCGTCGTGAGCCCCCTGCTGTTCGTGGACCCGGGCCGGACCTGGACAGGGGTCCTGCTGGCGGCGGCCGGGAGCGCCGCGGGAGTCGCGTTCGTCTGGCGGGTGGTGCGCGTCCTGCGCCGCTTCGCCGGGCGGCGCTCCGCATAGGGCGGGCAGGGCACCGGGCGGGAAGCGTGCCTCCGGCGGGCCGCTACCCGAGCCACCCCGGGCGCACGAGCCCCGTCTCGTACGCGAGCACGACCAGTTGGGCCCGGTCCCGCGCGCCGAGCTTGACCATGGTGCGGCTGACGTGGGTCTTGGCGGTCAGCGGGCTGACGACCAGACGGCGGGCGATCTCCTCGTTCGACATCCCGATGCCGACGAGCGCCATCACCTCCCGCTCCCGCTCGGTGAGCGCGGCCAGTGTGCCGTCCGCGGCCGGTTCCTTGGAGCGGGCGGCGAACTCGGCGATCAGCCGGCGGGTGACCCCGGGCGAGAGCAGCGCGTCGCCCTCGACCACGGCGCGTACGGCCCGCAGGAGTTCCTCCGGTTCGGTGTCCTTGACCAGAAAGCCCGAGGCGCCGCAGCGGATCGCCTCGAAGACGTATTCGTCCAGCTCGAAGGTGGTGAGCATGACGACCTTCACGGCCGACAGCCGGGGGTCCTCGGTGATCTGGCGGGTGGCGGCGAGCCCGTCCAGCACCGGCATCCGGATATCCATCAGGACGGTGTCGGGCCGCAGGTCGCGAAGGGCGATCAGCGCCTCCTCGCCGTCCGCCGCCTCACCGACGACCTCGATATCGGGCTGGGCGTCCAGCAGGGCCCGGAATCCGGCACGGACCAGCAGCTGGTCGTCGGCGAGCAGTACCCGGATCACGACTCCTCCTCGTTGGCCTGTGCCCTCACCGTATCCGTAGCGTGTGCGGCGCCGGGCCGCCCCGGCTCCGGGGGCGCGGCGGGTGTCGCGGGGCGCAGCGGGAGGCGGGCGCGCACCCGGAACCCGCCGTCCGGGCGCGGCCCCGCCTCGACGGTGCCGCCGAGCGCCGCGGCCCGCTCCCGCATCCCGACCAGGCCGTTGCCGCCCCCGGAGAAGTCCCCGGCGCGCCCGGCGGCGGTCGCGGGCCCGTCGTCGTCGACCGTGATCTCCAGCGTGTCGCCGCGGCGGCCGAGCCGGACCCGGGCGGTCCGGGCCCCGGAGTGCCGGACGATGTTGGTCAGCGCCTCCTGGACGATCCGGAAGGCGGCGAGATCGGCGCCCGGTGCGAGCCCGGTTCGGGAGCCCTGCTCGGTGACCCGCACCGTGAGCCCGGCCCCCTCGGCCTGTTCGCACAGTTCGGGCAGCCGGTCCAGGCCCGGCGCCGGGGCGCGCGGGGCGTCGCCGGGCGTCCGCAGCGTGTCCAGGACCTGCCGGACCTCGCCCAGCGCCTCCTTGCTGGCGGCCTTGATGGTGGTCAGAGCGGTGCGCGCCTGCTCGGGATCGTCGTCCAGCAGGGCGAGGCCGACGCCCGCCTGGACGTTGATGACGGAGATGCTGTGCGCGAGGACGTCGTGCAGTTCGCGGGCGATCCGCAGCCGTTCCTCGTCGGCCCGCCGCCGCTCGGCGGCCAGCCGTTCGGCCCGCGCCCGTACGACCTGCTCACGGCGTACCCGCGCCAGCTCGGAGACCGCCACGACCGCCACGACCAGGACCGTGACGAACAGCTGCTCTCCCCAGGGCGCGGGGGTGTCGCCCGGCGGCGGCAGCCAGCGGTAGAGCCAGTGGCCGACCAGCAGATGGCTCGCCCAGACCAGGCCGACGGCGGCCCAGGCGGCCGTGCGCTGCCCGGCGACGATGCCCGCGAAGCAGCCGAAGGCGATGACGAGCAGGACCGGGCCGTACGGATATCCGGCGGCGAGGTAGGCGGCGGACGCGAGCGCGGTGCCGAGGGCGACGGTGCGCGGACAGCGGTGGCGCAGGAGGAGCAGGGCCGCGCCCGCGATCAGCAGCGCGTACGCGAGCGGGTCGAGGTCGGCGCGGCCGTGCTGGTGCCGCCCGGCGAACCGCGTCCCGACCAGCACGAACACGGTGAACCAGAGCGTCGAGACCCAGGGCAGCCGGCCACCGGGCCGCCCGGCGGGGCCGCGATCGCCGTACGCCGGCCGCCACCGGCCGGGGCGCAGGCCGTCCGGCCGCCACCCGTACCGAGGCGGACCACCCGGCAACCGGCCGTCCGGACGCACCCCGGCCCGACGCGGGCCGCCCGGCCACCGGCCGCCCGGCCGCGCCCCATCCCGACGCGCGCCGTCCGAACGCTTCCCGTCCCGGCGCGGGCCGTGGCAGGACCGCGCCCACGGCGGCCGTCCGTTGTCCATGCCGCCACGCTAGACCGGGGCACCGTACGGGGGCGTCGGCCCGGCGTGGTGACCAGGTGTACTCCGAGGGGAGTAGCGGGCGGGCGCGGCATCGCCCACACTGCTCGATACCGGGCACCGCCCGCACACCGGGACGAGTGCCCCGAACCGGAGCAAGCCCCTGAGGCGGAAGCCGTGCTTCCGCCGCCGACCACGGAGGCCGCCCGATGACAGCCACCCCTGCCCACGACAAACCAGGTCGTCTCACCGCCCGTCTCAACAGTCTGGTCGGCGGGCTCGCCCGCCGCGGTGTCAGCTTCGCCGGGGCGGCGGACCTGGCGGTGCGCGGACGCACCAGCGGCGAGTGGCGGCACGTACCGGTCAACCCGCTGACGTACCGGGGCAGCCACTACCTGGTCTCCGCCCGTGGCGAGTCGGCGTGGGTGCGCAACCTGCGGGCGGCGGGCGGGGGCGAGCTGCGCGTCGGCCGGCGCAGGCGGCGCTTCACGGCCGAGGAACTGCCCGCCGCCCGGACCCCGGAACTGCTGCGCGCCTACCTCAAGCGCTGGGGCTGGGAGGTGAAGCCGTACTTCGGCGGACTGAACGCCGGGTCCACCGACGCGGAACTCCTCGCGGCGGCACCCGCCCACCCGGTCTTCAGGCTCACACTCGTCACGCCCTAGGCAGGCCCCGAAGGACCCCGCCGACCCGCCGCTCCGGCTCCAACCAGCCCGCCGCCCGGCTCCGGCAACGGCCACCGCCCCGCCTCCCACCCCACTCCGGCTACGGCTACGGCTACGGCTACGGCTACGGCTACGGCCGATCCATGGCCCCCAGCGCCCGCCGCGCCACCGGATGCGTCCGGACGATCTCGGCCAGGGTCGTCGTGCCTCGGACGATCTTCGCGAAGGCCTGCCAGGCCGGGCGGAAGCCGGTCAGCGCCGCGTGGATCATGCCGGGGCGGCGGGAGAAGAGGCTGAGCATCCGGCGGCCGACGCCCATCTCGACGCCGAGCCCGGCCTTGATCGCGAAGGCGTAGTTCAGGGCCTGGCGCCGCGCGTCCACCGCGTCGTGCGCCTCCGAGACGCGAGC
Source organism: Streptomyces sp. NPDC059788 (assembly GCF_042732265.1). Classification (NCBI taxonomy): domain Bacteria; kingdom Bacillati; phylum Actinomycetota; class Actinomycetes; order Kitasatosporales; family Streptomycetaceae; genus Streptomyces; species Streptomyces sp. NPDC059788. Next base: position 127,345 of record NZ_JBHWHY010000017.1, on the reverse strand, counting down.
CGCCCACTCCCCCGCGAGCCGCCCCGAGCGCAGCGCGAAGGAGATGCCCTCGCGGGTCCACGGCTCCAGCAGCCCGGCGGCGTCACCGCACACCAGGACCCGGCCGCGGGAGAGCGGCGAGTCGTCGGCGCGGCAGCGGGTCAGATGCCCGGAGGAGATGCTCGGCTCGAAGCCCGCGAGGCCGAGCCGGCCGATGAAGTCGTCCAGGTAGCGCTTGGTCGCGGCGCCCTCGCCGCGGGCCGAGATCACACCGACGGTGAGGGTGTCGCCCTTGGGGAAGACCCAGCCGTAGCTGCCGGGGATCGGTCCCCAGTCCACGAGCACCCGCCCGGCCCAGTCCTCGGCGACCGTCGACGGCACCGGGATCTCGGCCTCCAGGCCCAGGTCGACCTGGTCCATCTTCACGCCGACGTGGGCGCCTATCCGGCTGGCGCTGCCGTCCGCGCCGACCACCGAGCGGGCCAGCACCACCTCGCCGTCGCCGAGGACCACGGCGACGGTCCGCCGGTCCGGCACCGCCGAGCCGTGCTGTTCGACGCGGGAGACCGTGACGCCCGTGCGCAGTTCGGCGCCGGCGTCCTGGGCGGTCTTGACCAGCTGTGCGTCGAAATCGGGGCGGTTGATCAGCCCGAACAGCATGTTCTTGGAGCGGCGGGTGCGGGCCAGCTTCCCGTTCAGGGAGAACGTCACCGCGTGGACCCGGTCGCGCAGCGGCAGGTCGAAACCCGGCGGCAGCGCGTCGCGGGACGGTCCGATGATGCCGCCGCCGCAGGTCTTGTAGCGGGGCAGTTCGGCTTTCTCCAGGAGCAGCACCCGGCGTCCCGTACATGCCGCGGCATAGGCGGCCGAGGCTCCGGCGGGCCCCGCGCCCACCACCACGACGTCCCACACCTGCTGGTTCTCCTCGGCTGCGCTGTCGCTGCTCACCTGTGCTTCTGCTCCCGTTCGATGCCTTGCTGCGCGTACCGCCCGCATCCTACGGCGCACCGCCGGGCGGCCTTCCTGTGGGAAGATCGGCCCCACAATCGCCCGTACGTACGGTTGGTCCGGTGCGGTAGAACCGGACGGACCGGCACGTGACCCACGTGTACAACGCCGCGCCCACAAGGAGCGTTCCATGCCTGACAGCCCGCTCGCGCACACCGTCGCCTCGTTGCAGTCCCGGGCCAGGACCGAGCTGGCCGAACTGGTGGCCTTCAAGTCGGTCGCCGATCCGGCGCAGTTCCCCCGGAGCGAATGCGAGGCCGCCGCGGAGTGGGTGGCGGGCGCGCTGCGGTCCGAGGGCTTCACGGATGTGGCGCTCCTGGACACTCCTGATGGCACCCAGTCCGTGTACGGCTTCCTGCCGGGCCCGGCCGGCGCGCCGACCGTGCTGCTGTACGCGCACTACGACGTGCAGCCGCCGCTGGACGAGGCCGCCTGGATATCGCCGCCGTTCGAGCTGACCGAGCGGGACGGCCGCTGGTACGGGCGCGGCGCCGCGGACTGCAAGGGCGGCCTGATCATGCACCTGACGGCGCTGCGGGCGCTGAAGGAGCACGGCGGCGTCCCGGTCAACGTCAAGGTGATCGTGGAGGGCTCGGAGGAGCAGGGCACCGGCGGTCTGGAGCAGTACGCCGAGGCCCACCCCGAGCTGCTGACCGCCGACACCATCGTCATCGGCGACACCGGCAACTTCCGTGTCGGCCTGCCGACGGTGACGGCGACGCTGCGCGGTATGACGCTGGTCCGCGTCCAGGTCGACACCCTGGCGGGCAACCTGCACTCCGGCCAGTTCGGCGGGGCGGCGCCGGACGCGCTGGCGGCGCTGATCCGGGTGCTGGACTCGCTGCGCGCCGAGGACGGCTCGACGACCGTCGACGGGCTGGAGGCGGACGCGAGCTGGGAGGGCCTGCAGTATCCGGAGGAGGAGTTCCGCAAGGACGCCAAGGTGCTCGACGGCGTCGGCCTGACCGGCAGCGGTACGGTCGCCGACCGCATCTGGGCCCGCCCGGCCGTGACCGTACTGGGCATCGACTGCCCGCCGGTGGTCGGCGCCACGCCCTCCGTGCAGGCGGGCGCGCGGGCGCTGGTGAGCCTGCGCGTCCCGCCGGGCACCGACGCGGTCAAGGCGTCCGAGCTGCTCACCGCCCACCTGGAGAAGGCCGCCCCGTGGGGCGCGCGGGTGACCGTCGAGCAGATCGGGCAGGGCCAGCCGTTCCGTGCGGACACCGCCAGCCCGGCGTACGCGTCGATGGCGGAGGCGATGCGCGAGGCGTACGACGGCACGGAGATGCAGACGTCCGGTATGGGCGGTTCGATCCCGCTGTGCAACACCCTGGCCGCGCTCTACCCGGAGGCCGAGATCCTGCTCATCGGACTCAGCGAGCCCGAGGCACAGATCCACGCGGTCAACGAGAGCGTCTCGCCGGAGGAACTGGAGCGCCTCTCGCTCGCCGAGGCGCTGTTCCTCCAGCGGTACGCGCGGCAGTACGAGGCCGCCGGCAGCTGAGTGCCCGTACGGCACCGGCGCCGGCCGGGGGCACTCCCGCCACCTCCGGCCGGCGCCGCCGCCTCATCCGACAGGGACGCCCGCCTCAAGATTGAGCGGGCGCCCCTGTTCGCGTGCGCGCAGGGCCCAGCGGAGCCGGTTCCAGCGCACCGGGGGCAGCATGTCCGCCGCCTCGTCCTCGGTGGCGAACCGCCAGCCCCGCAGCTCGGGTCCCGGCAACAACAGGTCGCGTATCTGCTCGCCGGCCAGCCGCCCGCCGTCGAAGAGCATGCGCAGTCCGCCGAAGCCGGGCGGCTTGGGCGGTTCCCAGTCCAGTACCAGCAGCCGGGGCGCGCTCTCCAGCCGGATGCCCAGTTCCTCGGTGACCTCGCGCAGCCCCGCGCGGGCCGGCGGCTCACCCGGCTCCACGACACCGCCCGGGAACTCCCAGCCCGGCTTGTACGTCGGGTCCACCAGCAGCACCCGGTCGGCGTCGTCGAAGAGCAGCACACCGGCCGCCAGGGTCTCCGCCGTGGGCTCCGGTGTCTGCACGATGTCGCAGGCCCCGGCGCCCGCGCGGACCGCTTCCGCGACCCGCTGTGCGGTCTCCCGGGGTGTCAGCCGGGCGGTGTCGATGACGTGCGCGTCCTGCTTGAGCCAGCCGAGCGCGTCCTCGTACGACTCCAGGTGCGCGAGGCTTCGCCGCCACGCGGCCGGGTCGCCCGCCGGGTCCCCGCCGCGCTCGCGGAGGATCGTTTCCTCCGCGTGCAGCAGAACGTGCCGCACCGGCACCCGGCGTGAGGCGAGGCCGCCGAATATCTCGTCCCGGTACTCCTGGCGCAGCAGCGGCATGGGGGTGATGAGCGGCCCCGGCACCTCGTTGAGCAGGGCGGCTGCCGTGTCCACGACGAGCCGGCGCCAGGACGGCAGGTCCTGGTAGTCGACGATCCGCTCCAGCCGTGCGGCGGGCAGCATCAGCCGCAGCTCGCTGCCGACCAGTTCGGGGTCGAAGAGCGTGCTTCCGGGAAGCAGGTCCAGCAGGTGCCGGGCCGCGGCGGACTTTCCCGCACCGGACGCGCCGTTCAGCCAGACGATCACATTGCCCCCTTGTCCCTAGACCCCAGTGAGTTGCCCGTAACACCCTGCCACGGAAACTTTTGCGGGACCGGGGCTATCCGCGCGCTGCCGCAGACGTGGCCTTTTCCACCTTCGGCGCGATCCCGGAAGGTTTGAAGACCCCCTTGTACGCGCTGATCGCGGCCACGGCGGCGACCAGGATGCTGGTCACCACGTCCTTTCCGGCGAAGTCCCCGGCGAAGAGCGCGCTTCCCAGCCCCACCAGCACCGAGACCACCACCTGCACCAGGGTTCTGGCCGCGGGGCTCCATTGCGGCTGGTTGATGACGGAGATGAGCATCGGCGACGCGAAACCCACGATCAGGGCCCACATCTGAGCATTGGTCATGACGCTCCCCTTTTCCCGCTCGGCACGTAGCCGGAGCGTCGCCGCCCCGGCGGTGCCCGGCAAGAGTGCGCGCACCGCCATTTCCCGCGCACGGGCGCACGGGGGCGCGGCCCCGCCCGTCACCCCTTGTTCGCACCGAGGGTCAGGCCCGCGATGAAGTGCCGTTGCAGGAGCAGGAAGACGATGATGGTGGGCAGGGCGACGAGGACGGAGCCCGCCGCCAGCAGGTTGTAGTCGGTGAAGAACTGCCCGCGCAGATTGTTCAGGGCCGAGGTGACCGGGAGTTTGTCCCCGTCGGAGAGGAAGACCAGGCCCCACAGGAAGTCGTTGTACATCCAGGTGAATTGCAGGGTGCCCAGGGCGGCGAGGGCGGGCCTGCACAGCGGCAGTGTCACATGCCGGTAGCGCGTCCACACCCCGGCGCCGTCGACGATCGCGGCCTCCAGGATTTCCGGCGGCAGGGTCCGCATGAAATTCGCCAGCACGAAGACGCAGAAGCCGAGCTGGAAGGCGACCTGTACGGCGAGCACGGCCCAGAGCGAGTCGTACAGCGTCAGCGATTCGGACATCCAGTACGGCAGCGGCACCTTGGTGAAGAGCACGTAGAGCGGGGTGACGATGACCTGTTGCGGCAGCAGGTTGCCGGCCGTGAAGACCATGAGCAGGAGCATGGAGCCGCGCAGCCGCAGCCGGGCCACCGCGAAGGCCGTGAAGGACGCCAGGAAGAGCGTGATCAGCACGCCCGGCACCGCGATCACCAGCGTGTTCAGGAAATACCGGCCCATGCCGGAGTCGGTGAACGCCTGACGGTAATAGTCGAAGGACAGCCGGCCCGGCAGGGAGAAATAGCCGTCCCTGGCGGTCTCCTCGTACGGGCGCAGCGACGCGTAGACGGCCAGCAGCAGCGGTGCGAGGAAGGCCAGCGAGACGGCGAGCAGAAAGACGTGCACGCCCCAGCGGCCGCCACGGCGCCGGGCGCGCCCCGCGCCGCCCGCCGGTCCCGCGGGGCCTGCCGGGGGTCGCACAGCCCGTACGGCGGGCACGGTCATCGACGCTCCTCCCCCCGCAGTTCCTGGACGAGATAGGTGACGATGAACCCGAGGGAGACCAGCAGCAGGACGACGGCGATGGCCGACCCGAAGCCGATCCGGCTCGCCTCCCCCACGATGTTGTCCGTCACCAGCACGGACAGCAGTTCCAGTCCGTTGCGGCCCTTGTTGACGGCGTAGACGATGTCGAAGGCGCGCAGGGCCTCGATGACGGTGATGACGCCGACGATGACGTTCACCGGGCGCAGCGCCGGCAGCACGACCCGGAAGAACGCCTGCCGCTCGGTGGCCCCGTCGATGGCCGCGGCCTCCTTGAGCGTCGGGTCCACGGACTTCAGCCCGGCGAGGTAGAGGATCATCACGTATCCGGTGTGCCGCCAGCAGGCGGCGAGCAGGATCATCCAGATGTTGAGGTCCGGGTCGCCGAGCCAGTCCACCGGCCGGTCGGCGTTGCCCAGCAGGGCGTTCAGGGCGCCCTGGTCCCGGGAGAGGATCAGCTGGGCGATGAAGCCGACGACGGCGAGCGAGAGCACCACCGGCATGTACAGCGTGGACTGGTAGAAGCGGCCGAACCGCACGCCGCGGTCGATGAGGACGGCGAGCAGCAGGCCGAACGGCGTGGCGAGCAGGCCGAGGGCGGCGAGCCACAGGAGGTTGTTGCGGACCGCCGGCCAGAACGGCGGGTAGTCGGAGAAGAGGTGCGCGTAGTTGCCCAGGCCGGCCCATTCGATGTCGCCGACGCCGTCCCAGGTGGTGAAGGACAGGCCGACGGAGGCCAGCGTGGGGCCCCAGACCAGGGCGAGGTCGAGGAGGATCGGCAGGCCGAGCAGCAGGCACAGGACGACCAGGTCGCGCCGGGTGTGGCGGCGCGGGCCCCGGCGCCCGGCGCGGCGGGCCACGGTCTCGGGCATGGTTCGCGGTTTCCCGTCGCTCGTACGGGTCGTGGTGGTCACGGCGTCAGTCCGCGGCGAATATCCGCTTCTTCTGCCGTTCGATGCCGTTCACCAGGCCGTCGATGTCGTCGGGGTCGCCGATGAACTGCTGGATCGCCTGGATCAGTACGGTCGAGGCGAAATCGGGGCGGGTGTCGCGGTCCATGAACTGCGATATCTGCCGTGCGCCGGCCACCAGCCGGACGGCCTTCTTCTGCAGGGCGTCGTACGTCTGTGTGCCGGCCCCGCTGTTCACCGCGACGTTGTTCGGGTCCCGCTTCAGATAGGCCAGCTCGGCCTGTGGTGTGGCGAGGAATGCCAGCAGGTCCCCGGCCGCCTCCCGGTTCCGGGCCTTCCTCGCCATCAGGAACCCGTCCACCGGCGCCTCGACCGCTTGCCGCCCGAATGCCGGATCGATCTCGGGGAAGGGGAAGAAGTCCAGGTCCGCGCGGTTCTCGGCGGTGAACTGCTGGCCGGGGTGCGGCAGTCCGAGCACCGTCATACCGCTCTGCTTGCGCTGGAGGGACTGGGCCGCCTCCTGCCACGTCCGGCCGTTCGCGCCTTTTTGGTGGTACGGCAGCAGGCCCCGCCACAGATCGAAGACCTGCCGTACCTGCGGGCTCGTCCAGGATTTCTCGCCGCGCATCAGGGCGATGTGGAAGTCGTAACCGTTGGCCCGCATGTCGAGGTAGTCGAAGGTGCCCATGGCGGGCCAGCCCTCCTTGTCGCCGAAGGCGAATGGGGTGAGGCCGTCCTTCTGCATCTGCCGGGCGAGCGCGCGGTATTGATCGAAGTTCTCCGGGATCTCGTAACCCCGCGTCCGGAAAACGCTCTTCCGGTGGAAGACCGCCCACGGGTAGTAGTAGTACGGCACGAAGTACTGCTTGCCGTCCTCGCCCGTGGACTGTTTCCGCACCGCGTCGGAGAACCCGTCGAACTTCCTCCAGAGATCACTGATGTCGGCGAGCAGGCCCTTTCGCGCGAAGTACTGCATCCGGTAGCCGGCGAACCATGTGAAGACGTCGTCGGGCCTGCCCTGGAGGTAGCGGTTGATGTTCTCCTGGAAGTTCTCGTGGTTGACGGTGTTGACCTTCACCGGCTTCTTCGACTTCTTCTCGTACGCGGCGAAGGCGTCGGCGTACGCGCGTTTGGGCACGGCGTCGGAGGCGTTGGATCCCAGGGTGACGCCGTCGCCCGGCCCGTCGCCGCACGCGGTGAGCAGCGCCGGCACCGCGACCGCCCCCGCGCCGGCCGCCGCGCCCCGCAGCAGGGACCGCCGGGTCACCCCGCGTACCGCCCGGTGCGCGCACCCGCCCGGACCGTTGCCCGATGACTGGACCATGTCTCCCCCTTCTCGGCGATGGAACCGAACAGAACCGAACGCGAGTGCTGGGATCTCACTCCCAACGGGGTGGCCAGTCAAGGCTTTTTGCGGGCCGCTCCCGGACCGCCGCCTTTTGCCTTCCAACACAGTCCAACAAGCCTTACCGTAAACACTCGCAATTGACTGGTACATGACTTCACTGCACTCTCCGAGAACGGAGGACGCGAATCATGCGCCCGCACACCCCCCTCACCCCCCGCCGCGCCCGGCGAAGAGTCGTAGGAGCGCTGTCCGCGGCGTTCCTGTGCGCGGCAGGGGTGACGGCCCTGCCCGCCACGGCCCGTACAGCCGACACCGCCGACGCCCCGCCCGCCACCGCACCCGCCGCCGGAACACCCGCTTCCCCTGCCCCGCGCCTGCCCGACGGCCTGGCCAGGACGCCTCCGATGGGCTTCAACAACTGGAACTCCACCCGCTGCGGGGCCGACTTCAACGAGACGATGATCAAGTCGATCGCCGACCTCTTCGTCTCGAAGGGCCTCAAGGCCGCCGGCTACGAGTACGTGAACCTCGACGACTGCTGGGCCAAGAAGGACCGCGACGCCGACGGCAAACTGGTCCCGGACACCGCCCGCTTCCCCAACGGCCTCAAGGCCCTGGCCGACTACATCCACTCCAAGGGCCTGAAGTTCGGCGTCTACACCAGCGCCGGCACCACGACGTGTGCACAGGCGATGCCCGGCGCGCTGGGCCATGAGTACTCCGACGCCCGGCAGTTCGCCGACTGGGGAGTGGACTACCTGAAATACGACAACTGCAACAACCAGGGAGTGGACGCGAAGAAGCGCTACATCACCATGCGCGACGCCCTGAAGGCGACGGGCCGCCCCATCGTCTACAGCATCTGCGAGTGGGGCGAGAACAAGCCGTGGGAGTGGGCGGCGGACGTCGGGCACCTGTGGCGCACCACCGGTGACATCAGCGACGCATGGGACAGCATGGTCTCGATCTTCAAGGCGAACGCGCCGCTGGCGCCGTACGCCGGTCCCGGCCACTGGAACGACCCGGACATGCTGGAGGTCGGCAACGGCGGCATGACGGACACCGAGTACCGCAGCCACTTCTCCCTGTGGTCGATGATGGCCGCGCCGCTGCTGATCGGCACCGACCTGCGCAAGGCCTCCCAGGCGACGTTCGACATCCTCGACAACCGCGAGGTCGTCGCGCTCGACCAGGACCCGCTGGGCAAGCAGGCCCAGGTCCTGAAGTCCGAGGGCGGCCGCTGGGTGCTGAGCAAGCCGCTGGCGAACGGCGACCGGGCCGTGGCGCTGTTCAACGAGTCCGACCAGCCGCAGTCCGTCTCCACGACGGCCGAGGAGGCGGGCCTGCCGAAGGCGAACGGCTACCGGCTGCGCGACTTGTGGAAGGGCGAGGACACCCACACCGCGGGCGAGATCGCCGCGACCGTACCGGCGCACGGCACGCTGCTGTACCGCGTCGCCGCCGACCGCCAGTGGCCGCACCTCCCGCCGGCCCTCGACAGCGGCACCGGCCCCGTCGCCCCGATAGAGGTCGGCAAGGAGGCCCGCGTCGCCACCCTCACCCGCAACCTGGGCCGGACCCCCGCACTGGACGTACGGATCGACCTCAAGGGCCCGCAGGGCTGGCGCGTCGAGCCGCTCACGCCCACCGGGACGCACTCCCTGCCGCCGGGCAGGGAACTGGCCACCGCCTGGAAGATCTCACCGCTGGCGGGGACGAAACCCGGTACCCACGAGCTGACGCTGACCACCGACTACCGCTCACCGCGCGGGCAGCGGGTCACCCAGACGCTGCCGCTCCCGGTCGCCGCCGTCCAGCCGCCGCCCGCCGGGACCTCGTACGCCAGCGACCTGACCTGGATCACCGCCACCAACGGGTACGGGCCGGTGGAGAAGGACACGAGCGTGGGCGGCCCCCAGGCCGGTGACGGCACACCGATCCGCATCGGCGGCGTGCCGTACGCCAAGGGGCTGGGCGCCCACGCGAACAGCGAGATCACGTACTACACGGGCGGCCGGTGCTCGGCGTTCGGCGCACAGGTCGGCGTCGACGACGAGACGGGCGACCAGGGGTCGGTCACCTTCGAGGTGTGGGCCGACGGGCAGCGGGTCGCCGAGAGCGGCAAGCTGACCGGCAAGGACCCGGCGAAGGCCCTCGACGCCGCGGTGTCCGGGGCGGGCACCGTACGGCTGGTCGTCCAGGACGCCGGTGACGGCTTCTTCTACGACCACGCCGACTGGGCCGACGCCAAGTTCACCTGCTGAGAGCCGAAGCGCCGCGCACCGGCCGGGCGGGAGGCCGCCGGACCCGCCCGGTCCCCCGGCCTGCCGACCGGCCCGGTGCGGGTCAGCAGGTCGGCAGGCCGGGGACGGGCGCGTCGTTCTTGCCGCCCTTGAGGTAGACGACGCTGACGTAGACCCCGGAATTGCCGCTGTCGTCGTCCGTCTTCGCCCACCAGGTGTTCGTCCAGCGGCCGTACGTCTCCCGGCGGCCCAGATTCGCCTGGCAGAAGAAGTAGTTGGTGCCCATGTTCAAGGTGCCGACGTGCTGGAACGAGCTGGTGTACGAGGCGGCGCCGCGCCACACCTCGCAGTTGACCTTGCCGCCGCCGATCGGCGCGCAGGAGCTGGGCCCCTGGTCGCCGCCGCTGCCACCGGTGGCACCGCCGCCCCCCGGGCCGGAGGTGCCACCGGACGCGGAGCCGCCCGTGCCGCCGTGCCCGCCGTCGCCTCCCGTACCGCCGACCGCCGCACCGCCGCCCCCCGTCCTGCCGGTGTCACCGCCGCCCCGCTCGGGCTTCCCTGACCCGGTTCCCCGCGACGGCGCGCCAGGGGTGGCGGAAGCCGAGCTCCGCTCCCCCGCGCCGTCCCCCGTCGCCTTCCCGCCCGCCTTCGCGTCCCCAATCTCCTTCGGCGCGCCCGACGCGCCCGCCTTCGCGGCCTGCTCCTCCGAGGGCGCGGTGGGCAGCCGCTGCGCGACCGTACCGCCGGAGTCCCGGGCCATCAGCCCGTACGTCACTCCGCCACCGGCCAGCAGGACGGCGGCCACAGCGGCGGCGGCGAGGACGGTGGTACGGCGCCCGCGGCCCGCCGGGGGCGCGGCGGCACCCGCTACCGGTACGGCGTTGGTCTCCCGCTCCCCCAGGTCACCCGCGGGGACCGGCCCGGCGGGAGGCTGCCCGCCGACCGGCCCGGTAGGCGCGGGGCCGGCCGCCCCGCCCGCGGTTCCCGGGGCGGGCGGCGGTGACGCCCACACGTCCGGCGCGGTCGGCGTCCGCGGCGTGCCCAGCCGCATGGTGTCGCGCCCGTCGGCGACCGCCGCCAGCAGCGCCCGCGCCTCGGCCGCGCTCGGCCGGGCGGCCGGGTCCTTGGCCATCAGCGCGTGCAGCACCGGCGTCAGCGGCCCGGCGCGGCGCGGCTCGGGCAGTGGTTCGGAGACGATCGCCGTCAGGGTCGACCACACCGACGTACGGCGGAACGGCACGCCGCCGCCCTCCACCGCCGCGTACAGCGTCATGCCCAGCGACCAGATGTCCGAGGCCGGGGAGGGCGGCTGCCCCTGGGCCCGCTCGGGCGGCAGGTAGTCGAGCGAGCCGACGAGTTCGCCGCTGCGGGTGAGGTGGGTGCTCGCCCCGTCGTCCGGCGCCTCGATGCTGGCGATACCGAAGTCGGTGAGCACCACACGGCCCACCCCGGCGTCCGGGCGGCCCGCACGCCGCTCCCAGCCCTCCAGCAGGACGTTGCCGGGCTTGACGTCGCGGTGCAGCACGCCCACCTGGTGGGCGGCGTCCAGCGCGTCCATCACCTTGGCGCCGATGGCGGCGATCTCGCGCGGATCGATGGGGCCGCCCCGGTCGAGCGCGTCGTCCAGCGACGGCCCGTCGACCAGTTCCATGACGATGACCGGCCGGCCGTCCTCGTCGATCACGTCGTGCACGGTGACCACGCCGGAGTGCCGGATGCGGGCCGCGGCCCGCGCCTCGCGCTGCATCCGGGTGCGCAGGTCGGCCAGTTCCGGCGCGGACGCGTCGGTGTAGGCGCGCAGCACCTTGACGGCGACCTCCCGGCCCAGCACCTCGTCCACCGCCCGGCAGACGACGCCCATGCCGCCGCGGCCGATCTGCCCGGTGACCCGGTAGCGCCCGCCGAGCAGCCGCCCGGTCAACTCCCCTGCCCCGGAGCCCCCTTCACGCGCACCGCCACCGTCCTTGCCGTCGCCCACGCCCCCGGGCCCGTTCCCGCCGTCCACGCCACTCGCCCCGTTCGCCCCACTCGTCCCCTGTCATGGTCGGCGCCAGCCTAAGGGGGCGGGCAGCCCGTCGGACCCCCTCAGACCGTGGGGGCGAAGGCATCGAGACGGGACTGTTGCGCGGCGGCGGCCGCGGCGCCCACCACGCCGGCGTCCGTCCCCATCTGGGCCGGTACGACCGCGATATCCCGGACGAAGGACAGCGTCGCGTAGTCGCGCAGGGCGCGGCGCAGGGGGACGAAGAGGGTGTCACCGGCGCCCGCCACGCCGCCGCCGATCACCACGATCTCGATCTCGACCAGCGCGGCGGTGGCCGCGATGCCGGCGGCCAGGGCCTGGGCGGCCCGCTCGAACGAGTGACGGGCCACCGGGTCACCCGCACGGGCCGCCACGGCCACGGCGGCGGCGCTGGTGTCCCCGTCGGGGCCGGGCCGCCAGCCGTTTTCGAGGGCGCGGCGGGCGATATTGGGGCCGCTGGCGAGGCGCTCGACGCAGCCGCGGGCGCCGCACGGGCACGGGTCGCCGTCGAGGTCCACGCTGATGTGGCCGATGTGGCCGGCGTTTCCGGTGAGGCCCGGGTGCAACTGGCCGTTGAGGACCAGGCCGCCCCCGACACCCGTGGAGACCACCATGCACAGGGCGTTCGCGTAGCCGCGGGCGGCGCCCTGCCAGTGTTCGGCGGCGGTCATGGCCGCGCCGTCGCCCACCAGCACGACCGGGCGCGCGCCGACCAGCGCCCGCACCTCTGCGACCACCGGGAAGTCCCGCCAGCCTGGGATGTTGACCGGGCTGACCGTGCCGCGCCGGACGTCCACCGGGCCCGCGCTGCCGATGCCGACGGCCGCCACCCTGGCCCACTCGGGGCGCGCGGTCAGCTCGCCCACGACCTCCGCCAGCGCGCCCAGCACCGTGGCGCCGTCCCCGTCGGCAGGGGTGGGCCGGGTGGTGCGGACGAGCAGGCTGCCGCGCTCGTCCACCAGCGCTCCGGCGATCTTGGTGCCGCCGATGTCCAGCGCTGCGCTCAGGTCCGTCTGCATCGGTGTCGAATCTCCTGGTGGGCGCATGGGCCGGGGTGCGTGGCCCCGGCGCGGGAACGCCAGTCTCGTGTCATTTGACAACGTTGTCCAGAGGTTATGCTCGACGCCGTACCGCGCACCGCCGCACGGCACCGGCGGACGGCACCGCCCGGCCGGCCCCACGCACCGGCCGCTCGGACACCGCCACGTCCATCATCCGCGTACCGGACCGGGAACCGCCACACCCACCTCGTCCGTCTCTCCAGCAACAACCGGAGCGGGGACCGCAGCCGAGGCCGCACCAGGACCACCCGGCCGCCGCCCCGCCGGCACCCACCACAGCCGACAGAATCAGGACCGCGCACCGTGACCGACACCGCCCGGGGCACCTCCCGCCGCTACGGCAGCCGGCCGACGATGAAGGACGTCGCGGCCCGGGCGGGCGTCGGCCTGAAGACGGTCTCCCGGGTGGTCAACGGCGAGCCCGGCGTCACACCCGACACCGAACGCCGCGTCCAGGACGCCATCACCGCCCTCGGCTTCCGCCGCAACGACTCCGCGCGCATTCTGCGCAAGGGCCGCACCGCCAGCATCGGTCTGGTCCTGGAGGACCTCGCCGACCCCTTCTACGGGCCGCTCAGCCGCGCCGTCGAAGAGGTCGCCCGGGACCACGGCGCGCTGCTGATCAACGGGTCCAGCGCCGAGGACCCGGTGCGCGAACAGGAGCTGGTGCTCGCCCTGTGCGCGCGCCGGGTGGACGGCCTGGTGATCATCCCGGCCGGGGACGACCACCGCTATCTGGAGCCGGAGATCGCGGCGGGCGTCGCCACCGTCTTCGTGGACCGCCCGGCGGGCCGGATCGAGGCGGACACGGTGCTGTCCGACAGCTTCGGCGGCGCCCGCGACGCGGTGGCCCACCTGATCGCGCACGGCCACCGCCGCATCGGCTTCATCGGCGACCAGCCGCGCATCCACACCGCCGTGGAGCGGCTGCGCGGCTACCGTACGGCGATGGCCGGCGCCGGGCTGGACGTCGACGAGTCGTGGGTCTCCCTCGGGTCGACCGCCCCGGACCGGGTACGCTTCGCGGCCACCGCGATGCTGGACGGGCCGCGACCGGTCACGGCCCTGTTCGCGGGCAACAACCGGGTCACGGTCACCGCGGTACGGGTGCTCGCCGAACGCCCGCGCCCGGTCGCCCTGGTGGGCTTCGACGACTTCGAACTCGCCGACCTGGTCTCCCCCGCGATCACGGTCGTCGCCCAGGACGCCGCGCGCCTCGGCCGTACCGCCGCCACGATGCTCTTCCGCCGCCTCGACGGCGCCGAACTCCCCCCGCAGCGCCAGAACATCCCGACCCGCCTCATCCCCCGCGGCTCGGGCGAACTGCCGCCGCCCTCGGACGGCTGAGGGCTACGGCACAGCTGGGGTGGTAGGGCGCGGCCGGGCAATGCGTCGCGTCCGCCGCGGTACGGCGCGTAACGGCGTGTCCGGAGGGCGGAACGGCGCGCCTATACGTCGTACGCGCCGTTGGCGCCCTCCGGCACCGGCCCGGCACGCTCGAACCGAGGCTCCCACCCCTGCCGCCCTACGAGCTGGTGAGAATCACGAGTTGCCGCGTCGCCCGGGACATCGCCACATAGCGGTCCACCGCGCCCTGGACGCCCTCGCCGAAGTCCTCCGGATCGACGAGAACGACCAGGTCGAACTCCAGCCCCTTCGCCAGTTCCGGGGAGAGCGAGCGGACGCGGGGCGTCGCCCGGAATGTGGGGTCGCCGATGACGCAGGCGATGCCGTCGTCGTGCGCGGCGAGCCAGTCGTCGAGGACCGTGTCCCGTTCGGTGACGGAGCCGTGGACGACCGGGATGCCGCTGCCGCGGATCGAGGTCGGCACGTTGGCGTCCGGGAGGGCGGCCCTGATGACCGGCTCGGCCTCCGCCATGACCTCTTCCGGCGTCCGGTAGTTGATGCTCAGCGAGGCCAGGCCGATCCGGTCCAGCCCGACCCGTTCGAGGCGTTCGCGCCACGACTCGGTGAACCCGTGCCGGGCCTGGGCGCGGTCGCCGACGACGGTGAAGCTCCGGGACGGGCAGCGCAGCAGCAGCATCTGCCACTCCGCGTCGGTCAGTTCCTGTGCCTCGTCCACGACGATGTGTGCGAACGGGCCGGCGAGCAGGTCCGGTTCCACGGTGCTCAGTTCGGCCTCGTCGACCAGGCTGACCTGGGCGTCCTGGCCGCGCAACATCGTCACCAGGCCCTCGCCGTCGTCGAGGTCGGCGCCGGAGGCGGACGCGGCCTCGATCAGGTTGTCGACGACCTGCGTCATGCGCTCGCGCTGGGCGGCGAGGACGGCCGCGTGCCGGCGCTTGCGCCGGGCCGCCTCCGGGTCGCCGAGCCGCTGCCGTGCCGCGTCCAGGAGCGGCAGGTCGGACACCGTCCAGGCCTGCGGCGCGTCCTTGCGCTGGAGCCTGCGCACCTCGTCGGCACCGAGCCAGGGAGCGCACAGCCGCAGGTAGGCGGGGACCGTCCACAGGTCCGAGACCAGGTCGGCGGCTTCGAGCAGCGGCCACGCGCGGTGCAGGGCCGTGACGAGTTCCGCGTCGTGGCGCAGCGACCGCTGGAAGGCCTGGCCCGGGACGTCGCCGTCGAGCTTGTCCAGCAGGATCGCGGCGAGCTCTTCCCATATCTGCTCGCGTGCCTCGTTGTGCGGCGTGCCGGGGTCCGGCGCATCGAACGCCTCGGCCCAGTCGTCGGCGCTCAGCCGCACGTCGCCCCAGTCGGTCGAGACCGTCATCCCCCTGGTGGGCGGTTCCTCGTAGATCCCGACGGCCTTCTCGACGGCCTTCACCATGTCCGCGGACGACTTCAGGCGGGCCACCTCCGGGTCGCTCTCGTCCGCCGCTTCGGCCCCCTCGGCGACGAGGTCCCGTACGACGCAGGTCTGCACGCCTTCCTCGCCGAGGCTGGGCAGGACGTCGTCCACGTAGGCCAGGTAGGGCCGGTGCGGGCCGACGACCAGCACACCGCCGCGTCGGTGCCCGAGGCGGGGGTCGGAGTGGAGGAGGTAGGCGGAGCGGTGCAGGGCGACGACGGTCTTGCCCGTGCCCGGTCCGCCGTCGACGACGAGGGCGCCGCGGGACCCCGCCCGGATGATGGCGTCCTGGTCGGCCTGGATGGTGCCGAGCACGTCCCGCATCCGTGCCGAGCGGGTGCCGCCCAGGCTGGCGATGAAGGCGGAGTGGTCGTCCAGCGCGGCGTGCCCTTCGAGCCCGTCGGCGGTGAAGACCTCGTCCCAGTAGTCGCCGATCCGGCCGCGGGTCCAGCGGTACCGGCGGCGGCTGGTCAGCCCCATCGGGTCGGCGTGGGTGGCGCCGAAGAACGGCTCGGCCGCGGGCGTCCGCCAGTCGACGAGCAGCCGGCGGCCCGAGCTGTCGGTGAGGCCGAGCCGTCCGACGTACACGGGCTCGGTGCCGTCCTCGCCGACCATGCGGCCGAGGCACAGGTCGAGGCCGAAACGGCGCAGGGCGCGCAGCCGTCCGGTCAGCCGGCGGACCTCCACGTCGCGGTCCATCGCCTGTCGGCCGATGCCGCCGGGCGCCTTGAGTTCGGCGTCGAGCTGCTCGGACAGTTCGGTGATCGTCCGGTCCAGGCTCTCCGCGATGGCCGCGAAGTGCCGCTCGTCGGCCGCCGTCAGCTTCGGGTCGGCCTTGGCTGCCAGGCGGTCGGAAAGGTCGAACACGCTGGTGGTGGTGAGGGGGTTCATGGCGTCAGCTCCGATCCTGGGCCGCGCCTGCGGAGGTCTGCCGGGTGGCTGCCCGCGGCCCGGTGCCGGGCGCTCGCGACCGCAGTGCGGGCCCCTGCGCCTCCTCGCCGTCACCGCACACCCCATACACCGACAACAACACACGCACGTCGTGTATCCCCCATTTCCGCAGGTTCTGGCCTAGGCCAGAGATTCTGCGGTACGACCGGGGCCTTGCCGCAAGCCCCCCTGTGCGCTATAAGTTGAGAGTGGCAGGGAGTGGGAGACTCCTTGCCTTTTGTTTTTCCGCCAACCGGCAGTCGTCGACGGGCAGTCGCAAGCCGGACGGGGCGGATACGGCGACGCGGCGCACGCCGTGTGCGTACGCCGCGTGGCGAAGTGCCCCGCCCTGAGGCCCGAGGTCAGGCGGTCCGCGTCGGCCGGCCCGCCAGGCCGTCGATGTCGGCGCGGGTGAGGCCGGTCAGGCGGGCGACCTCGGCGATGTCGACGGCGCCGCAGTCCAGGCCGCGCAGCAGGTAGCCGCTGAGCGCCTTGGCGGTCGCGGGCTCGTCCATCACGTCGCCGCCCGCCTTGGCCACGTACGCGGCCAGCCGGGCCGCGGCCTGCTCCAGGCCCTCGCGGTAGAAGGCGTAGACGGCGGCGTAGCGGGTGGGCAGGTGGGCCGGGTGCATGTCCCAGCCCTGGTAGTACGCGCGGGCCAGGGAGCGGCGCACGAGGCCGTGGTGCAGCCGCCAGGCGTCGTGGACCCGGGTGGTCGCGCCGACCGGGAGGACGTTGGTCGAGCCGTCGGAGAGACGGACGCCGGTGCCGGCGGCGGCGACCTGCATGACGGCCTTGGCGTGGTCGGCCACCGGGTGGTCGAGGGACTGGTGGGCGGCGCTGACGCCGCAGGAGGCGCTGTAGTCGAAGGTTCCGTAGTGCAGGGAGGTGGCGCGGCCCTCGGCGGCCTCGATCATGCGGGCGACGGTGGCGCGGCCGTCGGCACCCAGGATGGACTGGGTGGTCTCGATCTGGATCTCGAAGCCGATCCGCCCGGCGGGCAGGCCGTGCGTCTCCTCGAACGCCTCCAGCAGCCGCACCATCGCGGTGACCTGCTCGGGGTAGGTGACCTTGGGCAGGGTCAGCACCAGGCCGTCCGGGAGGCCGCCGGCCGCCAGCAGGCCGGTCAGGAAGATGTCGAGGGTGCGGATGCCGCGGTCGCGGACGGCGGCCTCCATGCACTTCATGCGGATGCCCATGCAGGGCGCGGCGGTGCCGTCCCGGTAGGCGGCCGCGACGAGGGCGGCGGCGCGGGCGGCGGCCGCGTCCTCCTCGGCGTCCGGGCGTGGGCCGTAACCGTCCTCGAAGTCGATGCGCAGATCCTCGACGGGCTCGCGCTCCAGTTTGGCCCGTATCCGCTCGTACACCGGGACGGCGAGGTCGTCCGGGATGCCCAGGACTCCGGCGAACGCCTCGGCGTCCGGGGCGTGTTCGTCGAGCGCGGCGAGGGCGGCGTCGCCCCATGCGCGGATGGTGCCGGCGGTGAACGCGTCACCGGGGACGTAGACCGTGTGGACCGGCTGGCGGGTGCCGGGGTCGCCCGGGTAGCGCTGCGCGAGGTCCGCGTCGACCGCCGCGAGAGCGGCTCCGATCTCCTCGCGTACGGTGTCCGCGAGACTCGTCGCCACCGTCTCGTGCTGCCCCATCCGGCACCCTCCCAGCGCTCGCGCCCATCCCATGGGCTGCCCATTTTTCCGCTTTACGGAATCAACAATCCGTAGAGCGAAGCTATCCGGGCCGAGATCGCAGGTCAACACCCCTCCGGTACGGGCCGCGGAGACATACGGGACCACCGGGACACTCGCTCGAAGGGGAGCTTTCCCCGTGGCGTGCGCCGTGCGCCCGCGCGGCGGGTCATTCCGTTTCACCCCTTTCGGTTGTTCTCCCCGGCTTCACCGGCCGGACCGGAACGCCCGTGCGTAGCATCACCGTCGCGGTGCGGGCGGCCCGGGCGACCCGGCCGCCCGCACTAGGCGTGGGGGACGTGTATGCCGCAGGAGTTCGGGAACGCGCTGCGACGGCTGCGGCAGGAGAAGGAGGTCTCCCTCCGGACCCTGGCGCAGCTGGTGCACTACAGCAAGGGCTATCTCAGCAAGATCGAGAACGGTGAGAAGCCGCCGACCGAGGACGTCGCCCGTCGCTGCGACGCGGCCCTGAGCGCGCGGGGCGAGCTCACCCGGCTGCTGGCCAACCGCACGCCCGGCGACCACTGCCCGTATCCGGGGCTGGCCGCCTACACCGCCGAGGACGCCCCCTGGTTCTTCGGCAGGGAACGCGCCACCGCCGCGCTCGTCGGCCGCCTCGCCGAGCGCTTGGACGCCGCGGGGCCGCTGGTCCTGGCGGCCCCGTCCGGCGCCGGCAAGTCCTCCCTGCTCCGGGCCGGCCTGCTGCCCGCCCTGCGCGCGGGCGCCCTGCCCGGCTCCCGGCACTGGCCGGTCCGCGTCCTGACGCCCGGCGCGCACCCCCTCACCGAACTGGCCTCGGCGCTGGCCCTGCCCGACACCGCCACCACCCTCCCCAACAGGCCCACCGCCCCCGACAACACGGCCGAGCAACTGGCCGAGGAAGAGGCACTGGCCGGGCAACTGGCCGAGGCACCCGAACGGTGCGCCGCCGCCGTCCGCGCCGCCCTCGGCCCCCACCCGCGTCTGGTCCTCGTCGTCGACCAGTTCGAGGAGGTGTTCACCGCCTGCGAGGACCCCCACGAGCGGCGCGCCTTCGTCGCGGCCCTGTGCGCGGCCGCCCGGCACGCCCCGTGCGCCGTGGTCCTCTGCGTACGCGCCGACTTCTACGGAGCGTGCCTGGACCACCCCCCGCTCGCCCCGGCCCTCTCCGCCGGGATCTTCGCGCTGCGCCCCATGTCCGTACCGGAGGTACGCGCGGCCATCACCCGGCCCGCGCGGGAGGCCGCGCTGGAGCTCGAACCGGGGCTCGAAGAACTGCTCCTGTCCGACCTCGGCATCCACGAGGACGACGGACCGGTGGCCGGCGGAGCGCTGCCCCTGCTGGCGCACGCCCTGCTCGCCACCTGGCAGCAGCGCAGCGGCCGCACCCTCACCGTCGCCGGGTACCGCCTGACCGGCGGCCTGCACGGCGCCGTCGCCACCACCGCCGAGCGGGTGCACGCCGGACTGGACCCGGCCGAGCGGCGGGCGGCACGACAGGTGCTGCTGCGGCTGGTGCAGGTCGGCGAGATCGCGGGCGAGACGCGCCGACGCGTCCCGCACGAGCGCCTGCTGGAGCACCTGCCGGCCCCGGAGAAGACCGCCGCCGTCATCGACGTCTTCGTACGCGCCCGGCTGCTGACCCTCGACGCGGACACCGTGGAGATCACCCACGAGGCGCTGCTGCGGGCCTGGCCGCGGCTGCGCGGCTGGATCCGGGCCGACCGGGCCGGGCTCGTCGTCCACCAGCGGCTCTCGGAGGCGGCCGCGGCATGGAAGCGGGAGGGGCGCGAAACGGCGGGGCTGTACCGGGGCACGCGGCTGGCGGTGGCCCGCGAATGGGCCGGACAGCAAGGGGAGAACGCCGGACTCAGCCCGCTGGAGGAGGAGTTCCTGCACGCCTCGCTGGCGTGCGAGGCGGCCGCCGCGCAGGCCGGTCGCCGCCGGGTGCGCCGCCGCCGCAGGCTCGCGGGCACCCTGGCCGTACTGCTCGTCCTCGCCGTGTGCGCGGGCGTGCTGGCGGTCCAGCAGTGGCGTACGGCGGAATCGGGCCGCCGCGACGCGTACGCCGGTGAACTGGCCGCGCGCTCCGGCCAGGTGGCCACCGGCCAGCCCGAGGCGGCCATACTGCTCGCCGCCGAGGCGTACCGGCTGCGCCCCTCCCCCGCCTCCCGCAGCGCGCTGCTGAGCACCCAGGCCCGGCCGTTCTCGGGCCGTCTGACGGGGCATCGGGGACCGGTGAACGCCGCCGCGTTCAGCCCCGCCGGGCGGCTGCTGGCCGCCGGCAGTACGGACGGGACGGTCCGGCTGTGGGACCCGCGCACCCGCCGCGCGCTGGGCACCGCGATCCGGGCGGGTTCGGCGCGTATCCGCGGAGTGGCCTTCAGCCCGGACGGCCACCTGCTGGCGGCGGGCGCCGCGGACGGCTCGGTACGAGTACGGGACGCCGACCGCCGCACCCCGGCCATCACGGTGCCCGGCGACGGACCGGGCGGCGAGGTGGCCTTCGCCCCGGCGGGTCCGGGAGGGGCGGCGGGTCCGTCGGACTCGTCGGGCCCGTCAGGGACGGCAGGCCCGTCAAGGCCGTCGACCCCGGCAGGAACCCCCCGCCGGCACCTCCTCGCGGCCACCGGCCCCGGCGGCAGCGTGACCCTGTGGGACGCCCCCCGGATGCGGCCGACGATCCGTCTGCCCGGCCTCGGGGGCGCCGCGACCGGCAAGGTGGCGTTCAGCCCGGACGGGCGGCTGCTGGCCCGCGGGGACGGCAACGGCCGAGTGCGGGTGTGGCGGCTGCCGCCCTCGGTGACCGCGTCCGCCCCCGGCAGTGCCCGGTCCGACGCCGACCGCCCCGCCTCCCCCACCGTCCTGGCCGACCGCGCCGGGCACGGCGACGGTGCCGTCGCCGTGGCCTTCAGCCCCGACAGCGCGACGCTGGCCGTCGGCGGCACGGACCGCACGGTCACGCTGTACGACACCCGCCGGATGACCGTCACCGGACGGCTCACCGGCCACAACGACGACATCAACGCGCTGGCGTTCTGCCCCGACGGCAACACCCTCGCGTCCGCCTCCGGGGACGGGTCCACCCGCCTGTGGGAGGTCGCCACCCAGCGCCCCGTCGCCGCCTTCACCGGCCACAGCGACTACGTGCTCACCGCCGCCTTCTCCCCGGACGGCCGCACGCTCGCCACCGGCAGCTTCGACCGGACGCTGACCCTGTGGGACCCGGTCGGCGCGGCGCTGACCGCCCGGCCCGTCTCGGGCCGGTCCGCGGTCGCCTTCGCACCGGGCGGACGGCAGCTGGCCGCGGCGGGCGCCGACGGCTCGGTCCAGCGGTGGGACGTACGGTCCCGTACACAGCTCGGGCCACCGCTGCGCGCCCACCACGGACCGGTGCGGGGTCTGGCCTACAGCCGCGACGGCCGGACGTACGCGACCGCCGGCGCCGACGGGACCGTACGACTGTGGGACGCGGCGAGCGGCGCCCTGAGAAGGCTCCTCACGGGGTCGCGCGGATCGGTGTTCGGCGTGGCCCCCTCCCCCGACGGGCGGCTGCTTGCGGGGGCCAGCGAGGACGGCACGGTCCGGCTGTGGGACCTCGCACGGGGCGGCTCCACTGTCCTGACCGGCCATGAGGACTTCGTCAACGGCGTGGCGTTCAGCCCGGACGGGCGGCTGCTGGCCAGCGCGAGCGACGACTGCACGGTACGGCTCTGGGACACCGTTACACGCCGCCCGCTCGCCGTTCTGCGCGGGCACACGGGCGCGGTGTGGGCAGTGGCCTTCAGTGCCGACGGGCGCACGCTCGCCTCAGCGGGCAACGACCGTACGGTCCGCCTGTGGGACCTGCGGCGGCACCGCGGCGCCGGGGTACTGCGCGGCCACACGGGGTCGGTGCGCGACATCGCCTTCGCGCCGCGCGGGCGGCAGTTGGCCACGGTCGGCTTCGACGGCACCGTACGGCTCTGGGACACGGCCGCCCGTACGCAGGTCGCCACGCTGACCGGGCACACCGACGTGGTGTGGTCGGTGGCCTACGCGCCGGACGGCAGGACACTGGCGAGCACCGGCGCGGACGGCTCCGTACGCCTGTGGGACCTGGACGCGGGCCGGGTGGCCAGGAGCATCTGCCCGCTGGTGGGCAGGGCCGGACCCGGGCGCTGGCGCGAACTGCTGCCCGACGTCCCCTACGATCCCCTCTGCGCCCCCTGAAACCACAACAACCACAGCGGTTTCCCCAGCGGCGCCATGAACGCATGGGATCAACGCGCTGGATCAACGGGATAAACCCGTGGCATCCCCCGCCCATGCCGGGTGAAACTCTCCGGCATGACATGGACCGCACCACACGTCGCCCGCCGTTCCGAGCCGTACGTGGCCGACGAGCGCGCGATGCTCCAGGGCTGGCTGGACCGGCACCGCGACACCCTGCTCAGCAAGTGCGCAGGCCTCACACCTGAACAGCTCACCCTGGCGAGCGCCGAACCGTCGAACCTGACCCTGCTCGGCCTCGTCCGGCACATGGCCGACGTGGAACGCGCCTGGTTCCGGCAGCGCGCCGCGGGCCAGAAGATCGGCAACCTCTACTTCACCGAGGAACAGCCGGACGCCGACTTCGAGGTAATCGAGCCCGCCGGAGCCGAGCAGGCACTGACCACACTCCGCGCCGAGTACGAGGCCGCCGACCTGGCCGTGGCCCACCGCAAACTCGACGACACCTTCCCCATGCCGGACGGCCGGACGATCAGCCTCCGGTGGGTATACGTCCACATGATCGAGGAATACGCCCGCCACAACGGCCACGCGGACCTGCTGCGCGAACGGATCGACGGGGTGACGGACGAATAGCAGCGGGACGTCATCCGCCGGCTCCCCTCCACCATCGACCGACTGATTGATCGATGAACAGCCGGCGCCCCCGCGCACCCGACGCAGACCCCGTACGCGAAAGGCCCAGGGCCCGTACGCGGGTGCGTACGGGCCCTGGGCTCGTCACCGGCGTGGCGCGGCCCCACCGTGCCCCGCCGGATCAGCCCTTGCGGGTCTTGACCTCGTCGGTGAGCGCGGGGACGACCTCGAACAGGTCGCCGACTACGCCGTAGTCGACCAGGTCGAAGATCGGCGCCTCGGCGTCCTTGTTGATGGCGACGATGGTCTTCGAGGTCTGCATACCGGCGCGGTGCTGGATCGCGCCGGAGATGCCCGCCGCGATGTACAGCTGCGGCGAGACGGACTTGCCGGTCTGGCCGACCTGGTTGGTGTGCGGGTACCAGCCCGCGTCCACCGCGGCGCGCGAGGCGCCGACGGCCGCGCCGAGCGAGTCGGCGAGCGCCTCGATGACCGGGAAGTTCTCGGCGCCGTTGACGCCGCGGCCACCGGAGACCACGATCGCGGCCTCGGTCAGGTCCGGGCGGCCGGTGGACTCGCGCGGGGTGCGCGAGACGACCTTGGTGCCCTTGGAGGTCTCGGCGACGGTCACCGCGAGCTGCTCGACCGTACCGGCGGCCGGCGCGGCCTCCGGGGCGGCGGAGTTGGGCTTGACGGTGATGACCGGGGTGCCCTTGGTGATGCGGGACTTGGTGGTGTACGAGGCCGCGAAGACGGACTGGGTGGCCACCGGGCCCTCGTCGCCGGCCTCCAGGTCGACGGCGTCGGTGATGATGCCGGAGCCGATGCGGACCGCGAGGCGGGCACCGATCTCCTTGCCCTCGGCGGAGGACGGCAGCAGCACGGCGGCCGGGGAGACGGCCTCGTAGGCGGCCTGGAGCGCGTCGACCTTCGGCGCGACCAGGTAGTCGGCGAATTCCGGCGCGTCGGCGGCCAGGACCTTCACCGCGCCGTGCTCGGCGAGCGTGGCGGCGGCGGTGTCGGCACCGGGGCCGAGGTGCACGGCCACCGGCTCGCCGATGCGGCGGGCGAGGGTGAGCAGTTCGAGGGTGGGCTTGCGGACGGCGCCGTCCACGTGGTCGACGTAGACAAGGACTTCAGCCATGGGATTGCTCTCCTGCGGGAAAAGTGCGGGCGGTGGGGAGGACGGGGTTCCGGGGGCTCAGATGAACTTCTGGCCCGCGAGGAACTCGGCGAGCTGCTTGCCGCCCTCGCCCTCGTCCTTGACGATCGTGCCCGCGGTGCGGGCCGGACGCTCGGCCGCCTCGTCGACCTTGGTCCAGGCGCCCGCCAGGCCGACCTCGTCCGCCTCGATGTCCAGGTCGTCCAGGTCCAGGGACTCCACCGGCTTCTTCTTGGCGGCCATGATGCCCTTGAAGGACGGGTAACGCGCCTCGCCGGACTGGTCGGTGACCGACACGACGGCGGGCAGCGACGCCTCCAGCTGCTCGGTGGCGGTGTCACCGTCCCGGCGGCCCTTGACGACGCCGTCCTCGACGGAGACCTCGGACAGCTGGGTCACCTGCGGTACGCCCAGGCGCTCGGCGAGCAGCGCGGGCAGCACGCCCATGGTGCCGTCGGTGGAGGCCATGCCGCAGACGACCAGGTCGTAGCCGGTCTTCTCGACGGCCTTGGCGAGCACGAGGGAGGTGCCGAGCGCGTCGGTGCCGTGCAGATCGTCGTCCTCGACGTGCACGGCCTTGTCGGCGCCCATCGACAGGGCCTTGCGCAGCGCGTCGTTGGCGTCCTCGGGGCCGACGGTCAGGACCGTGATCTCCGCGTCGTCGGCGGCTTCCTTGATCTGCAGGGCCTGCTCGACCGCGTACTCGTCGAGCTCCGAGAGCAGGCCGTCCACGTCGTCGCGGTCGACGGTCAGGTCCTCGGCGAAGTGCCGGTCGCCGGTGGCGTCGGGCACGTACTTCACACAGACAACGATCCTCAGGCTCACGCCGGCTCTCCTACCTGCTTCGACTCTTCAGAACTGCCTTGTGCTGGCAGCATAGGCGCCTGTTGGGGCAGCTTCCGGCCGGATGGGTTCCCCGCGCCGACCGAAATATTACTCGCCAGTACACCCACCACATTCCCCGATATCAAGGCCGTTGAACTGTGACGTTGCCAACGGATACGGGTGGGGCCGAAGAGCGTCGACAGCGGAACCGGCGGGCCGCGCGGAGCGTTGAGAGCACCGCGCGCCGCCCCGGAGCGGGCTCAGTCGCGCAGCGCGTTGAAGCGGCCCTCGTGGTACAGGAGCGGGCGGCTGCGGCCGGCGGTCCCGGCGTAGCCCTCCGGGTCGCCGTCGACGACCTGACCCAGTACGAGGCGGTGGTCGCCGGCGGGCACCCGGGCCACCACCTCGCAGACCAGCCAGGCCAGCACACCGTCCAGCAGCGGCACGCCGTGCGGGCCGGGACGCCAGGAGGTCGGCGGCGCGAAGCGGTCGGCGCCGCTGCGCGCGAAGGTGGCGGCCAGCTCTTCCTGGTGCTCGCCGAGTATGTGGACGCCGATGTGCCCGGCCGAGGAGACCGCCGGCCAGCTGGAGGAGCCGGTGCTGATGCCGAACGAGATCAGCGGCGGCTCGGCGGCCACCGAGGTCAGCGAGGTGGCGGTGAAGCCCACGGGGCGGATGCCGGGCGCGGTGATCACGGCGACGCCGGCGGCGTGCTGCCGGAAGACGGAGCGCAGGAGGTCGGGAGTGGCGGATCGGGGCGTACCGAGGTCGGCCGGTGCCGTCATGGAGGTGTCCTTCTGCCGTGGTGTACGGGCCGGAACGGCGCCGTCACCGGCGCGGTCGAGGTCGTCGCTGCTCACGCGCGGGGACAGCGCACGCCGACGGTGCGCCGGAGGTGCGCGTACACGGGTCCGTGAAGAAGGAGGCCTGGCCGCATGACGTCACACACTGACGACGCGTGCGCCGGGCAGTCAAGTGCCGCCGGACTTCTGGGAGATCAATCACGGAAAGATCGAACACGGGTGGACCGGTCACGGGCAGGCCGGTCGCGAGAGGATCGGTCACCGGCAGACCGGTCACGGGCAGGTCAGTCACGGACGGCGTCCCCCAGGGCTGCGATGACATCGGCCTTGCGGGGCTGCCCGGCCGCGCGGCGCACCACCGCGCCGTCCGCGTCGAGCACCAGCACCGTGGGCGTGCGCCGGACGCGCAGCGTCCGCACCAGGTCCAGGTGTGCCTCCGCGTCGATCTCCACATGGGCCACGCCGTCCACCATGCCCGCCACCTCGGCCAGGGTGCGCCGGGTGGCCCGGCAGGGCTGGCAGAAGGCACTGGAGAACTGGACGAGCGTGGCCCGCTCCCCCAGTTCGGCGCCCACCTCGGCGGCACCCAGCCGCCTCCCCACGTCCTGCCCTCGCACCCTTCGGCCTCCCGTCACGGCGGGCGGGCGAACACCGGGCCGCGCCCGCCGCACGGGCGCGGCGCCACGCGCCACCAGTCCTGTCCTCGGTCCTGTCCTCGACGGGTGCAGCGCCCGCCCGCGCACATTCATTCCCGCCGTACGGGGGCCAGGTGTACCTTCTGCCCGGGAGGGCAAGCGCACGAGGCGACCAGCACGTGACGAGAATCTCCCGGCAGCGGGGTGCCGTACGGTAGCCCCAAGGCCGCTGATCGGGCACGATCTCCCGAAAGCCGCATACTTACGGCTGCGTAACTTCTTCGCCGGGAGAACCCTCCCCAGGCACAGAAAAGGGGTCCCCGACATGGCAGAGCTCGTCTACCCGCCCGTCATCGGCGCCGCCCGCGCGGCATTCAAGGCGCTCGATCTGAAGTTCGACATCGCCGGGGCGGACAACATCCCCCGGCGCGGCGGCGCGGTGCTGGTGAGCAACCACATCGGATACCTGGACTTCATCTTCTGCGGCCTGGCCGCCCGCCCCGCCAAGCGCCTGGTGCGCTTCATGGCCAAGGAGTCGGTCTTCCGGCACAAGGTGTCGGGTCCGCTGATGCGCGCGATGAAGCACATCCCCGTGGACCGCGCGCAGGGTGTGCACGCCTACAAGCACGCGCTCAGCGCGCTGCGCGGCGGCGAGATCATCGGGGTGTTCCCGGAGGCGACGATCTCGGAGTCCTTCACGCTGAAGACGTTCAAGTCGGGCGCGGCCCGGCTGGCGCAGGAGGCGGGGGTGCCGCTGCTGCCGATGGCGCTGTGGGGCACCCAGCGGCTGTGGACCAAGGGGCACAAGCGGGACCTGGGCCGCAACCACTTCCCCATCACCATCCGGGTCGGCGAGCCGGTCGAGGCCTCGCCGGACGAGCACACCGAGAAGATCACCGACCGGCTGCGGTCCCGCGTGCAGGACCTGCTGGAGGCGGCGCAGCGCGCGTACCCGGTGCGCCCCAAGGGTCCGGACGACACCTGGTGGGTCCCGGCGCACCTCGGCGGCACGGCTCCGGCACCCGGGGCGACCGCCTAGCCTCCCGGCGACGGCGCGGCCTCGGAGGCCGGGCTCCGGGAGCCCGTGCGCGCCGCCGGACTTGCGGCTCAGTCGAAGAACCGCGGCTCCCGCACCTCGACGCGCGCGTCGGGGCAGGCCTTCTCCAGCGCCTCGGCGAGTTCGGCACCCGCCGCCGTCAGCTCGGCGGCGGTCATCGGCGCCATCCGCTCCAGCAAAAACAGCGCGTTGACGGAGGAGTCGGTGAGCCGCGTGCGCACGCCCTGGCGCCAGTTCCAGCGGCGGCAGGTCACGCCCTCGTCGTCGCACCACACGACCTCGCCGGGCTCGGGGTGTTCGACGACCTGTTCGCCGCCGGCCGCGGTGACGAACGGTTCCGTGCCGGTGGCCCGTACGAGCCGCATGTCGCCCTTGATGTGGTCCAGGTCCTCGCCGCCGACGGGGATCAGGTGGGCCACGCTGATGGCGTTGTAGATGTCGACGAGGCGGTTGATACGGGGCAGTCCGCCGTCCGCGAGGGCGCGCTTGGCCAGTGCCTCGGCGGAGTTGCGGGTACGGGACGGCTTAGTGCCGAAGGCGGTGTAGGCGGCGCGCCAGGCGGCTATGTGCGGGTCGTCCTGCGGGGCGCGGCCGTCCAGCCGCTCCGTGAGCCGCCGGGTGGCGGCGTCGAGCAGGGCCGAACCGGCCTCGTCGCTGGGTCCGTTGGTCAGTCCGTGGGCCTCGATGGCGACATGGCCGAAGCCGGGCGCGAGCGTACGCACCTCGTCGGAGACGTGCAGGGTGAGAGTCATGGTCGGCGTGCCTCGGGGAGTGCTAGGGCGGTGGGGAGCTGCCACAGGTGAGGCCGGTCGGCGGCCTCCCGCAGGCATTGGAGCACAGCCCGGTACGGTTCAGCAAACAGCACCGGACAGTCCACTTCATTGAACTCCGACCGGACGGGCCGGGCCGGCCGCTCGGGATCGAGGAAGAAGTGCGCGTCGACGGCTCGTTGCCCCGGCGGCCCCGTACCAGATCAGCTCCGTGAGCCGCGAGGGTAGCCGTACGCCCGACCGGAAGGCAATCTTTTCCGGTCGGGCGCATACATATTCAACAGTTACCCGGTCGGCCGCCGGCCGTGGAGCGGGCGCCGTCTCAGCGGCCCATCTCCTCGCGCAGGGCGGCGAGCATGCCGTCCACGTCCTCCTCCGTCGTGTCGAAGGAGCACATCCAGCGGACGTCGCCCGCCGCCTCGTCCCAGAAGTAGAAGCGGTAGCGCTTCTGGAGCCGCTCGGTGACGTCGTGCGGCAGGCGGGCGAAGACGGCGTTGGCCTGGACGGGGTAGAGGATCTCCACGCCGTCGATCTCGCGGACGCCGGCGGCGAGCCGCTGGGCCATGGTGTTGGCGTGGCGGGCGTTGCGCAGCCACAGGTCGCGTGCGAGCAGCGCCTCCAGCTGCACGGATATGAAGCGCATCTTGGAGGCCAGCTGCATGGACATCTTGCGTATGTGCTTCAGGGCCCGCACCGCGTCCGGGTTGATGACCACCACGGCCTCGCCGAACAGCGCCCCGTTCTTCGTGCCGCCGAGGGAGAGCAGGTCCACGCCGACCGCGTTCGTGAACGCCCGCATCGGTACGTCCAGTGACGCCGCCGCGTTGGCGATCCGCGCCCCGTCCAGGTGCACCAGCATGTTGCGCTCGTGGGCGTGCTCGCAGATGGCCCGCACCTCGTCGGGGGTGTAGACCGTGCCCAGCTCGGTGTTCTGGGTGATCGAGACGACCTGCGGCATGGCGCGGTGCTCGTCGTCCCAGCCGTACGCCTCGCGGTCGATCAGCTCGGGGGTGAGCTTGCCGTCCTCGGTCGGTACGGTCAGCAGCTTCAGCCCGCCGACCCGCTCCGGCGCGCCGCACTCGTCCACATGGATGTGCGCGCTGTCGGCGCAGATCACCGCGCCCCAGCGGTCGGTCAGCGCCTGGAGGGCGACGACGTTGGCGCCGGTGCCGTTGAAGACCGGGAACGCCTCGGCGGTCTGCCCGAAGTGGCTGCGGATGGTCCGCTGGAGGTGCTCGGTGTACTCGTCCTCGCCGTAGGCGACCTGATGGCCGCCGTTGGCGAGGGCGAGGGCCGCCAGCACCTCCGGGTGGGCGCCCGCGTAGTTGTCGCTGGCGAAGCCGCGCACCGACAGGTCGTGGCGCCGCCGGGCGTCGGTCTGCTGTTCGGTCACGCTTCGGGGGTCAGCCACAGACGCTGTCCATTCACTTCCTGGGCGGGCCGCTCCCAGACGCCGCTGACGGCCTGGGCCAGGTCCTTGACGTCCGTGAAGCCCGCGAACTTGGCATTCGGGCGCTCGGCGCGCATCTGGTCGTTGACGAGCGCCTTGACCACCAGGATGGCAGCCGCCGCCTTGGGGCCGTCCTCTCCCCCGGCCTTGCGGAAGGCGTCGCCGAGGGCCAGCGTCCACGCCTCGGCGGCTGCCTTGGAGGCGGCGTACGCGGCGTTCCCGGCGGTGGGCTTGCTCGCGCCCGCCGCGCTGACCAGCAGGAACCGGCCGTTGCCGGACCGTCCCAGCGGGCCCTCGAAGGCGAGCGAGGTGTGCTGGACCGTGCGGATGAGCAGTTTCTCCAGCAGGTCCCAGTCCGCGAGGTCGGTCTCCGCGAACGACGCGGACCCGCGCCAGCCGCCGACCAGGTGCACCAGGCCGTCGACGCGGCCGAACTCCTTCTCCGTGCGGTCCGCCCAGCCCCGGGTCGCTTCCAGGTCCAGCAGGTCCACGGTGTCGCCGGTGACGGTGGCGCCGCCGTGCGCGTACCGCGCGGCGTCCACGGCCTCCGCCAGCCGCGCCGCGTCCGCGTCGGCCGCGACCACGGTGGCGCCGGCCTCGGCCAGCCGCAGCAGCGTCGCCCGCCCCGCCGGCCCGGCCGCCCCGGCGACCGCGATGACCGCGCCTTCCAGTGCCCCCTGGCCGTTCGTCGCAGTGCTCATGATCCTCGTCTCCTCGTGCTCCGGCCTGCTCTGGGTACCGCCGGCCCTCACACTGCCGCCAGCGCGTCGCTGTCGGCGGTGATGCCCTTGGTGGAGGCAATCACGCCGCGCAGTTTCTTGGCGAGGGCCTCGTAGAACATGCTGAGCGGAAACTCGTCCGGCAGGACGTCGTCGACGAGCTTGCGCGGCGGCTTGTCGAGGTCGAGCGCGTCCGGTCCCTTGGCCCAGACGGAGCCGGGGTGCGGCGCGAGATAGGTCGAGACGAGGTCGTAGGCGGCGAACCAGTGGACCAGCTTGGGGCGGTCGATGCCGTCCCGGTAGAGCTTCTCGATCTCGCCGCACAGCTGGTTGGTGACCTGCGGGGCCCGCTCCCAGTCGATGTGGAGGGTGTTGTCCGTCCAGCGTACGACGTCGTGCCGGTGCAGGTAGGCGAAGAGCAGCTGGCCGCCGAGGCCGTCGTAGTTGCGCACCCGGTCGCCGGTGACCGGGAAGCGGAACAGCCGGTCGAAGATGACCGCGTACTGCACGTCGCGGGCCTGGCCGAAGCCCTCGGACTCCAGCTTGACGGCCTCCTTGAAGGCGGTCAGGTCGCAGCGCAGCTCCTCCAGGCCGTACATCCAGAACGGCTGCCGCTGCTTGATCATGAAGGGGTCGAAGGGCAGGTCGCCGTGGCTGTGGGTGCGGTCGTGGACCATGTCCCAGAGCACGAACGCCTGCTGGCAGCGGTCCTGGTCGGCGAGCATCTCGCGGAGGTCGGCGGGCAGTTCGACGCCCAGCGTCTCGACGGCGGCCTCGCTGACCCGCCGGAAGCGGGCGGCCTCGCGGTCGCAGAAGATACCGCCCCACGTGAAGCGCTCGGGCGCCTCGCGCACGGCGATGGTCTCCGGGAACAGGACGGCGGAGTTGGTGTCGTAGCCGCCGGTGAAGTCCTCGAAGGTGATGCCGCAGAACAGCGGGTTGTCGTAGCGGGTGCGCTCCAGTTCGGCCAGCCACTCGGGCCAGACCATCCGCAGCACGACCGCCTCGAAGTTGCGGTCCGGGTTGCCGTTTTGCGTGTACATGGGGAAGACGACCAGGTGCTGGAGGCCGTCGGCGCGCGCCTGCGCGGGCTGGAAGGCCAGCAGCGAGTCGAGGAAGTCCGGCACGGCGAAGCCGCCGTCGGCCCAGCGGCGCAGGTCCGCGACGAGCGCCTGGTGGTAGGCGGCGTCGTGCGGGAGGAGCGGCGCCAGCTCCCCGATGGCCGATATCGCGCGCTCGACCTCCTGCCGGACGGCGTCGGCGGCGGGCGCGCCCTCGGCGGCGAGGTCGATCGAGCCGTCCTTGGACTGCCACGGGCGGATGGCCTCGATGGCGTCCTTGAGCACCGGCCACGCCGGGTGCGAGACCACACGCTCTGCGGTCGCGGCGCCCGCCTGGGCACCCACAGGCGAAAGAATTTCCGTCATGACTACCCTCCGGCAGGAGATCCTGTTGTGCGGACACGGTATCCAGGGGGGCTTCGCGTTCTCAAGACCTCCAGAGGAAAATCTTCGGCTAAACCCCCATGGTCACGAATCTTTTTCCTGCCCTTCGGAGGGGAGGCGCGAGTTTCTGTGTGGCGGGTCCATGCCTGCCGCGCATCCTCCAGCTCGTACCCCGGAACGATCCCCTCATCCGCGAGGGAGCCGCCGCCGGGGGCCGGAGATGACGGCGGGCCGCCGGGCCCCAGTCGACAGGCGCGCACATCCGGTCGAGATCCGGTCGAAATCCGTCCGCTCGGCGAACCGCTTCCGTAACCCGCGGTCACAGGCGCAGCCGTACGCACCTACGGCGGACGGGCCCGCCAACTGGGCCGGGAGGCCACTCGGGCCCCTCGCGCCGCCCCCGCCCCTCCCCGGCACCCGGACACCACACCTGACCGGTTCCCGTCTCTGCGGCCCGCCCCGGGCACCGCCCCGGCCACCCCCGCCGGCCCGCCTCGTCAGCGTGCGGAAGACTCGCCCACGCGCGAGTGAACCGACATCCGGGCGGACACCCCAGGCGGACGGGACGCAGGCCCCCGGCGCGCCCCCGGCGCCGGGCCGCGGGCCGCCACGAGCCCCCGGAACGCCCAGGTTTCCCACGGTCCCGGCAGGTCCCGCCCCGGGCCCCGCAAGCCCCCGTTCCGGCCACCTCACGGCGCTGTCCGACATCGGATCGGCCGTGCGGGCCGCCCGTTAGGCTGTGCGCCGTTTCGAGAGAGCAGCCGGTGGGCCCGCGCTCCCGGCACGGGTCCGGCGGCCGTGACCCACGGCCGACACCGGCCCCGCCGAGTTCCCACCAGCTCTGCCGAGCTCCACCGGCACCCCCGACAGAAACGAGGCAGCCTTGTCCTTTCTCACCATCGGACACCGCGGGATGATGGGCGTCGAGCCGGAGAACACCCTGCGCTCGTTCGTCCGCGCCGAACGCGAAGGTCTCGACGTCATCGAGCTGGACCTGCACCTGAGCAAGGACGGCGCGCTCGTGGTCATGCACGACGCGGACGTGGACCGCACGACCGACGGGACGGGGCCGGTCGCCGACCGCACCCTGGCCGAGCTGCGCGACCTGGACGCCGGCGACGGCGAGCGGGTGCCGGTGTTCGAGGAGATCGTGGACGCGGTGCGGGCGCCGCTCCAGGCGGAGATCAAGGACGTGGCCGCCGCCCGTGCCCTGGTGGACGTGGTGCGCGCCCGGGACCTGACCGCGCGGGTCGAGGTGATCTCCTTCCACGACGAGGCGCTGGCCACGGTCACCGAGCTGCTGCCCGGCGTACGGACCGCGCTGGTCGCCGAGCACTACGGCATCGATGTGGTGGACCGCGCGCTCTCCGTGGGCGCCTCGGCGCTCTCCCTCGACATCCGCCGGCTCACCCTGGAGCTGGTGGAACGGGCGCACGGCGCGGGCCTGCGCGTCCTCGGCTGGACCGTCAACACCCACGACCAGCTGCGGCTCAGCCGCGGTCTCGGGCTGGACGGGGTGGTGACGGACTTCCCGGAGATCCGGCGGGCGGTGCGGTTCACGGCCTGAGCCGGAGCGGGTCGGTCCGCGGGGCCGGGGCAGCCGGGCGGCGCGAAGCGGCGGGCGGCTGCCCCGGCCCCGCGGCCATCCGGCGCCCCGGACGCGCCGCCGGAGCCGCCGGAGCCGCCGGAGCTAGACGAGCGGCTTGACCAGCAGCTCGAACTCCAGGTCCGCGCGCTGCGGGATGCCGAACCGCTCGTCGCCGTACGGGAACGGCAGCATCCGGCCGGTACGCCGGTACCCGCGGCGCTCGTACCAGGCGATCAGATCGTCGCGCTGCCGGATGACGGTCATCCGCATCTCGGCGGCGTCCCACTCCGTACGGGCGGTGCGCTCCGCCTCGGCCATGACGACCTTGCCGAAGCCGCCGCCCTGGAGCTTCGGCCGGACCGCGAACATCCCGAAGTAGACGTGGTCGCCGCGGTGTTCGAGCTGGCAGCAGGCGACGGTCTCCCCCGCGCTCTCGGCGAGCAGCAGCCGGCTGTTCGCGTCGCGCACGACGGCCACGACGGCCTCCGGGTCGGTGCGCTGCCCCTCCAGCAGGTCCGCCTCGGTGGTCCAGCCGACCCGGCTCGCGTCGCCGCGGTAGGCGGACTCGATCAGCTCGACGACCGCCGGGACATCGGCCTCGGTGGCGGCTCTGTAGGTCAGCTCGACGGTCGTCATGGGCGGGCGTCCTCTCCGGTGGCGTGCGGCGCGGCGGTGCGGGCGCGGGCACGCCACGCACGAAACGGCCGTACCGGAGGCTAACAAGGCGGACCGAGGCGCCACCCGACCCCCTTTACCGTTCAACGGCTTACGCGGACGGGTTCCGGCCCGCCCGCACACGTGATCCTCGGCGCCCGGCGGCGTAGGGTCCGCAGCATGGTGCATGTACTGAGCAGCAGGGTGCTGGTGCGGCCGTCCGACCCGGAGCGGTCGCGGGAGTTCTACGGCCGCGCGCTGGGTCTGGAGATCTACCGCGAATTCGGTACCGGCCCGGAACGCGGCACGGTCTTCTTTCTCGGCGGCGGCTTCCTGGAGGTCTCCGGCCGCTCGCCAGAGCCCCCTACGGCCACGCTCCAGCTGTGGCTCCAGGTCCCCGACGCCGCCGCCGCGCACGAGGAACTGGCGGCCCGCGGCGTGGAGATCCTGCGCCCGCCGGTCAAGGAGCCGTGGGGCCTGGTGGAGATGTGGATCGCGGACCCGGACGGGCACCGGATCGTCCTGACGGAGGTCCCCGCCGACCACCCGCTGAGGTACCGGCCCGGAATCTGACCGGTCCGGAATCTGACCGGTCCGGCGTCTGAAACACTGCGGCGCCCGGCCGCCGCCCCACGGCCGGAGGTCCCGGCCTCCCGGCCCGGACCTCCCGTGCGGTTTCCCTTCCGCACACGCTCCCCTCTTGCGCCCGTGCGCTCCCCGATGCAGAGTTTCCGGCGCGCGTCCGCGGCCCGCCCGCGGGGCACGATGCCGCTGTACCGGGCCGCGCGCCGACGAGCGCGCTGTGTGCGCGTCCCGCCTGCGACCGCCGTACGGGCTCTCGGGGAGGACGCCGTGCACGGACCGCCATGGGTCGGCTGGCTGCTGGTGCTGCTGTGTGCCGGAGCGGGCGCGTACTGCCTGTCGAGTGTGCGGCGCGGTACGGCCGCGCAGCAGCGGGAAGCGCGCGGCGAGGCGCTGATGGGGCTGGGCATGGCGGCGATGGCGGTGCCCGCCTCCGCCGTGGCACAGCCGCTCTGGGCGCCCTGGGTGTTCGCGGGTGTCTTCGGCACGGCGGGCCTGTGGGCGCTGCTGCGCAGGCACCCCCACCACGCGGTCGGCGCGGCGGCGATGGTCTACATGTCCCTGGCGATGGTGTCCGTCCCCGGCGGCGGGCCGTCCGGCGGCGGACACGCGGCGCACACCGGGTCCGTGGAAGACACGGGTTCCATGGGTCCCGCCGGTGTGCCGGTGTTCACGGCGCTGCTGCTGGCGTATTACGCCGTGTACGTCGTCGCCGCCGGCGTACGGCTGGCACCGGCGCCCCCGAACGCGGCGGACGGCGGCGCGGCGGACCCGGTGCGGGCCGCGTGGCCGGAGGTGGTGGGCGCGTGCCGGGTGGCGATGGGCATCGGCATGTTCGCGATGCTGCTGGCTCTTTGACGGGAGCGGCTCGCCAGGGCGGCTTGGCGGAGCGGTCCACCCGGCAGCGCAGTCGGCAGATGCGCGACAGCCGTCTACCGGGCTGCACAGCCACCGGCGGGCGCGCGACAGCGGTTTCCCGAGTGGCGTCCGCCTCGGACGTCGGTGGTATACGTCACTTCCGGCGCAGTTCCGTACCTCCCGGTAGCCGCGCGCTCATAGGCTGACGCTCATGATGGTCCCCCTCGCGCTGATGATGCTCGGCGCGCTGGCTGCGGCGATGGCGCCGCGCCTGATGGCCCGCGCCGACTGGCCCGACCGCGAACCGGTGCTCGCCCTGTGGGTGTGGCAGTGCGTGGTCGCCGCCGTCCTGCTGTGCTGCGTCCTGGCGATGTCGCTCTGCGGCGCCGCCGCCTGGGAGGCCGTACGCAGCCACCTCTTCGGCCATGCGCCGCGCGTCGTCGTCGAGGCGTACGCGCTCAAGGCGTACGGCCCCTGGTCGGGCGTGCTGGCCGCGTTGCTCGCGGGCGGCGGCGCGTGGACGGCCGTCATGCTCACCCGCGAGGTGCGCGGTGCCCGCGCCCGGCGGCGGCAGCGGCGCACCGACCTGCTGCGGCGCTCCCCGCTGCTGCCCGGCGAGAAGCCGTCCGCCGACCGGCTGGTCGTCCTCGAAGGCGACCGCCCCGAGGCGTGGTGGCTGCACGGGCACGCCGCCCAACTGGTCATCACCACCTCGGCGTTGCGCCGCCTGAAGGGCCGTCAACTCGATGCGCTGATCGCCCACGAGCAGGGGCATGCGCGGGCCCGCCACGATGTGCTGCTGCACTGCGCCTCGGCGCTCGCGGCCGGCTTCCCGCAGGTGCCGGTCTTCGCGGCGTTCCGCGACCAGGTGCACCGGCTGGTCGAGTTGGCCGCCGACGACGTGGCCTCGCGGCGCTTCGGGCGGCTGACGATCGCGCTGGCCCTCGTCGAACTCAACGAGGACCGCGGGGTGTTCGGACCGTGCCCCGCCCAGTGCGCGCAGGTCCCGCACCGGGTGCACCGGCTGCTGGCCCCCGCCCCGCGCCTCACGCCCGGCCGGCGGCTGCGGATGACGGCGGTCGCGGCGCTGGTCCCGGCGGTCCCGCTGCTGGTGACGTTCATGCCGGGGCTGAGCGCGCTGACGTACTGACGCGGACGGCGTACCGAGCCGGGGAAGCGTACGCGGTCGGGGACGCGCGGACGTACGAGCGCACCCTCGTACGGAGACTTCGCCGCTCCTCCCCGCCCCTCTCCGCGAGGATGCCCCCATGCCCACGCCCACACCCTCGCCCACGCCGCCCAAGTCCCCCTCGCCGCCCTGTTCCGTCCCCGTCTCCCTCCTCCTGTTCCTCCCCTTCGCCGCCCTGCTGGCCCTTGTGGCCGCCCACTGGAGCCCTCTGCTCGCTCTCGACGGGGCCATCGCCACGTCCCTGCACCACACGGCTGTCACCGACCCCGGCCTGACGCAGGCCAACAAGGTCTTCTCCGACTGGGTCTGGGACCCGTGGACCCTGCGCGCCCTTCTGGCGGTCGCGGTCGTCGCGCTGCTGCGCCGCGGGCAGTGGGTGCTCGGGTGCTGGGTGGCGGTCACGGCGGCCGTGGGCACGGCGCTGCAGCAAGTGCTGAAGGCCGTGGTCGGCCGCCACCGTCCGGTGTGGCCCGACCCGGTGGACTCCGCGCACTACGCGGCCTTCCCCTCGGGCCATGCGATGACGGCGGCGGTCGCGGGCGGCCTGGCGTTGTGGCTGCTGCGGCTGTACGGAGCGCCCCGGCGGTGGCGGTGGGCCGCCGCGGCCCTGGTCGGCGGGTCCGCGGCGGGCGTCGGCCTCACCCGCGTCTACCTGGGGGTCCACTGGGCGTCCGACGTGGTCGGCGGCTGGCTGCTGGGCGGGGCCCTGGTGGCGGTCGCGGCGGTCGCGTACGCCCGCCGGTACGGGACGCGGCGATGACGGCGGGCCTCCGACAAGACAAGATGACGGTATGACGATCAAGGGTGTGCTCTTCGACTTCTCCGGAACGCTGATGCGGATCGAATCGCCGGAGAGCTGGTTGCGGGCGGTGCTGGCCGAGACCGGGACGGACCTGGCGCAGGAGGACGTCGTCCGGCTCGCGGCGGAGCTGAGCCGCGCCGGCGCGCTGCCCGGCGGCTCCTCGCCGGTGCGCCTGCCGCCCGGCCTGGCCGCCCTCTGGGAGGAACGGGACCGCAGCGCCGGCCGGCACCGCGAGCTGTACACCGGGCTGGCCCGGCAGGTGCCGCTGCCCGACGACCGGCTGTACGACGCGCTGTACGCGCGCCACATGGCACCCGCCGCGTGGGCGCCGTACCCGGACGCCGCCGAAGTCCTGGCCGAACTGCGGCGGCGGGGCATCCGCACCGGCGTGGTCAGCAACATCGGCTGGGACCTGCGGCCGGTGCTCCGCGCGCACGGACTCGACCGCTTCGTGGACAGCCACGTCCTGTCGTACGAACACGGCGTCCAGAAGCCGGACCCGAGGCTGTTCGAGATCGCGTGCGAGGAGCTGGGGCTCGCCCCCACGGATGTCCTGATGGTGGGCGACGACCGGACGGCGGACGGCGGCGCGACGGCCCTGGGCTGCGGCTATCTGCCCGTCGACCACCTGCCGGTGACCGAGCGCCCGGCCGGTCTGCGCCCCGCCCTGGAGCTGGTGGGCTGACCCGTGCTCCCTCCCGCCCGTCCTACGGCCGCAGCACCTCCGTGTGAATGGCCAGCTTGAACTGGGCGTGCGTGATCGCGGCGGGCACCTTGGTGTCGCCGGAACCGCGCGCGGAGATCTTCAGCCCGACCGGCGTCCCCGGGTGCACGAACATCTGCCACAGGTACGTCTTGTACTGGCCGCCCCCGGTCTTCCACGTGTCCGTGGTGCCCGTCGAGTCGTAGCCGGGCCCGAGCGGATCGCGCACGAAGCGTGCCCGGTACTCGTTCGGCCGCTCGTCCGCGGCCCAGAACACCATCGCGGACAGCAGGCCCCAGCCCTCGTGGCTGGGCCAGATCAGCCCCGACCGCGCGTCGGGGAACACCGAGGGCGCGCCGCCGCCGTTGGCCGGGTCGTGCATCTTCCACGGGTCGTACGACTCGGCGTCCGCGGCGTACGGGAAGCGCACCAGGTGGTACCCGTCACTGTCGTACGAGATCTTCTGCGTGTCGGCCCCGTGCTTGGCCGCGTCCCAGAGCAGCGAACACACCACGACGGACATCTTGACCCCTCCCCCGTCTCCTGACAGCAGGGGCCCCGTCGGCCCCGCCCGTTCCATTGCGCCACAGGTTTCGCCCGACCGGTAGACGGCGGACGGACAACGGGGCGGCGCTCCGGAGCCGGGCGGGGCGGCGGGCTCAGCAGATGCCGACCGTGGCGAGGGCGTGGCGCTGGGCGGCGGTGACCTCGGTGGGGAAGTACACATAGCAGATGCCGCCGGTGCCGCTGACGACCTTGCCTTCGGCGTTCTTGCGCTTGGTCCGCAGCCAGATGTTCTCGAACTCCCGGCGCTTGTAGACGCGGCGGACCGCGGCGTTGGTCGGCGAGTTGGGGTCGTTGGCGACGACGTCGCCGGTCCTGGTGAAGCCGATGACGGTCATCAGGTGGCCGGCCGTGCCGTAGCCCGCGCCGGTCAGTTCGGGGGCCAGGAAGGACTGCGAGGTGATCACCGGGATGCCGGCCTGGACCAGCGTCTCGGCGTCGGAGAGGGTGCGCAGCCGGGTGACGACGCCCTCCATGTCCCGGTACGTGGCCGCGTAGGCGCTGTTGAAGGGCCAGTTGCCGCAGCCCTCGTACTGGTAGTCGAAGGTGAAGCGGGCGGCGTGGCAGACCTGGGGGTCGGCGTAGGCGGGGTTGACCCAGGCCAGGTCGTCGGCGGTGGGCTTGCGGCCCCAGTACTCGATGATCATCTGGGAGGAGGTGGGGCTGCACCACGCCTCGCCCCCGTTGTCGTACTCCGGGTACTGCCCCTTGTGGGTCTCCTGGGAGTACCGCGGCACGACCAGCTCGCGGCCGGTCGCGACCCCCGGCTTGGAGGCCGGCACGTCGAAGCGGTCGGGGATGTCGGACCCCATCAGGCCCAGGCGCCAGACCGTGGGCGTGAGCGTCGTACCGGGCTTCCGGTAGAGCGTGACCCGCAGTTCGTACGAGACCAGCCGCAGGCCGCCCGCCGGATTGTCGATCGCGAAGGTGTCGGTGGAGATGCTGCTCCGGCCGTCCTTCTGGCCGTCGACGGACGTACGGCGGATGTCGCCGTCGCCGGCGGCCCAGCGGCCCATCACGTACCACGGGGTGCGGACGCCGTCGCCGTACGTGCCGCGCAGCTCGACGGCGATCCAGGTGCCGGCCGGGGTCTGGGCGTTCCAGGAGACGACGGCCTCCGTGGACGGGACCTTGAGGGTGCGCGATGGGGACGTCCAGACGGCGTACTCCCAGGTGGCGGTCGTACCGGTGTGCGGGTCGCGGTAGTCGGCGGAGCCGGCCGGGCGGTCGAGCAGCACGCCGGGGCGGCGCCCGTCGACGACGCGGGTGCCGTTCGCGACGCCCTGGTTCCAGTCGGCTGCGGTGTGCCAGGCTCGGTAGTCCACGAGACGCTTCGCCTTCGGTGCGGCGGACGGTGCGGAAGGGGAGGCGGCGTGCGCCAAGGGGGTGGCCGTGCCCGCCGCGACGGCGAGGGCGGCGGCCAGGACGGTGCGCCGGGGCGTGGGTCTGCTCATGGTGGAGTCCCCCAGTCGGATGCGATGGATTGAGCCAGGAGAACGGTG
This sequence comes from Streptomyces sp. NPDC059788, assembly GCF_042732265.1. Classification (NCBI taxonomy): domain Bacteria; kingdom Bacillati; phylum Actinomycetota; class Actinomycetes; order Kitasatosporales; family Streptomycetaceae; genus Streptomyces; species Streptomyces sp. NPDC059788. Next base: position 87,177 of record NZ_JBHWHY010000017.1, on the reverse strand, counting down.
GAGCTCAACTATTGCCCCTGCGTACACCCTTCGGCCAGCCGTTCGTCGCGCGTCGCGGCAGGGATCAGCTGTTTGCGGCAGCCGGGGCATGTGCGCGGGCGCGCCCGGCCCCACGGGCCGGGGCCCGCGGCCCGGCCGGGCCGCGGGCGCGAAAGCCCCGTACCGGTAATCTTGCCGCGTCCCAGCGGTCCCGTCAGACAGGCAGCAGCGTGAGTCAAGAGCCGTTCCGGCCGTTCCCGTCCGGGCCGGACACCCCGAGCGGTCTGAGCGGCCTCGCGGACCGGCTGCGCGCGCTGCCCCCGTCCTGCGGCCCGGTGCGGCTGATCGCGGTGGACGGGCACGCCGGGTCCGGCAAGAGCACGTTCGCGCGGCACCTGGCCGCGGCGCTCGGCGGCGCGCCGGTGGTCCGTCTGGACGACGTCGCGACCCACGAGGAGCTGTTCGACTGGACGGCGCGGCTGCGGGCCGAGGTCCTGGAGCCGCTGTCCCGCGGGGAGCGGGCGCGGTACCGGGTCTACGACTGGGTGCGCAGGGAGTTCACCGTGCGCCGGGAGCTGGCACCGGCGCACGCCGTCGTCGTGGAGGGCGTCGGCGCGGGCCGCCGCGCGCTGCGCCCGTATCTGGCGTGCCTGCTGTGGATGGACCTGACGGCAGGTCACTCCTGGGAACGGGGACGACTGCGGGACGGCCCGGAACTCAACGCGTTCTGGGATGACTGGATTTTGGCGGAGCGTGCCCATTTCTCGGCGGACCCGTCGCGTCCGCACGCCGGACTGCTGGTACGTGCGGGAACCGAGGGTTACGAGGTGCTGCCGGGGCCGGGTGGGACGGCCGGTACCCCCTGAATTATCACCGTACGTGACGAACCACAGGCGGTACGCAGATCGTCGCCGTACGCGTATCGCCGACTGCCTCAACTCGGCTTGACCTGGGGGGCGTACAGGACTTACGTTCTCAATGTGCGGTTCTGACGGACCGCCCGCAGACGCGAAGCCCCCGGTTGTTCCCCCGTGATCGGGGGCTTCGTTCTGTGCCGGGCGCTCATCGCGCGCCGCGCACCGTCCGCTCCTCACCCTATGTCACCGCTTTCTTCGCGCCGCGGAGCCTCGCCTTCCCCCGTACCGCCCCCTTCGGCCTGCACCGATACCGCGGGTACGATGCGAGTCCGTGCCACCGAAGGACGCAGCCGAAGAGCCCGGGGCGACACGCAACTGCCGCAGCGGGCACGGCAGTTCGATCGAACACGCTGCGGCCTGGCACTCGCCCGGCGGCACACCACGGGGGACGTTTTGTGGGGGACGTGATGGATTTCGGCACGCAGGGCACACACGCCCCGGCCGAACTCGCCTGGCTGCGCGCGGTGGACGCCTACACGGTAGGCGCGTACCCGCAGGCCGAGGAGGAGTTCCGGGCCGCGGTGCGGATGGATCCGACGATGGCCGACGGCTGGCTCGGCCTGCACGCGCTGCGTGCGGACACCTCGACCGCGCTGCTACGGATGCACCGGCACCGCGACCGTTTCGGGGAACAGCGCGCCCGGCACCGACGCACACTCAATTCCTGGTACTGGCTGGGCTGGTGGGTGCAGCCCGTACTGGAGACCGGCCGCGACCTGCTGCTGGCGCACGCCTCGCACTGGCTCGACGGCCGCCATGTCGGCGAGCTGGACCAGGCGTTGGCCGGCTGCCCGCCGGTGGACACCGATCCGCAGGTGCGCTTCCTGCACGCCTGCCGCGCCTATCTCGTCAAGGACTGGGACCAGCTCGTACGGCACACCGAGCCGCTGCTCGACGATCCGCTGCTGGGTATCGAGGCCGGGCTGTTCGGCGGCATGGCGCGGGTGCGCCAGGAGATGTACGGGCAGGCCGAGCCGCTGCTGTCGGCCGCCCTGATGCGCTGCCGCAGCGAGCAGCCGCAGCGCAAGGAGCTGCGGTACTGGCTCGCCCGCGCCCACGAGGGCACCGGCCGCAGCGCCGCGGCACTGCCGCTGTACCGCTCGGTGCACCGGGTCGACCCGGCGTTCATGGACACCTCGGCGCGGCTCGCGGCCATAGCCGACGGGGACGGCCTGGAGGAGGGCACGGACCTCGCGGCCGTCTCCGCCGCCGGCTTCGGCCAGGAGGCCGGCGGCGATCTCGACCCGCTGTCCCCGCTCGACCCGGTGGACGGGCGGGAGCTGCTGGCCGCGACCGAGCCGGAGGGCCCGGACGGCGACCTGGCGGGCGGTTCACCGGGGGACGCGGGCCCCGCCGTACGGGAGAAGGCCACGTCCGGCCCGCGCGGCGCCGACCAGCTGCCCGCCGGCCCGTCCGATCCGGTGCTGCTGGAGAAGGCGCTCGCGGAACTGGAGCGGATGGTCGGGCTGGAACCGGTGAAGCGTCAGGTCAGGGCGCTGTCGGCGCAGTTGCGGATGGCGCGGCTGCGCGCCGGCCAGGGCCTTCCGGTACAGCCGCCGAAACGACACTTCGTCTTCTCCGGGCCGTCCGGCACCGGCAAGACCACCGTGGCCCGGATACTCGGCCGGGTATTTTACGCGCTCGGTCTGCTGGGCGGGGACCACCTCGTCGAGGCGCAACGGGCCGACCTGGTCGGCGAGTTCCTGGGACAGACCGCCGTGAAGGCGAACGAGCTGATCGACTCGGCGCTGGGCGGGGTGCTGTTCGTGGACGAGGCGTACAGCCTGTCGAACTCGGCGTACAGCAAGGGCGACGCGTACGGCGACGAGGCCCTCCAGGTGCTCCTCAAGCGGGCCGAGGACAACCGTGACCGCCTCGTCGTCATCCTCGCCGGCTACCCGGAGGGCATGGACCGCCTGCTGGCCGCCAACCCCGGCCTGTCCTCCCGCTTCACCTCCCGCGTGGACTTCCCCAGCTACCGGCCGCTGGAGCTGACCGCCATCGGCGAGGTGCTGGCCGCCGAGAACGGCGACCACTGGGACCAGGAGTCGCTGGAGGAACTGCGCAGCATCAGCGCCCACGTCGTCGACCAGGGCTGGATCGACGAGCTGGGCAACGGCCGCTTCCTGCGCACGCTGTACGAGAAGAGCTGCGCCTACCGCGATCTGCGGCTGTCCACCTGGCCCGGCACCCCGTCCCGCGACGACCTGGCGACCCTGCGGCTGCCGGACCTGATGCAGGCGTACGGCGAGGTCCTCTCCGGCCGCGGCCCGGCCACCGGTCCGGGACCGGAGGCACCGCCGCCGCTCTGACCCGCCGGGGCACCGGGTGGCGCGGGCGCCCTACCGCGGCGTGGCGTCGAAGCCCGCGAGCAGGGCCCGGACGGCGTAGCGGAAGCGCGCCGCGTCGTCCGCCCCGTGGCCGCCCCGCCCGGCCTCGACGAGCAGCGGGAAGCGCTCGACGTCCAACTGCGCAAGATACGCCGTTGAGCCGGGCGCGCCCGGTGCGTCGGCGCGCGCGGTGGCCGCCTCCACGGCGGTGTGCCCGATGACGAACACGGTGAGGGCGTTCAGCACGTCCAGCGCGCGGCCGAGCGGGAAGCCCGCGTCCCGCAGCATCCGCAGGCCGTGCTCCACAGTGCCGAGGGTCTGCGGTGTGACCGCGGGCCGGCTCATCGCCAGCGGCAGTACGCCGGGGTGGCGCAGCAGCGTGTCCCGGAGGGACCCGGCGTACTCCTCCAGCGCGGCCTGCCAGCGCCCGCCGTCGGCGGTGAGCGGAGCGGCGCTCTCGAACACCCGCTCCACCAGGCCGTCCAGCAAGGCGTCCTTGTTCGGGACGTAGTGATAGAGCGTCATGGCTTCCACGCCCAGTTCGGCGCCGAGGCGGCGCATCGACAGGGCGGGGAGCCCGTCGCGGTCGATCAGCGCGAGCGCCGCGTCGAGCACCCGCTCCCGGCTCAGCCCCGCCCGTGCGCCGCGCGCCCGCTTCTGCCCCTCGGCCATGCCGTCCCTCCTCGCCGCCCTTACGCCGTAAGGCAATTCTACTCGCCAGTCACCTGTATTCGGCGTAAGGAAAGAGCGGCCGGCGCCACAACCGGGCCCGAACCGGCCGCGAACGGCGAGAGCCCGCGGACCACCGCGGGCTCACACCTTCCGGCACGGACGGCTCACCTCGCCAGCGCGCGGTCCTCCCGGGCCGGGTCCGGCCCGGTGCGCGGTCCGGAGAGCCGGTCGCCCGGCACCTCGGCCGTCCGGGCGCCGCCGAACTGCGGTACGGGCGGCAGCTCCTGGCGGTGCGCCGGGTCGCGCACCTCCCCCACCAGCTTCTCCAGGACGTCTTCCAGCGCGACCAGCCCGAGCACCCGCCCGGTCGCGTCGGCGACGGCGGCCAGGTGGGAGGCGGACCGGCGCATGGCGGTCAGCGCGTCGTCCAGGGGGAGTTCGGCGCGCAGCGTCGTCATCGGGTGCCAGATGTGCTGCGGCACCGCACGGTCGCCCTCCTCCAGGTCCAGTACGTCCTTGACGTGCAGATAGCCCATGTAGGCGCCGCCGGGCGCGGACACCGGGAAGCGGGAGTAGCCGGTCTTGACGGTCAGCTCCTCGACCCGGCGCGGGGTGACCGCCGGATCGACGGTGACCAGCCCGGCCGGGTCCAGGAGGACGTCGGTGACCGGGCGGCTGCCCAGCTCCAGCGCGTCGGACAGACGCTCCTGCTCGGCCGGGGCCAGCAGGCCCGCCTGCTTGGAGTCCTCGACGAGGTGGGTGAGCTGCTCGCTCGTGAAGACCGCCTCGACCTCGTCCTTCGGCTCGACGCGGAACAGCCGCAGGACACCGCGCGCGCAGGCCCCGAGCAGCGCGGTGACCGGGCGGCACAGCCGGGCGAAGGCGACCAGACCGGGGCTGAACCACAGCGCGGTCTTCTCCGGCGCGGCCATCGCCAGGTTCTTCGGGACCATCTCGCCGATGACGAGGTGCAGGAAGACCACCGCGGCCAGGGCTATGACGTAGCCGAGGGGGTGGATCAGCGGACCGGGCAGGTGCGCCGCGTGGAAGAGGGGCTCCAGGAGGCGGGCGACGGTCGGTTCGGCGACCGCGCCGAGGGTCAGGGAGCAGACGGTGATGCCGAACTGGGCCGCCGCCATCATCTGCGGCAGGTTCTCCAGGCCGTGCAGGACCCGGCGGGCCCGTTTGGAGCCCGCGGTGGCCAGCGGCTCGATCTGGCTGCGGCGCACCGAGACGAGCGCGAACTCGGCGCCCACGAAGAAGCCGTTGACCAGGACCAGGAAGGCGGCGAAGAGGAGTTGCAGGAAGCTCACCGGGCCACCTCCGCGAGCAGCGGGACGGGCGCCGCGGCGCCCGCGGTCCGTATGATCCGGACCCGCTCGGCGCGGTGGTGGGACACCAGCCGCACCCGCAGCCGCCAGCCGTCCAGCTCGGCGGTGTCGCCGGGGGCGGGCACCCGCCCGAGTATGTGGGCCACCAGGCCCGCCACGGTCTCGTACGGGCCGCCGGGCGTGTCGAGGCCGATCCGCCGCAGGGTGTCCACCCGGCAGCCGCCGTCGGCGTCCCAGGCGGGGCGGCCCTCCTCGGGCGGCGCCTGGGCCAGCTCGGGCAGGTCGATCCGGTCGTGCTCGTCGCGGACCTCGCCGACCAGTTCCTCGACGATGTCCTCCAGGGTGACGACGCCGGCCGTGCCGCCGTACTCGTCGACCACGACGGCTATCGGCTGTTCGCTGCGCAGCCGCTCCAGCAGCGGCTGCACCGCCAGCGTCGCCGGAACCAGGAGCGGCGGTACGGCGATCCGGGCCGCCGGGGTGCGCAGCCGCTCGTGCTCGGGCACCGCGAGGGCGTCCTTGAGGTGCACCATGCCCACGACCTCGTCGAGTCTGGTGCGGTAGACGGGGAAGCGGGACAGGCCGGTGGCGCGGGTGAGGTTGAGGACGTCCTCGGCGGTCGCGGACGCCTGCAGGGCGCTGACCCGTACCCGGGGGGTCATCACGTTCTCCGCGGTCAGCCCGCCGAGGGACAGGGTCCGCACGAACAGGTCGGCGGTGTCCTGCTCGATCACCCCGGCGCGGGCCGAGTGGTGGGCGAGCGAGACCAGTTCGCCGGGGGTGCGGGCGGAGGCCAGCTCGTCGGTCGGCTCCACGCCCAGGGCCCGTACGAGCCGGTTGGCGACGGTGTTCAGCAGGGAGATCACCGGGCGGAAGAACCGCGAGAAGGCGCCCTGCGGGCCGGCGACGAAGCGGGCGACCTGGAGCGGCTTGGAGACCGCCCAGTTCTTGGGCACCAGCTCGCCGAGGACCATCTGCACGGCGGAGGCCAGCAGCATCCCGATCACGACGGCGGCGCCGGGCACGGCGCCGGCCGGCAGCCCGGTGGCGGCCAGCGGCGCGGACAGCAGGCGGGCGAGGGCGGGCTCGGCGAGCATGCCGACCACCAGGGAGGTGATGGTGATGCCGAGCTGGGTGCCGGAGAGCTGGAAGGAGAGTTCGCGCAGTGCGCCGACGACGGTGCGGGCGCGCCGGTCGCCTTCGGACGCGGCCCGTTCGGCCTCGGCCTTCTCCACGGTCACCAGGCCGAACTCGGCGGCGACGAAGAAGCCGTTGGCGAGGATGAGGACGAGTGCCGCCGCGAGCAGCAGCAGTGTGGCGGTCATGCCGCCGCCTCCGTGGAGAGGGATTCCCGGCGGTGCGGGGGTTCCGGTGGAGGGGCGGCGCAGGTACTACCGGACGATCCGTCCATTGCTGGAGGGAGTCACTCCTCAGGTGGCAGGGGCCCGCTGGTGGGGCGGGGCGCGGGGCGCGCCCTGGGCACCAGGGTAATCAGCAGGGCCGGGGTGCGGGCAGGGTCACCGGGCCGGTTGGTTGCCGGTGCCGTGGTTCTCGGCGAGCGCCCGCAGCGTACGGGCGTCCCGGATGGCCTGGTCGCGCGCGATGCCGGGCTGGATGCCCATCGCGGGCAGGCTGGTGCCGTCGGCGAGGTCGAGGTGCACCCAGGCGTCGCCCTGGCGCAGGTTGACCCGCAGCACCTGGGCCCAGGCCAGCTCGCGCCTGGTGGTCAGGTTGACGACGGTCAGGCCCTCCTCCCGCGCGACCACCTTGGGGCGGGCGAGCAGCAGGAGCACGCCGAGCACGATCAGGCCGGTGAACACGAAGCTGATCCGCTCGCCGCCGCCCAGCTTCGGCAGCAGGAAGGCGATCACCGTCAGCACGGCGAGCTGGGCGATGCCGACGCCGTACAGGACGGCCCTGGTACGGGCCGGCCGGAAGGTCACCGGGAGGGCGGGCAGGGGCGCGGAGGCGGGCGCGGACACGTCGCTGGGCTCTTTCGTACGGGCCGTCGGCGCGGGCCGGCGGCGGGTGTGGCCGCCGCCCGTCGGCGGCGGCCGGCCGCTGGGTCAGAGGCGGCAGGCGTGGATGCCGGTGGTCAGGATGGCGCGTGCGCCGAGCTCGTACAGCTCGTCCATGATGCGCTGGGCGTCCTTGGAGGGGACCATCGAGCGGACCGCGACCCAGCCCTCGTGGTGCAGCGGGGAGACGGTCGGCGACTCCAGGCCCGGGGTGAGGGCGACGGCCTTCTCGACGTGCTCCACGCGGATGTCGTAGTCCATCATCACGTAGCGCCGGGCGACCAGGACGCCCTGCATACGGCGGAGGAACTGGCGGACCTTCGGGTCGTCCTCGGGGGCGCCCTTGCCGCGGATGACGACCGCCTCGGACTTCAGGATCGGCTCGCCGATGATCTCCAGCCCCGCGTTGCGCAGGGTGGTGCCGGTCTCCACGACATCGGCGATGATCTCGGCGACGCCGAGCTGGATGGCGGTCTCCACGGCGCCGTCCAGGTGGACGACGGAGGCGTCGACTCCGTGGTCGGCGAGGTGCTGGGTGACCAGTCCGGAGAAGGACGTGGCGACCGTCATGCCGCCGAAGTCGGTGACCTCCTTGGCCGTGCCCGGACGGGTGGCGTAGCGGAAGGTCGAGCCGGCGAAGCCGAGCTGCATGATCTCCTCCGCCTTGGCGCCGGAGTCGAGCAGCAGGTCCCGGCCGGTGATGCCGATGTCCAGCTTGCCGGAGCCGACGTACACCGCGATGTCGCGCGGGCGCAGGAAGAAGAACTCGACCTCGTTCTCCGCGTCGACCAGGACCAGTTCCCTGCGGTCCTTGCGCTGGCGGTAGCCGGCCTCATGGAGCATCGCCGACGCAGGCTCGGACAGTGAACCCTTGTTCGGGACGGCGATGCGCAGCATGAGGGCGACTTCTTTCGTGCGAGGGGTGACAGAAAAGTGGTGTGGTGCGGTCGTACGGGGGCCGGGCGACGGCTCAGAGATGGGCGTAGACGTCGTCGAGGGAGATGCCCTTGGCGACCATCATCACCTGAAGGTGGTACAGGAGCTGGGAGATCTCCTCGGCGGCGGCCTCGTCGGACTCGTACTCCGCGGCCATCCAGACCTCGGCGGCCTCCTCGACGACCTTCTTGCCGATCGCATGGACGCCGGAGTGGACCAGTTCGGCGGTGCGGGAGGTGGCGGGGTCGCCGGTGGCGGCCTTCTGCTGGAGCTCGGCGAAGAGCTCCTCGAACGTCTTCTTGGACATGATGTGACCCACCCTACGCGGTCGCCCGGCCCCGCTCAGCGCCAGGGCTCGGCGACGGTGCGCAGCGTCGCGGCGGTGGCGACGGCCGCGGTCACCGCCTCGTGGCCCTTGTCCTCGGTGGAGCCGAAGATTCCGGCCCGGTCCAGGGCCTGCTCCTCGGTGTCGCAGGTCAGCACGCCGAACCCGATCGGTACGCCGGTGTCGACGCTGACCTGCGTCAGGCCCTGGGTGACGCCCTGGCACACGTAGTCGAAGTGCGGGGTGCCGCCGCGGATGACGACGCCGAGCGCCACGATCGCGTCGTAGCCGCGGCCGGCCAGCACCTTGGCGACCACCGGCAGCTCGAAGCTGCCGGGCACGCGCAGCAGCGTCGGCTCGTCGATGCCCAGCTCGGACAGGGCGCGCAGGGCGCCGTCCACGAGGCCGTCCATCACCTTCTCGTGCCACTGGGCGGCGATGACGGCCACCCGCAGGTCGCCACAGTTCTTCACGGACAGTTCGGGTGCGCCTTTGCCGCTCACGTCTCTCCTCGTGGTCCGGTGCTCGGGTACGTACGTGGTGGGGCGGCCGGGGTCCGGCCGCGGTGCTACTGGTTGCCGCAGGCCGACGCGCGCTCCGCGTCGAGCCAGGGCAGGTCGTGCCCCATCCGGTCCCGCTTGGTGCGCAGGTACCGCAGGTTGTGTTCGCCCGCCTGTACGGGCATCGGCTCGCGGCCGGTGACCTTGAGGCCGTGCCGGACGAGCGCGTCGGTCTTCTCCGGGTTGTTGGTCATCAGGCGCAGCGACCGCACGCCGAGGTCGGCCAGCACCTGGGCGCCGGCGCCGTAGTCCCGGGCGTCGGCCGGCAGGCCCAGTTCCAGGTTGGCGTCGAGGGTGTCGCGGCCGCGCTCCTGGAGTTCGTAGGCGCGCAGCTTGGACATCAGTCCGATGCCGCGTCCCTCGTGGCCGCGCAGGTAGATCACCACGCCGCGGCCGGCCTCGGAGATCCGGCGCAGCGACTCCTCCAGCTGGGGGCCGCAGTCGCAGCGCAGCGAGTGGAAGATGTCGCCGGTCAGGCACTCGGAGTGGACCCGTACGAGGACGTCCTCGCCGTCACCGATCTCGCCGGCGACCAGCGCGATGTGCTCGACGCCGTCGACGGTGGAGCGGTAGCCGTACGCGGTGAACTCGCCGTGGCGGGTGGGCAGCCGGGTCTCGGCCTCGCGCCGGACGGTGGGCTCGGAGCCGAGGCGGTAGGCGATCAGGTCCTCGATGGAGATGATCGACAGGCCGTGCTTGCGGGCGAACGGCACCAGCTCCGGCAGCCGCAGCATCGTGCCGTCCTCGCCGGCGATCTCGACGATCGCGGCGGCGGGCCGCAGCCCGGCCAGCCGGGCGAGGTCCACGCCGGCCTCGGTGTGGCCGTTGCGGACCAGCACGCCGCCGTCGCGGGCGCGCAGCGGGAAGATGTGGCCGGGGCGCACGAAGTCGGCGGGGGCGGCCTCGCCGGAGGCGAGCAGGCGCAAGGTGGTGGCGCGGTCGGCGGCGGAGATGCCGGTGCTGACGCCGTGCGCGGCGGTGGCGTCGACCGAGACGGTGAACGCGGTGCGCATCGACTCGGTGTTGTGCTCGACCATCTGCGGCAGCGCGAGGCGGTCCAGTTCGGCGCCCTCCATGGGGGCGCAGATCAGGCCGCGGCACTCGCTCATCATGAAGGCGAGGATCTCGGGGGTGACCCGTTCGGCGGCGACGACGAGGTCGCCCTCGTTCTCCCGGCTCTCGTCGTCCACGACCACGACGGGGCGGCCGGCGGCGATGTCGGCGACGGCCCGCTCGACGGGGTCCAGGGCCAGGGCGTCTCGTGCGACGGCGCCGTCGGGGTCGTACCAGCTCTGCAGTGCGGTCATGCCGCCGCTCCTTCCAGGACGGGCTGCGGGTTCGTGCGGGAGCGCAGCCACCAGTCGCGCATACCCCACAGCACGAGGCCGAGGTAGACGACGTAGACCAGGCCGGAGAAGGCCAGGCCGCTGCTGAAGGCGAGGGGGACGCCCACGATGTCGACGAGGAGCCAGGCGAACCAGAACTCGACCAGGCCGCGGGCCTGGGCGACCATCGCCGCGAGGGTGCCGACGAAGATGTACGCGTCGGGCCAGGGGTTCCAGGACAGCTGCGGCAGCAGGGTGAACAAGGAGCCGACGGCGACGGTGCCGACGGCGGTGCCGGCGATCAGGAGTCCGCGCTCGCGCCAGGTGGCGAAGCGCACGGCGATGGAGCCGTCCTGGGCCTGCTGCCGGCCGCGCTGCCACTGCCGCCAGCCCCACAGCGCGACGCCGATGACGAGCAGCTGTTTGCCGACGCCGCCGCTGAGGTGGGCGTAGGCGTACGCGGAGACGAGGATCAGGCCGGAGAGGAACTGGGCGGGCCAGGTCCATATGGAGCGGCGCCAGCCGAAGGCGAGGGCGGCCAGCCCGACGCTGTTGCCGATCATGTCGGACCAGATGACCTGCTGGCCGAAGGCGGTGAACGCCGGGCCGTTGAGCCAGCCGAGGAGGTTCACCGCAGGCTCTCTTCCACGGCCGCGACGGCCGCCGCGGTGCCCCGGCCCTGCCCCAGCAGCCGTTCGACGTACTTCGCCAGCACGTCGACCTCCAGGTTGACCGGGTCGCCCGGCTGCTTGAGGCCGAGGGTGGTCAGGGCGAGGGTGGTGGGGATGAGGCTGATGGTGAAGTGGTCGTCCGCCGCGTCGACGACCGTCAGGCTCACCCCGTCGACGGTGATGGAGCCTTTCTCCACGACGTATCGGGCGAGCCGGCCGGGGAGCGCGACCTCGACGATCTCCCAGTGCTCACCGGGTGTCCGCGAAACGATCGTGCCGGTGCCGTCCACGTGCCCCTGCACGAGGTGGCCGCCTAGGCGCCCGCCGAGGGCCATCGGGCGTTCCAGGTTGACGCGGGAGCCCGGGGCGAGCGCGCCGAGGCTGGAGCGGTGCAGCGTCTCGGCCATCACATCGGCGGTGAAGGTGCCCTCGCCGGTGTCCACGACGGTCAGGCAGACGCCGTTGACGGCGATCGAGTCGCCGTGCTTCGCGTCCTCGGTGACGAGCGGGCCGCGCAGGGTGAACCGGGAGCTGTCGCCCAGGTTCTCGACGGCGGCGACCTCACCCAGTTCTTCGACGATTCCGGTGAACACGTCAGTTCTCCTCGTTCAGGGTGTGGCGGGCTGGGGTGGCGGTGATGCGCAGGTCGGCGCCGAGCCGGGCGGTGTCGGTCACATCGAGGCGCAACGCCTGGTCGATCGTGCCGATTCCGGCGTCGCCGAGGGCGGCGGGTCCGGCGCCGAGCAGGACGGGCGCGAGATAGCCGACGACCTTGTCGACGGCCTGCGCGGCGAGGAAGGACCCGGCCAGGGTGGGGCCGCCTTCCAGGAGCACCGAGCGGACGTCGCGCTCGTACAGCGCGGCGAGCAGGGCGGGGATGTGCAGGCCGGTGCCGTCCGCGGCGCGGGGCAGCCGGACGATCGGGGCGAGTCCTTCGAGGTGGCCGGCGTCGGCGTCGTCGGCGACCGCGACGAGCGTGGGCGCGGTGCCGTCCAGGACGCGGGCGCCGGGCTTGACGACGGCGGCGGCGGTGTCGACCACGACCCGCAGCGGCTGGCTGACCTCGGTGTCGGCCAGTCCCGCGAGCCGCGCGCCGAGGTGCGGGTCGTCGGCGCGGGCGGTGCCGGACCCGACGATCACCGCGTCGGCCCGGGCCCGCAGCCGGTGGACGTCGGCGCGGGACTCGGCCGAGGTGATCCAGCGGCTGGTGCCGTCGGCGGCGGCGATCCGGCCGTCGAGCGTGGCGGCGTACTTCCACAGGACGAAGGGGCGGCGGCGCAGTACGGCGGTGAGCCAGGCCTCGTTGCCCGCGGCGGCCTCGTCGGCGAGCAGGCCGCCCTCGACCTCCAGACCGGCCGCCGCGAGGGTCGCGGCGCCGCCGGTGGCGGTGGGGGTCGGGTCCGGGACGGCGTAGTGCACCCGGGCGACGCCCGCCTCGACGAGGGCCTGGGCGCAGGGGCCGGTACGGCCGGTGTGGTTGCAGGGTTCCAGGGTGACGAAGGCGCTGCCGCCTCTGGCCCGTTCGCCCGCCTCGCGCAGCGCGTTGACCTCGGCGTGCGGGCCGCCGGCCCGTTCGTGCCAGCCCTCCCCCACGACGTGCCCGGCGGCGTCCAGGACGACACAGCCGACGACGGGATTGGGGCTGGTGTGCCCGAGGCCGCGGGCGGCAAGCTGGATGGCTCGGCGCATCGCCGCGGTCTGCGCGGGGGCTGGGGTGGCCACCGGGTCCTCCTGCCACTCAGGGCACGGACTCCGGGGCTGTCACGAGGACAGGAAAACGGGAACGCAACAACGGGGACACCGAAGCCGGAAAGGAGGGCCGCCTTCGTGGAACACGAGGACGACCGCCGGCGGCGGTATACCGCTGCTCGCCCGCCGCGCACTGCCTCCCATCCGGACTTTAACCGTCGGTGCAGGAATTCCACCTGCTCAACCGGTCGCTGGAGGCGACCGGGTCGCGGACTGTTACCGCCGGTTCGGACTTTCACCGACCCCGGAGTGCGCTGCGTATGTCAATTCAGTACGGCTTCAGTCTGCCACGTCTGATCGTCGGCCATGCGGGCGGCGAGCTGTGGAGTGGCTCACAGGGCGCGGTGTGAATGTCACGCTCCGGCGCGCCGCCCCGTCCCCGTGGTGACGGGCCCCGCCGTGCCCGCGTTCCGAAACCCTCACCCCTGTCCGAGGACTGATCGCGATGACGACGATTCCGGTGACCGGCGGCACGGGCACGCTCGGCACGGTGGGCTACGGGGACTTCCTGGCGGAGCGGGGCGGGGCAAGGGTGACGGGAGGGCGGTAGGGAGAAGCCTTCGCAGGCAGTTCCTCGCTCAGGCAGCAGGCCCGAACAGGTCGTCCTGGGCGGTGTCCATCGCCGCGAGCACCGCGCCCCGCAGCACGGCCCGGCCGCCGACCGTCCCCGCGCGTACCTCGGTGCGCAGCGGGGACATCCGCGCGAGGTGCTCCGCGACCCGTCCGGCCAGCGCGTCGCCGCCCGCGCGGCCGGTCTCGCCGCCGAGTACGACACAGCCGGGGTCCAGTACGGCGCAGACCGCGGCGGCCCCGATGGCGACCCGGGCGGCCAGCGCGTCGAGGAAGGCGGCACCGGCCTCGCCCGCACCGACGGCGGCACGCACCATCGCCTCGGCCGCGGGTGCGCTGCCCTCGTCGGCGTCGCCCGGACCGGGCCGGTCCTGGCCCGGGCCCGCCGCGATGCCGTGCTCGGCGGCCAGCCGGCACACCGCCGCGGAGCCCGCCAGCGAGTGGAAGCCGCCGTCGCAGCCCGCGGCCGTGGGCAGCGCGCCCGTGCCCGGTACGGGCAGGAAGCCGATCTCACCGGTGCCGCCCGAGGCGCCGCGGCGCAGCCGGCCGTCCAGGACGACGGCGGCGCCGGTGCCGTGGCCGAGCCAGAGCAGGACGTAGGTGTCGCGGTCGCGCGCGGCGCCGTCGCGCTGCTCGGCGATGGCGGCGAGGTTGACCTCGTTCTCCAGCAGGACGGGCGCCGCGGGCCGGTCGCCGAACGCCGTGACGAGCGCGGCGTGCCAGGCGGGCACCCATTCTGTTCCGCCGAACCGTCCGGTGGCCGGATCGACGAGGCCGGGCGCGCCGACGGCGACGACGTGCGGCCGTGCGGCACCGGCCTCACCGAGCAGCTTCTCCAGCGCGGCCACGCCGTTCGCCGCCGCCTGACTGGGGTCCGCGTCAGGGCCGACCGGGACGGCGGTCTCGGCCAGCACCCGGCCGAGCAGGTCGGCGACCGCGAGGGTGGCGCTGTGCGTGCGCAGGTCCACCGCGGCGAGGTGGGCGCGGCCGGCGACGATGCCGTACAGCCGCGCGTTGGGTCCGCGCCGCCGCGCGCCCGACTCGCCGACCACCGTGATCAGTCCGGCGGCCCGGAGGCGCTCGACGAGGTCGGCGACGGTCGGCCGGGACAGGCCGGTGCCCGTCTTCAGCTCACCGGCGGTCAGCGGCCCCTCGGCCTGGAGGAGCTGCAGGGCCAGGCGGTCGTTGATGGCCCGCGCGGTGCTCGGCGAGGCGGTGCGCGGGGTGGCGCGTACGGCCGGGGAGGCGGTACGGCCGGGAGCGGCTCCGCGCGTCTCGTCCATGCCCGAATCCTTCCAGACCCCCGTGCGGGGATCGTCGCGGTGTGATCGATGTGAACGCCTTATTATCAGGCAGGCTTCCTGATAGTTTACCGCCCATGGATGGCACAGGCGTTCCCGACGCGGCTCCCCCGCCCGCTCCAGCCCCCGATGAATCCGCAGCTCAGCAGGGTGCTCCGGGCCGGTTGCGGCGTGCCCGCTGGTCCGTCGCGGTGGTCTTCCTGATCCACGGCTCGGTGACCGGCAGCTTCGCCACCCGCGTGCCGTGGATTCAGGACCACGCCCAGATCAGCGCGGGACAGCTGGGCCTCGCCCTGGCCTTCCCCGCGATCGGCGCGTCCCTCGCCATGCCGCTGGCCGGCCGGATCAGCCACCGCCTCGGGGCCCGCGCCGCACTGCGCCTGCTGCTCGCCGCGTGGACTCTCTCGCTCGCCCTTCCCGCCCTCTCTCCCAACCTGTACGGCCTGTGCGGCGCGCTGCTGGTGTACGGCGCCACCGCGGGCATGGCGGACGTGGCGATGAACGCGCTGGGGGTGGAGACCGAGGACCGGCTCGGCAAGCCGATCATGTCGGGGCTGCACGGCATGTGGAGCGTGGGCGCCCTGCTCGGCTCGGCGGCCGGCACCGCGGCGGCACACGCCGCCACCGACGCCCGGCTGCACCTGGCCGTCGCCGCGGCGGTCACGACCGTCCTGGGCTACGCCGCCTGCCAGGGCGTACTGGACCTGCGCAGCACCCCGGACGAGCACCCGCCGCCGCGCTTCGCGCTGCCCCCGAAGTCGGCGCTGATCATCGGCGCGATCGGGTTCTGCGCGGTCTTCGCCGAGGGCGCCAGCCTGGACTGGTCGGCGGTCTACCTGCGGGACGTGCTGGGCACCGACGCGGGCCTGGCGGCGGCGTCCACCACCGCCTTCTCGTGCACCATGGCCGTCGCCCGGCTGGCGGGCGACCGGGTGGTCGCGCGCTTCGGACCGGTGCGCACCGTACGGGTCAGCGGGGTGCTCGCCGCGGCGGGCGGCGTCCTGATCGTGCTGGCCCGGCACCCGGCGATGGCCCTGGCGGGCTTCGCGCTGATCGGGCTGGGCATCGCCGTGGTGGTGCCGCTGGCGTTCGCGGCGGCGGGCCGCAGCGGCCCGGCGCCCAGCCAGGCCATCGCGGGCGTCGCCACCATCACGTACACCTCGGGGCTCATCGCCCCCTCGGCGATCGGCTCCATCGCCCAGGCCACCTCGCTGACCGGCTCGTTCGTGCTGGTGACGGTGCTGGCCTGCGGGCTGTTCGTGGGCGCGGGGGTGCTGCGGGTGCCGGGCCGCGGCGCCGCCGGGCGCGACGCGCTACCGGCCGGCGACCTGGAGCGCTTCTGAGCGGCACCCCTCCGGCCCGGCCCCCCTGAGCCGGGGCGCCCGCCCGCTCAGACGGCCTGCGCCTCCGGGTGCAGCAGTTCCGTCGCTATCGAGCGGGCGTGGTCCGACCAGGGGGTGGGCCGCAGTGCCTGCGGGTCGACGCGCACCAGGACGCGGTGGCCGTGCGCGTAGGTCTGCTCGCCGTCGGCGGAGCAGAGCCGGAAGCCGTACGTCAGGCCCGTGCGGCCCAGGCGCTCGACCCACAGGTGGGCGGCGTAGTAGCCGGGCCGGGTGACCGGCTGCTCGTACGAGACCTTCATCTCCTTGATGACGTTGCACATGTCGCCGGCCGCCGCCCAGTCCCCGTCGAAGCCGAAGCCGCGGCCGTGCCAGAACTCGGCCCAGGCGCGCTCGACGAGCAGCGGGTAGCGCGAGTTGTGGAGCATGCCGAGCGCGTCGAGGTCGTCGAAGTGCACGGTGACGGGGACCAGCTGTCCGTAGGGGACGGCGGGGGCGGCCTCAAGGGCTTCGACGCTCACGGGTTGGTGCTCCTGGTTCTGCTGCGGGCGCTGCCCGATGCTGTTGACTGTTCAAGAAGTGAACACGGCCATCGTAAGCGGCTGCTTAAAATGCTCCGGCCGCCGGGGGCGGTCGGCACCGCCCCCGGACGGACGGGCCGCCCGGGCCGGCCCCGCGGCCGACCTAACATGGCCCGGCCGGCGCCCCGCCCGGCCGACCCCCTGCGACGTATGTGAAGAAGTGGAGCACTCATGGGCCTCGGTGTGCGCTGGACCGTGCACGGCGACGGGCGCACCCCCGCCCCCGGAGCCGTCGTCAGACCGGACGAACGGCTGTCCTGGCCGCGTACCGCCGGCCTCGGCGCGCAGCACGTGGTCGCCATGTTCGGCGCCAGCTTCGTCGCGCCGGTCCTGATGGGCCTGGACCCGAACCTCGCCATCATGATGTCGGGCGTCTCGACCGCCATCTTCCTGCTGGCGACCCGCGGCCGGGTGCCGTCCTACCTCGGCTGCTCGCTCTCCTTCGTCGGCGTCGCCGCCGTGATCCGCGCGCAGGGCGGCAGCAGCGCCACCGTCACCGGCGCGGTCTTCGTCGTCGGCGCCGCGCTCTTCCTCGTCGGCCTCGCGGTCCGACGGTTCGGCGCGCGGATCATCCACGCGGCGATGCCGCCGGTGGTCACCGGCGCGGTCGTGATGCTCATCGGCTTCAACCTGGCGCCGGTGACGGCCAGCACGTACTGGCCGCAGGACCAGTGGGTGGCGCTGCTGACCATGCTCTTCACCGGGCTGGCCGTAGTCTGTCTGCGCGGCTTCTGGTCGCGGATCGCGATCTTCCTGGGGCTGGTCTTCGGGTACGGCATCTCCTGGGTCCTCGACCTGGTCTTCGGGAAGATCCACTCGGCGAACGGCGCCGGGCAGCTCACCGACCACTGGCGCCTGGACCTGTCGGGCGTCGCCAAGGCCGACTGGATCGGCCTGCCGTCCTTCCACGCGCCGTCCTTCCAGTGGTCCGCGGTCCTGGTCGCCCTGCCCGTGGTGATCGCGCTGGTCGCGGAGAACGCCGGGCACGTCAAGGCGGTCGGCGAGATGACCGGCGACCCGCTCGACGACAAGCTGGGCACCGCGATCTCCGCCGACGGCGCCGGCTCGATGCTCTCCACCGCGCTCGGCGGCCCGCCCAACACCACCTACTCCGAGAACATCGGCGTGATGGCGGCGACCCGCGTCTACTCCACCGCGGCCTACTGGGCGGCGGCCGGTTTCGCGCTGCTCTTCGGCCTGTGCCCGAAGTTCGGCGCGGTGGTGGCCGCGATCCCCGGCGGCGTGCTGGGCGGCATCACCGTCATCCTGTACGGCATGATCGGCCTGCTCGGCGCGCAGATCTGGGTGCACAACAAGGTGGACCTGCGCAATCCGCTGAACCTGGTGCCCGTCGCCGCGGGCGTCATCATCGGCATCGGCGGTGTCAGCCTGAAGATCAGCGAGAACTTCGAGCTGGGCGGCATCGCGCTCGGCACGATCGTGGTGCTCTCCGGCTACCACGTGCTGCGCGCGCTGGCCCCCGCCCACCTGAAGCGGCAGGGGCCGCTGCTCGACGAGGGCACCAGCGCGTACGACGAGGACACGGCGCCCGGCGAGCCGTCGGCCCCGAAGAATCCGGCGAAGCCGGGGAAGTCGGAGCCGACGGGCTGAGCACCCGGCTCAGCCGAGCTTCTTGACCGCCTGGTAGTACGTCCACGCGAGCGCGTTGCACGAAGTCTTCTTCGCGCCGCTGTACTTGGCGCAGACCCGCTTGAGGTCCTCGTACAGCGCGCTGTCCAGGCGCGGCTTGTTCGCCGGGAAGGTGCCGGCCTTCTTGTAGTTGCGGTAGCCGAAGTCGTGGCGCGCGCACGAGGTCTCGAAGGGGAAGCCGAAGGGGTTGTCCGGCGACTTGGAGCAGTAGTCGGTGCTCCAGTCGAACTTGTACGCCGCCCACTTCGCCTGGTCGCCCCGGGCCGCCACCCAGTTGCCGTAGCTGCCGGCACCGGTCTGCGTCCAGCCGGCCAGCACCTTGGCCTTGTCCGCGGGGGCGGCCTGCGCCGGAGCGGCGGCGGCCACCAGTGCGGTCACCGTCATGGCCGAGGCGGACAGGGCGGCAGCAAGTCTTCCGGACATCTTCATCCTCCGTTGCGTGGCGGCCCTTCGGCAGGTCGGACCGCTTCGTTGAAGGCTGAAAATATTCAATCCGGACGACCGGTGGTGGTGTTTTGACTGAACAGTGATCAGCGGGCCGGTGCCGTACGGGCAAGGAGGCACCGCGCGTTACCCCGATCCGGTCATCCGCCCCCGGGTCGCCTCTCCGGTCGGTGTCCTGCTGTCACGCTGTGCGCATGACGACGACTCAGCAGGCCCCGGACGGCCCGGCGGCGCAGGCGGCCGCGGACCCGTTCCGGCCGGTCCCCGCGGCCGGGCCGGCCCCCAAGCCGTCGGCCCCCGTGGCCGCGGTCCTGGCCCGGATGCGCGTGCTGGACGCCACGCTCTCCGCCGCCGACGGCATCGCGGTGTTCAACCGGGTGTATCTGTCGGTCACCGAGGAGATCGCCCGCCGCCTCCCCGCCGGCGGCTTCCAGGACCCGTCGGCGGCGGGCGAGCTGGACGCGCTCTTCGCCCGGCGCTACCTCGCCGCGGTGGACGCGGCGGGCGCCGGCCTGACCGTACCGGCCTGCTGGCGCCCGCTGTTCCAGCTGCGCCGCCACCCGGGCGTACGGCCGCTGCAGTTCGCGCTGGCGGGGATCAACGCCCACATCGGGCACGACCTGGCGCTGGCCGTCGTGGACACCTGCCGCGCCCTGGAGTGCGAACCGGCCGCGCTGGCGGCGGACTTCGAGCGCGTCGGCGACCTCCTGGAGGGCATGGAGGAGCGCATCCGGGAGAGCCTGATGCCCGGCCCCGACCTGCTCGACGTCGCCGACCCGCTCACCCATCTCGCCGGTTCCTGGAGCCTGGAGATGGCCAGGGACGGCGCCTGGGCGGCGGCGCGGGTGCTGTGGAGCCTGCGCGGCCTGCCGGAGACGGCCGGTGAGTTCGCCGAGCGGCTCGGCTCGGGCGTGGGCCTGGTCGGCCGCTGTCTGCTGACGCCGCTGGGCTGACGGGCCGCGTACGGCGTGCCGTACGCGGCCCGGGTGCCCGATGTGCCCGGGTCAGTCCTCCGGCAGCTCGACCGGCGCGATCTCGTCGTACACGTCGCCCGGCCCGGGGTTGCCCGCGTCCGTGCTGCCGCCGAACTGCGTCATCACGCCCCACACCGCGTTCAGCGCGGTCTGCACGGCGCCCTCGGCCCAGCCGGCCGTCCAGGAGATGTCGTCACCGGCGAGGAAGAGGCCACGCTTGTCCTCGGGCAGCCGGTCCTGCATGAAGTGGGTGAACAGGCGCCGCTGGTAGCGGTAGTGGCCGGGCAGGTTGGCCTTGAACGCGCCCATGAAGTACGGCTCGTTCTCCCAGGAGACGGTCACCGGGTTGCCGATGATGTGCTTCCTGATGTCGACCTTCGGATAGATCTCCGAGAGCGACTTGAGCATGACCTCCATACGGTCGTTGGCGTTCAGCGGCAGCCACTTGAGGCTGTCGTCGCACCACGTGTAGGAGAGGCAGATGACAGCCGGCTTGTCGGGTCCGTCGTCGAGCAGGTAGGTGCCGCGGGTCATCCGGTCGGTGAGCGTCATGCTCATCACGTCCCGCCCCGTGTCCTCGTCCTTGTCCAGCCAGAACGGCCGGTCCACCGGCACGAACAGCTTGGAGGACTCCATGTAGTGGGTGCGCTCCATCGCCGTCCAGTGGTCGATGGGGAACAGCGCGTCGTCGCAGGCGATCTTCGACAGCAGCAGCCAGGACTGCGCGGTGAACACGGCCGCCTCGTACGTACGGATGTCGCCGTCGGCGTCGGTGACGGTGATGCGGTTGCCGGCCGTACGGTGCAGCCGGGTGACCGCGGGGCGCGGCGTGCCGTCGTGCAGGGCGGACAGCGAGGTGCCCGGCGCCCAGTGGACGATCTTCTCCGGCGCGCGCTCCCACAGGCGCAGCGGCAGCTGCTGGCTGCCGCCGACGATGCCGCGGTGATGGTCGTCGGCCTCGGTGTAGACGACGCGCAGGATCTCCAGGATGGAGTTGGGGAAGTCGGTGTCCCAGCCGCCGGTGCCGAAGCCGACCTGGCCGAAGATCTCGCGGTGCCGGAAGGACTTGAAGGCGGTGGAGTCGCAGAGGTAGCCGTAGAAGGTCTGGTTGTCCAGCTTCTCGACGAGCCGCGCCCAGATCTCCCGGATGCGCGGGACGTCGCGCTCGCGGATGGCGCGGTTCATGTCGGAGAAGTCCGCGCCCTCCTCCAGGCAGGCGTTCCAGGCGTCCATGACCTGGGTGTAGACCTCGGGCAGGTCCTCGACGGTGCGCGCGTAGTGCGACTCGCCCTTGAGGTCGACGACCGTCGAGGGGGTGTCCGGCGCGAGCGGGTTGGGGAAGGGCTTCGTCTTCAGGCCCACGAGGTCGATGTAGTGCTGGAGGGCGGTGGAGGACGGCGGGAAGCGCATCGCGCCCATCTCCGCGGTCAGCTCCGGGTCGCAGCCCTCGAAGCCGACGGTGCGCAGCCGGCCGCCGATCCGGTCCGCCTCGTAGACGACGGGCCTGAGGCCCATCTTCATCAGCTCGTAGGCCGTGATGATGCCGGACAGGCCGCCGCCGATGACGGCGACCTCCTTGCCGTGCTCGGTCGCGGGCACCTGGCCGAGCCCCGCCGGGTGGGCGAGGAAGTCGTCGTAGGCGTACGGGAAGTCCGGCCCGAACATGGTGATGGGCGGCTGGGCGTCCGCGTGGTGGGCGGCGGTGGGCACGGTCATCGGTTCGGGCTCCTTGCAGGCGGTACGTGAGGGGGGCTCGGGTGCGCGCCGGCAGGGGTGCGCGCGGGCAGGCGTGGGGGCGGCGCCGTGGCGCCGCTGCGGGGGTCCTTCAGGCGGGGGTCAGGTCAGCGAGCCGTAGAGGCCGGGGCGCCGGTCGGCGAGGTACGGGTTGTCCTCCCGCGACCGCTTCAGGAGAGCCGCGTCGACCTCGGCGAGCACCAGTTCCTCGCCGCGGCCGGCGCGGGCGCGCACGGTGCCGTCCGGGCCGGCCAGGCAGCTCAGCCCGACGAACTCGAAGTCGCCTTCCGGGCCGACCCGGTTGACGTAGGCGATGTAGAGCTGGCTCTCGAAGGCCCGTACCGGCACCAGCGACTCGGCGACGAACTGGAAGGGGTGCAGCTGGGCGGTGGGCACCAGCAGCAGATCGGTGCCGGCCAGCGCGTGGGCGCGGACGTTCTCCGGGAACTCCACGTCGTAGCAGATCATCAGGCCGATGCGCAGACCGCCCAGCTCGGCCTGGACGACCGGGTCGTCGCCGGGGGTGAACCAGTCACGCTCGAAACAGCCGAAGAGGTGGGTCTTGCGGTAGTTCGCCAGGATCCGGCCCTCGGAGTCGATCAGCTGGGCCGTGTTGTACACCGCCGCGCCGTCGCGCTCGGGGTAGCCGTAGAGCACCGCGATGCCGTGCTCGGCGGCGATCCGGGCGATCGCCCGGGCGGCCGGGCCGTCGGCGGGCTCGGCGAGCCGGTGCAGGTCCGCGCCGATGGCGTAGCCGGTCAGGAACAGCTCCGGGCAGACCAGCAGCCCGGCGCCGCCCGCCGCCGCGTCGCGCGCCGCGTCCTCGACGGCCCGCAGGTTGTGCGCGACGTCGCCGGGCCGTCCCGAACTCTGGAGCAGGGCGGTGCGCAGCGACGACATGGGACCCCTCGGAGGAGACGTGACGGGTGATCGGGTGGCCTGCCCGGGCACTGCGGCGGCGCGGGCGGCCCGGCGATCGGCGGGACGCCTAGACGGTACGGTCCGCCGAACCACCCGTACAAGGCGTCACCATTGCGTGCGGACGGATATTTCGTTGCGTGTTGTACGGACTGTGCGGCGATTCGTTGCGTCGAGCGGCGCGGCGGGCGGCGCGGGTCGCGTGGAGCCGTGTCCGGACGGCCTCCGCGCCCCGGGTACGTCCCGGGTGCACGGTGTTCCCCCGCGCGGCGGAGCGGGGGTCGGCCCTGGGCGCGATGTGGCGCGCACGGCCGGGCGGCATCGTATGAGGCGCCCGGGAAGGCCGGGTGAACGCTCACGATTTTGGTCGGGGAAGGTCCGCCATGAACCGTTCTGTCCGCAACCTCAGCGCCATCGGCACCCGCACCACCGCCCGCAGACGCCTCCGCCTCCTCGCCGTCTCGGTGGCGGTCCTGCTGGCGGCGGGGGCGGTCGGCCCCGCGCTCGCCGCGCCGCCGCCCGACGCGGCCCACCCGGCGGGCCGCGCCACCGCCGCGCAGAGCGCCGCCGCGCGGCCCCAGGAGGACCCCTGGCTGAACGGGTCGGCGAAGCTCCGCCGCGCGGACGGCGACGACGTCCGCTTCTCCTTCGACGCGCGCTTCCGCAAGGACGAGACGCCCGGGTTCTCCGTCCACGACCGGGCCCGCACCGACCGCCTGGGCTACAGCTGGGCCGCGACACCGGGCCCGGCGTCCACGAAGGAACTGCCCCGCTGCGCCAGTTCGGCGCCGTTCGAGACCGTGGAAAGCGGTGACTTCACGGTCGTCCCGTGGGACCGGCCGGTGAGCTGACGCCTCGGTCGCTCTTCGCACACCGGCCCGCGGCCAGGCACGGCGGCGGGCGGGTCATTCACAGGCGGCTCCGGACGCATGATCGCCTTGTCTCTACGATGTGCCCATGCTCGCGTACGCCCTACCGGCCCTGTTCTTCGTCCTGTTCGCCATTGGTGTGCTGCGCGACCGGCGCCGCTTCAGCAACGCCGTCTACCTGGGCCTGACCGCCGTCTTCCTGGTTCCGGCCCTGCTCATGCAGGTGCAACGGATGCCGACGTCGGCTGCCGTCGCGGTCACCGTGCTCATCCTGCTGCTGCCCACGCTCGGCGTCCTCGTCCTCGGGGTCTTCCTGATCCTCAACGGCGTGAAGATGGTCCGCAAGGAGGGCCGGAGCCTGGCGAACCTGCTGTCACTGCTGGCCGGGCTCGGGGTCTTCGCGGTCATCGCGCTGCTGATCGCGGCCGTCGGCACCGGATCGCGCACCCTGATCGTGATCGCCGGCACGACGATGCTGCTCGTCGGCTACGTGTCCTTCCTCTTCCTGTGCTTCGTCGGCTACGCGTTCCTCTACGGGCGGCTGCGGGTGCGCCGCGACGCCGACTTCGTGGTGGTGCTGGGCTCCGGGCTGATCGGCGGCACACGCGTACCGCCGCTGCTGGCAAGCCGGCTGGAGCGGGGCCGTGCGGTGTACGAGCGCCAGGCGCGGCGCGGCAACCCGCCGGTGCTGCTGGCCTCCGGCGGCCAGGGCCCGGACGAACAGCTCCCGGAGTCCCGGGCGATGGCCGCGTACCTGGTCGAGCGGGGATTCCCCGAGGACCGGATCGTGTGCGAGGAGGAGTCCGGGACCACGGAGGAGAACCTGGCGTTCAGCAAGAAGATCATGGAGCGGGCGGTGCCGGGCCACCGCTGCGTGATCGTCACGAACAACTACCACGTGCTGCGCGCCGCCATCCTGGCCCGCCGCGCGGGCGTCGACGGCCAGGTCGTCGGCGCCCCCACGGCCGCCTACTTCTGGCCGAGCGCCACCATCCGGGAGTTCGCCGCGGTCTTCCTCTCCTACAAGCTCGTCAACCTCGGCATCTGCGCCCTGTTCGTCCTGGGCGGCACGCTGGCCTGGCTGAACGGCTGACGGCGGGCGGCCCGCCCCGGCCCGGTGACCGCATCGGTCCGGTGACGGCCCCAGACCGGTGACCGCTTCAGCCCGGTGACCCCGAGCTGAAGCGCCGCAGCAGCGGCGAGAGGACCAGGACCGACTTCGTGCGTTCCACGAACGGCTCGCCCGCGATGCGCTCCAGCACCCGTTCGAAGTGCCGCATGTCGGAGGCGAAGACCTGGACGATGGCGTCCGCCTCACCGGTGACGGTGGAGGCGGACGCCACTTCCGGATAACGCGACAGACCCCGGTGGATGGAGTCCGGCGAGGTGTTGCGGCGGCAGAACAACTCGATGAACCCCTCGGTCTCCCAGCCCAGCGCCGCCGGGTCGACCCGTACCGTGAACCCGGTGATGGCGCCCTCGGCACGCAGCCGGTCCACCCGGCGTTTGACCGCCGGGGCGGAGAGCCCGACCTCCGTCCCGATGTCGGCGTAGGAGCGCCGGGCGTCCTGCGCCAGGGCGTGCACGATGCGCTGGTCGAGTTCGTTCATCTGTCGCACTGCGGGTGGATCACTTCTCTGCGGTGGCCAATCGGGAGCGGCGCAAGCCGTAGACGAAGTAGACCACGAGCCCGACGGCCATCCAGACACCGAAGACCACCCAGGTGACCGGGCCGAGGCTGCTCATCATGTACAGGCAGAGCAGGAAACCGATCGCCGGGAAGACCGGCGCCAGCGGCGTACGGAAGGTGCGCGGCATGTCCGGCTTGGTGAAGCGCAGCACGATCACCGCGATGTTGACCAGCCCGAAGGCGAAGAGCGTGCCGATGCTGGTCGCGTCGGCGAGCTGGCCGAGCGGGACGGCGGCGGCCAGGATGCCGCAGAACAGCGAGACGATCACGGTGTTGGCGCGCGGGGCGCCGGTCTTCGGGTGGACCTTGGAGAACACCTTCGGCACCAGGCCGTCGCGGGACATCGCGAACAGGATGCGGGTCTGCCCGTACAGCACCGTCAGCACGACACTGGCGATGGCGATGACGGCACCGGCGGCCAGCAGCACGGCCCAGAAGCTCTGGCCGGTGACCTCCTTCATGATCCCGGCGAGCGCGGCCTCCGAGCCCTCGAAGTTCTGCCACGGTTTGGCGCCCACGGCGACCGCCGCGACCAGGCAGTACAGCGTGGTGACGATGATCAGCGACAGCATGATCGCGCGCGGCAGGTCGCGCTGCGGGTTCTTGGCCTCCTCGCCCGCGGTGGAGGCGGCGTCGAAGCCGATGTAGGAGAAGAAGAGGGTGGCTCCGGCGCCGCTGACGCCGGCGATGCCCAGCGGCATGAAGTTGGAGTAGTTGCCGGAGGAGATGCCCTGGATGGCGACGCCGCAGAACAGCAGCAGCGCGATGATCTTGATGGTCACCATGATGGCGTTGGCGCGGGCGCTCTCCTTGGCGCCGCCCAGCAGGAAGACCATGGCGAGCAGCACGACGATCAGCGCCGGGAGGTTGAAGATCCCGCCGTCGCCGGGCGGCGCGGACAGCGCGGCCGGGATGGTGACGCCGATCGTGCCGGACAGCAGCTCGTTGAGGTACTGGCCCCAGCCGACGGCGACCGCCGCGACCGAGACGCCGTACTCCAGGATCAGACACCAGCCGCAGACCCAGGCGACCAGCTCGCCGAGGGTGGCGTAGGCGTAGGAGTACGACGAGCCGGCGACCGGGATGGAGCCCGCCAGCTCCGCGTAGGACAGCGCGGAGAACAGGGCGGTGACGCCGGCGATGACGAACGAGATGATCACGGCCGGGCCGGCCTTGGGCACGGCCTCGCCGAGGATGACGAAGATGCCGGTGCCCAGCGTCGCCCCGATGCTGATCATGGTCAGCTGCCACATGCCCAGCGAGCGGCGGAGGGTACCGCCCTCGCCCTGGCCGCCCTCGGCCACCAGCCGCTCGACGGGCTTGCGCCGCATCAGCCGGGCGCCGAGGCCCACCGAGGAAGAGGGGGGCCGGGGATCGCTGCCCGCCGAGGGCGGTGCTGCGCCGTGCTCCAACACAGGGGTGGCTCCTTCATCGCTGCCGGTCAAGGTGGGCGGACGACCGACAGCGGTCCCCGTGCGCGGGTAGGCCGAAACAACCCGCGTCAAAGGAAGGGGAGACCGCCGAGCAGGCGGTCTCCGCCACTCCACGTACAGCGCATGACTGTACGGGGCGCGTGTGAGCTGCCGTAATGCAGGTTCCTTGCGCAACCGTGAACTTTTGTTGCGCGCCTGGTCCCGGTTCGGTCGTTCGTTGCGCACAAACGACAAATCTCACCGGTTGGGCGTTCTCGCCCACCTGGCCCGCAAACGCGTCCGGCCCCGTACCGAAACGTTTCGGTACGGGGCCGGACGCATGGTCGCCCTGCCGGGCGGCGAATCAGCTCCAGCTGGCGTGCAGCGGCTTGCCCTCCGCGTAGCCGGCGGCGCTCTGCACGCCGACGACGGCCTTGTCCGCGAACTCCGCCAGCGAGGCGGCGCCCGCGTACGTGCAGGAGCTGCGGACGCCCGCGATGATCGAGTCGATCAGGTCCTCGACGCCGGGGCGGGCCGGGTCGACGAACATCCGCGAGGTGGAGATGCCCTCCTCGAACAGGCCCTTGCGCGCCCGGTCGTACGCCGACTCCTCACTCGTACGGTTGCGGACCGCACGCGCCGAGGCCATGCCGAAGCTCTCCTTGTACGGGCGGCCGTCGGCGGTGTGCTGGAGGTCGCCGGGCGACTCGTACGTACCGGCGAACCACGAGCCGATCATGACGTTGGACGCGCCGGCGGCCAGCGCCATCGCCACGTCGCGCGGGTGGCGCACGCCGCCGTCCGCCCAGACGTGCTTGCCGTACTTCTTCGCCTCGGCGGCGCACTCCAGGACGGCGGAGAACTGCGGGCGGCCCACACCGGTCATCATGCGGGTGGTGCACATGGCGCCCGGACCCACACCGACCTTGATGATGTCCGCGCCGGCCTCGATCAGGTCGCGCACACCCGCGGCGGCGACGATGTTGCCGGCCACGATCGGCACCTGCGGGTCCAGCGCCCGTACGGCCTTGACCGCGCTGATCATCGACTCCTGGTGGCCGTGCGCGGTGTCCACGACGAGCGTGTCCACGCCGGCCGCCAGCAGCGCCTTGGCCTTGCCCGCCACGTCGCCGTTGATGCCCACGGCCGCGGCGATGCGCAGCTTGCCGTCGGCGTCGGTGGCGGGCGTGTAGAGGGTCGCGCGCAGGGCGCCCTTGCGGGTCAGGATGCCGGCCAGCATCCCGTCCGCGTCGACCGCCGGGGCCAGCTTGCGGTTGGCGGCGTCGAGCTGGTTGAACGCCTCGCGCGGGTCGATGTCCGCGTCCAGGACCAGCAGGTCCTTGGACATGACCTCGGAGACCTGGGTGAAGCGGTCCACGCCGGCCAGGTCGTGCTCGGTGACGATGCCGACGGGGCGGCCGCCCTCGACGACGATCCCGGCGCCGTGCGCCCGCTTGGGCAGCAGCGACAGGGCGTCGGCGACGGTGGCGACCGGGGACAGCACGATCGGCGTGTCCAGGACCAGGTGGCGGCGCTTGACCCAGCCCACGACGTCGGTGATGACCTCGATCGGGATGTCCTGCGGGATGACGACCATGCCACCGCGGCGGGCGACCGTCTCGGCCATCCGGCGGCCGGCGATCGCGGTCATGTTGGCGACCACCAGCGGGATGGTCGTGCCGGTGCCGTCCGGCGCCGCCAGGTCCACGCCCTGACGGGAGCCCACCGCGGAGCGGCCGGGCACCATGAACACATCGTCGTACGTCAGGTCGTACGGCGGCTTGGCATCGTTCAGAAACTTCATACTGGCTCTCTCACCTGCGGATTCACTGCTCGGGCGGGTGGGGAGTCAGCTCCGAACCGGCACCGGTCAGGATGCGGCTCCTAGGACATCATCCCTGATGAGTACGGCTCGGGGCGAACCGGTGTTCCCCCTCCCGCTCCCGCCCGCCCCTTTTCCCGGTGCCGCCGGACGCCACGGAGCGCTTCCTCGCGGATCATCTTTCTGTTACTCTCTGTAATCGAAGTGGCCGGTCTTCGACGCTCGGGATGGCCGGTCACCTGCGGTTCGACGCCGATGTGACCATATGACGGGACGGGAGGTTCTCGCTGGCCAGCAGCTGGGTAAAACCGTGTACAGGCCGCTTCGGGTGTCGATCCGGGGCGACCGCCGGGCCACCGAGAGCCCGGGGGATCACCTCGCATCTGAATACATACAGTAACCGCGACGCGCGGTAGCGACCGGCCGGGCCGGGCGAAGCCGCCTCGGCCGTGGGGGAAGGGGAGGACATGCGCGAAGTCCGACAGGGCGCCCTGCTGCTGCTCACGGCCTTGGCCGGAGCCGCCGTCGCGGTCTGCGACCTGGCACTGGGACCGGAGGTCAGCCTGACCGGGCTGCTGCTGACCGGCCCGCTGGTGGCCGCCACGAGACTCGAAGGCGGGTGCACGGCCCTGGTCTCGTTCGCCTCACTGCTCCTGGGCGTGGCCGTCGCCGGACACGAGCACACCCTGGGCCGCACCGACCAGCTGCTGTCCCTGACCGTGCTGGCCGCCGCCGCGGCCTACGCGACCTGGGCCTCCGACCGGCAGGCCGCCCTGGACAGCCAGCTCGCCGGGGTCGCGGCCGCCGCCCAGCGCGCCATCCTGCGGCCGACCTCGTTCCGGGTCAGCGGGGCCTCGGTCTGCGCCCGCTACCGCTCCGCGGCGCCCCGCGCCGTCATCGGCGGCGACCTCTACGCCTTCGCCGACACCCCGAGCGGACTGCGGGTGCTGATCGGCGACGTGCGCGGCAAGGGCCTGGAGGCCGTCCGCCTGTCCGCCGCGGCCATAGGGCACTTCCGCGACTGCGCCTACACCCGCAGCAACCTCGCCGAGGTGGCCGAGGAGGTCGACCGGCGGCTGATCGACGACCTCGGTCCGGAGGACTTCATCACCGCCGTGATCGCCGAGATATCCCCCGGCCGGCTCCGGCTGGTCAACTGCGGCCACCACCCGCCCCTGCACATGCCCGCCGCCGGCCCGCCCGTCTTACTCCACCCCTCCGAGCCGACCACCCCCATCGGGCTGCTCCCGCTGCCCCGCGTCCAGGAGGTGGAGCTGACACCCGGCGACCGCCTGCTGCTCTACACCGACGGCCTCGCCGAGGCCCGCGACCCCGGCGGCACGATGCTCGACCTGGCCGGCCTGCTGCCGTCCTGCTCCCTGCCCGATCTCAACGACGCGATCGAGGCGGTGCTGTCGACGATGTGCCGCCACACCCACGGCGCCCAGGACGACGACGTCGCCCTCGTCCTGGTCGAGCTGGAGCCGAGCATGCCCCGCCCGCATCTCGGCCACACCCCGCCCGCCGTCACCCGCACGAGCGCCGAGCCCCCCGGCGGGCTCCGGGACCGGACCGCTCCCCCTTCGCCTTCCGCCGCGGTGTCCGACTGACCCGCGGCCACCCCGGCCCCGGCCGGTCCACGGTGCGGCGGCCGGGGGCGTCCCCCGACCGTTTCACGGTGCGTCGGCCGGGCCCTCCTCCTGCTCCGCGCCCTGGGCGGGGCCCGGTTCCGGCGGCCCCACCAGCTCGTCCAGCACATCGGTCATGGTGACGAAGCCGAGCACCACGCCCTGCTCGCCGCTGACGGCGGCCAGCTGCGTGCCGGCCGCCCGCATCGTGGTCAGGGTGTCGTCCAGCGGGGTGTCGCGACTGACACGGGGCACGGGGCGCAGCGCGTCCCGGGGGAACGGCTCGTCCCGGTCGGTGACGCCGAGAGTGTCCTTGATGTGGAGGTAGCCGAGCACCGTACCGTCCGCTCCGGTGACCGGGAGGCGGGAGAACCCGGCGCGCGCCGCGGTGTGTTCCAGCTCGTCGGGGGTGACACTCCGGCCGACGGTGACCATCTCCGACAGCGGGACGAGCAGTTTCCCGACGGGCCGCTGCCCCAGTTCCAGCGCGTCCCGCAGCCGCTCGCCGCCGGAGTCGGTGAGCATCCCGGCGTGGCGCGACTCCTGGACGATACGGGCGAGTTCCTCGTCCGTGAAGGCGGCGGCGACCTCGTTTCCGGGCTCGGTCCTGGCGAGCCGCAGCAGGGCGTTGGCGAGCGCGTTGATGCTCACCACCACCGGGCGCAGCGCGCGGGTGAGAGCCACCAGCGGCGGTCCCAGCAGCAGGGCCGCGCGCTCCGGCGCGGCCAGGGCGATGTTCTTGGGGACCATCTCCCCGACGAGCATGTGCAGATACGTGGCCAGGGTCAGCGCCAGGACGAACGCGATCGGGTGGACGAGCCCGTGCGGGACGCGCAGCGCCTCGAAGACCGGCTCGGCGAGGTGCGCGATGGCCGGTTCGGCCATCGCGCCGAGGAGCAGCGAGGAGGCGGTGACGCCGAGTTGGGCGGTGGCGAGCAGCTCGGAGAGGTGTTCCAGGCCCCACAGCACCCGGCCGGCCCGCCGGTCCCCCGCCGCGGCGCGCGGGTCGATCTGGCTGCGCCGTACGGAGATCATCGCGAACTCGCCGCCGACGAAGAAGGCGTTGCTGAGCAAGGTCAGCGCGGCGACGGCCAGTTGGACGGCGGTCACGGCCGCTCCCCCGCGCCGTCGGCGGTCCGGGCGCCCGGCGACGACGACCCGGCGGGCGCGCTCACCCGTACCCGCTCCGCCCGGTGCCGGCGCACCGCCAGCACCGTCAGCCGCCAGCCCGCCACGCCCACCTCGTCGCCGGGCTCCGGAATCCGCCCCAGCCGGGCCGCGAGCAGTCCGGCCAGTGTCTCGTACGGCCCTTCGGGCGCCTCCAGGCCGGTCCCGGCCAGCCCGTCCAGACGCACCCCGCCGTCCGCCTCCCAGGTGTGCGCCCCGGTCCGCAGCAGGTCCGGGCCCGCCACCGGGTCGTGCTCGTCCCGTACGTCGCCGACGAGTTCCTCGACGATGTCCTCCAGGGTGACGATCCCGGCCGTACCGCCGTACTCGTCGATCACCACGGCCATGCTGCGGACCGTGCGCAGCCGGTCCAGCAGCCGGTCGACGGGCAGCGACTCCGGTACGAGCACGGGATCGGTGGCCAGCTCCGCGACGGTGGTGGCGGTGCGTTCCCGCGGGGCGAGGGCGAGGACGTCGCGGATGTGGACGGTGCCGCGGATGTCGTCGAGACCGCCCCGGTGGACGGGGAAGCGGGACAGCCCGGTGGCCAGGGTCAGTGTGGCGGCGTCGGCCGCGGTGGCGTGCGCTTCCAGGGCCCGTACGTCGACGCGCGGCGTCATGACGTTCTGCGCGGTCAGCTCGCCCAGGTGCAGGGTCCGTACGAACAGCTCGGCCGAGTCGGCCGGCAGCGCGCCCTCCTGCGCGGAGTGCCGGGCCAGGGAGACCAGCTCGGCGGGGCTGCGGGAGGACGCCAGCTCCTCGGTGGGCTCCAGCCCGAAGCGCCGTACGAGCCGGTTGGCGGACCGGTTCAGATGGCGGATGAAGGGCGCGAAGGCGGCGCTGAAGGCGCGCAGCGGACCGGCCACGAGCCGGGCCACGGCCAGCGGCCGGGAGATCGCCCAGTTCTTGGGCACCAGTTCGCCGACGACCATCAGCACCACCGTGGACACACCGACCCCCAGCGCGGACGCGACGCCCGGGGCCACCGTGCCCGGCAGTCCGGCCGTCTCCAGCGGGCCGCGCAGCAGCGCCGCCACGGACGGTTCCGCGAGCATGCCGATGACCAGTGAGGTCACGGTGATGCCGAGCTGGGCGCCGGACAGCTGGAACGCGAGCGCGCGGACGGAGCTCAGCACCCCCAGCGCCCCGCGCTCCCCGTCCTCCACCGCGCGCTCCACCTCGCTGCGCTCGACCGTCGTCAGCGAGAACTCCGCCGCGACGAACACGGCACAGGCCAGCGTCAGCGCCAACGCCGCCAGTAGGAGAAGCACCTCGGACACCGCGTCACCTCCCGCCGCACCTCGGTGCCCGGCGGCGGGCAGGTGAAACATCGCGCGCGCCGAACCGGAGGACACCGGTGGCGCGGCGGGAGGGGATGCGGCCGTATCCGCTCAGGCCAGGTCGGTACGGCGCCGGGCCCGGAGCCGCCCGTGCAGTGCCCACGCGAAGGCCGCTCCCACCGCGTACCAGAAGAGGTCCGGCGCGTTGAACGTCGAGCCGAGCACCAGGCGCGCCACCACGCTGCGCCGCGAAAGCTCCGCCGGTACGTCGCTGAGCTGCGCGAACTCCACCGCCCAGCTGACGGCCAGCGCCACCCCCGCCGCGACCGGCGGCCGCACGCGCGGCGCGGCCAGCACCACCAGCGTCTGCACGAGCACGGTGTAGAGCGCGTCGCCCGCGTACTTTGCGACCTCGGGGCCGAGCCCCGCGCGGGCCGCGCCGGCCCGGACACCGAGCCCCGCGGCGACCGTCAGCAGCGCCGCCGCGCCCGCCATCAGGCGCAGTCGCGCCACGCCCGGCCGTTCCCCGCCCGGCCCGCCCCCGCCCCCGTACGTCACTTCGTCCGCGTCCCCGGCTCCCGGCCGCTCGCCATCACGATCACCAGCCCGGTGTCCGTGTCCCGCCAGAAGCCCACCGCGTCCGCGATGATCTCCTCCGCGACGCTCCAGTCGTCGGGCGCGGCGGCCGCGTACCGCTGCCAGCCGCACACCACCAGCACCCGGCCGCGGTCCGCCGGGCACCACGACAGGTCGGTGAGGCAGTCCGCGAGCGCGTCCCAGTTGCGGCCGAACCAGTCCGGCAGCCGCAGCGCCCGCGCGCAGCGGTCCATGAACCCGGCCTTGTCCACGACCCCTTCGAGGTCGAGCAGCGCGCCCTCCCAGCCGGCCGCGCGCGCCGCGTCCAGCGCCTCGCGCGGGGGCCGGTCGTGCGGCCAGGGCACGACCCCGGGGGGCGTACTGCCGTCGAGCACCGCCGCGAGCGGCCGGGGCACGGGAGCCGTCATCGGAGCACCGCCTTGAAAGTCCGGTAGTGGTCGTCGGTGTAGTACGTCTCGCGGCTGTCGCCGGTGACGATGCGCCGCGCGCCGCGGTCCTTCGAGCCCGGGGTGGGGACCGTGTACTCGTGGTAGTAGCCGCGCTTCTGCTTGGGCAGCAGCCGCTCGTGGTTGCCGAAGACGGTGCCGTCCTTCGGGTACGGGAACGGGCCGCGCGCGTCGATCAGCCGCAGCGTCTCACGCGCCTGCGCGGGCAGCCGGCCCTCCGGGACGGTCGCCATGCCCTTGGCCCAGTCCGGCGCGGTGGCGCCCGCCGAGGGCGCGCTGTGTGTGGACTTCGCGCTCCCCTTGGCGCCACCGCCTCCGGAGCAACCGGACAACAGCAGCAGAAGGCAGGCCAGCAGCGCGGCGAGTACGCCGAAGGCCGCGCGGGAAGCGGAGCGGATCACCATGCGCCGATGCTGTCACAGCCCGGCACCCGGTGCCCGCCCGCGTCCGTACAAGATCACTTCGAGGCGGTCCGGAGCCGCCGGACGTGCCTCAGGCGCCGTCCGGGTCCGCCCGCTCCAGCGCCGGACGCGGGCCGGGGCCGGTCTCCAGCAGCAGATGATCCGCGGCGGCCGTGTCCGTCACCAGGCTCGTCACCAGCCCCGAGCGCAGCACCGCGCCGATCGCCGCCGCCTTCTGCCGGCCGCCCGCGATCGCCACGACCTCGGGGATCCGGCGCAGCCGGTCCGCCTCGACCGTGATGCACCGCTCGCCCAGGTCCCGCCCGATGCGGCGGCCGTCGGCGTCGAAGAGGTGCGCGGACATCTCGGCGGCGGCACCCAGCGAGGCATAGTGCTCCCGCTCCTGCTCCGAGAGCATGTCGTAGACGGTCGAGATGCCCGGCGCCCAGGAACCGATGGAGACACAGGCGACGGTGACCTTGTCGAAGTACTCGAACGCGCGGGCGATGCCGGTCTGGCCGCGCAGCGCGGCGGCCGTCGCCGAGTCGGGCAGCAGCATCGGCGCGTAGATGGGGTGCGCCTCGCCGCCGGAGACATCGGCCGCCCGGCGCACCGCCTCGACCGAGCCGCGGTCCGCGGTGCCCGCGTCGTACACACCGGTCAGCTGCACGACCGTGCACGGCGGCAGACGGTGCAGCGCGGCCGCCATGTGGATGGTGGACCGGCCCCAGGCCAGGCCCAGCACATCGCCCTCGGTGACCAGCTCGCCGAGGAGGTCGGCCGCGACCTCGCCGAGGTTCTCCGGGTCCGGGGCGTCGACGACGGCGTCGGCGGGCGACTCCACCACGACCGCGTGCCGCAGGCCGTAGCGGGCCCGCAGCGCGTCGGACCGTTCGGCGTCCAGCTCCGCCGGGACGCGGATCTCGATCCGTACGAGGTCGCGCTCCAGCGCCGTCTCCAGCACCCGGGCGACCTTGAAGCGGCTGACGCCGAACTCCTCGGCGATCTGGATCTTGGACTTGCCCTCTAGATAGAAGCGGCGGGCCATGGCCGCGGCCTGCACCAGCTCGGCGGGGCCCATTGCGGACTGCGGGCGGCTGGCAACCACGAGATTCTCCCCTTGTGCGCACCTGATCGAGTCTTTGCTCATCCTTGCAGAAACCCGAGGTGGTCGGGGACCATCACCGCCCCGGCCGTCGTGAACACCAGGTAGCGGCAACACCAAGAAACACCGGCAGGCGGGGATCGGCGCACGCGCTCCCCGCACACCACGTGCGGTGCCGGTGCCCGCGGCCGGTCCGCGGGCACCCGTGCGTCAGTGGGCGCAGCCCCGGCCGGCCCCGGCCGCGGCGGACTCGGCCTGGGCGCGCAACTCGCGCACCGCCTTCGCCGGGTCGTCCGCGCCGTACACCGCCGAACCCGCCACGAACACGTCCGCGCCGGCCTCCGCACACCGCTCGATCGTGGACGCCGAGACCCCGCCGTCCACCTGGAGCCACATCTGCAGACCGTGCTTGGAGATCAGCTCCCGGGTCCGGCGGATCTTCGGCAGCATGATGTCCAGGAACGCCTGGCCGCCGAAGCCCGGCTCCACGGTCATGATCAACAGCATGTCCAGCTCGGGCAGCAGGTCCTCGTACGGCTCGATCGGCGTGGCCGGCTTGAGCGCCATCGACGCCCGCGCGCCCTTGGCCCGGATCTCCCGCGCCAGGCGGACGGGCGCGGCCGCCGCCTCCGCGTGGAAGGTGACCGAACCGGCACCGGCCTCGATGTACTGCGGCGCCCAGCGGTCCGGGTCCTCGATCATCAGGTGCAGATCGAGCGGAGTGTCCGTCGCCTTGCTCAGCGCCTCGACCACCGGAGCACCCAGCGTCAGATTCGGCACGAAGTGGTTGTCCATCACATCGACATGCAGCCAGTCGGCGCCCTCGACGGCCTTCGCCTCCTCGGCGAGCCGGGCGAAGTCTGCGGACAGGATGCTGGGGTTGATCAAGGCCATGCCTCCAGTATGTCCTGCCCGGCCCGACAGGCCGAAGCGGGTGGGGCAGGGGTGGAGCGGCGCCGGGTGCGTGGACTCGCGAGGCGCGGCAAACCGGAAGGGGCGGACCGGGTTCGTCCGGGCGGGGAGAGTCGACCGGACCGAACGACGCCGGTTCCCGGCCGTCATTTTGCGACGATCCCTCTGCGGCCTGTTCGGCACTCCGGAGGCGGCATTTCGGGCACCGAAGCAGCTCGGCAGAGCCCGAGAAACAATCACTCACCCCTAGAAGCCACAAACGCCCCATCGCCGCAAACGCCCTGTGGGTTCCCGCTTCCACTGGCCCATCGCGAGCACTCGACCTGGGATTCTCCGTGGTGTCTCAATCGGGACCGATCAAGATTTGTCTCACGACCACGGCCAATCAACGGGGCCTCCCTCCTCCAAGACAGCAGGGTTCGGGATGGGCCGCGCCCTCGGTTTACGAAACAAGCGGCCGGGACAACCTCACTCACCGCAGATGCTGGTCGACCAAGCGCTCGAAGGCGCGTGCCGCCGCGCTGGAGGTGCGGTTGCCGGGCGTGGCCAGGGAGATGGGCCAGTTGAGGTCCGCCCCGGTGATGGGCAGCGCGATGAGGCCGTCGTCGGGACCGGTACTACCCCGAGGCAGCAGAGCGACGCCCAGGCCGTGGCGGACGAAGTCGGCGCCGTCCCCGATGGCGGTGATCTCGATGGCGACTTGGCGTTGCAGCCCGGCCGTGGCGAACGCGCGATCTGTCACGGCGCGGTTGCCGTAACCGGAGGGGAAGTCGACGAACGCCTCGTCGGCCAGCTCCCCGAGCGCCACCCGGCTCTGCGCGGCAAGCCGGTGTCCCGCAGGAACGACGAGGTCCAACGGGGTGGTGGTGAGGTCTGTCCACTGCACGCCGGGCGGCGGCGAGCCCGGAATGGAGACGAACGCGAGGTCGAGCCTGCCCTCGGTGAGCGCCTCGAGGAGCCCGGGGGAGCCGCCGCATGACGCCGCGGTGGCCAGGCGCACGGAGACCGCGGGGTGCTCGCGGTGGAAGCGGCCCAGCAACGTCGGCAGGTCGATCGACCCGAGAGAACTCAGCGTCCCGACGCGCAGGGTGCCGCGGACGCCACCGTTGACGTCGTCGACGGCGTCCCGCGCGTCCCGGACGGCGTCGAGGGCCGCCCGGGCCTTCGGCAGCAACGCGTGTCCCGCGTCCGTGAGGGTGACCCGCCTGGAGGTGCGTTCCAGCAGCCTGGTGTGCAGTTCCCCTTCCAGGGCCGCGATCGTCGCCGACACAGCCGACTGCACGACGTGCAGTCGGGCGGCGGCGCGCGTGAAGCTCGACTCCTCGGCCACCGCGACAAAGCACTCCAACTGGCGCAGTTCCATTCCCCAACCATCTCTCATGGTGATGGTTGCGAGCAAAAACATTCGTTGGACGTGATCCATCAGAGGCCGGAGTGTGGGAGGCGTACGAGCCCACTTCTTCGGGAGCCGACCACCATGACCACTGCACCGTCCGGCCGCCGCCACACCCCGCGCGCCCACCACGGCCTCCGCACCCACCGCGAAGTCCGGCTGGCCGCCCGTCCCGCGCCGGGGGCGCCGCTCACGGACGACCTCTTCGAGATCGCCGAGGGCCCGGTCCCTTCCCCCGAGCCCGGTCAGCTCCTCGTACGCACCGAGGTGATGAGCGTGGCCGCCGTCATGCGGACGCTCATGGACGAAACGACCAGCGTGCCGATGCGCTCCTTCGCACTCGGTGAGCCGCTGTACGGCCCCGCGATCGGCGAGGTCGTGTCCGCCCCCGGTACCGGCTTCGCCCCCGGCGACCTCGTGCAACACGACCTGGGCTGGCGCGAGTACGCCCTGGTGGACGCCTCCGCCGCACAGCACGTCGACCCGGGCCTGCTGCCCGACCCGGCCGCCTACCTGTCCCAGGGCCCCACGGCCTGGATGGGCGTCACCCGCGGAGCCGAGGTACGCCCCGGGGACACGGTCTTCGTCAGCGGCGCTGCGGGCGGTGTGGGGTCCCTTGCCGGGCAGGCCGCCCGGCTGCGTGGGGCCCGGCGGGTCATCGGCAGCGCCGGCTCGCAGCGAAAGGCGGACATCTTGCGCAAGGAACTCGGCTACGACGCCGTCGTCCTCCGCGGCGCAGGGCCAATCGAGGAGCAGCTGCGCGCTGCCGCTCCGGAGGGCGTCGACGCGGTGATCGACAACGTCGGCGGTGAGCAGCTGCAGGCGTCCATCGCCGTCGCCAACCGCGGCGCCCGCATCGCCCTCGTCGGGGCGCTGGGCGCCCAGCTCGCAGACTCCGGCTCACCCACCACGGCCATCGACACCTTCTCCCTGCTGACCCGGGGCATCACCTTGCGCGGCACCGTCCTGCACGCGGACCACCTCGACCTGATCCCCGAGTGGTACCAACAGTTCGGCGCCGGGCTGCGCGCCGGCACACTGACTTTTCCGCACTCCAGGCTGCACGGCCTCGACAGCGCCCCCAGGGCCCTGCGCGAACTGGTCGAAGGCTGCCACGTGGGAGCGGTCCTGGTGGAGCTGTAAGGCCCCGCTTTCCGGAAGCGTCGACCTGCCGAGCAGGGCGTCCGGTCGCCCGTTGAGTCCGTCCGTGGATGTTGTGGTGAGCTGCGGGGTTGCCAGGTGGAGCAAGAACGCTCGGCGCGGGATTCTCAGTGCGCCTGGTTTCCGTGAAATCCGGGGAACGGCCGGCTCGCCGATGCCGGAGAAGATCGAACGAGGAGCGTCGTGGCGTCGGGAGGTCAGGTACGGAGCAGGTCGGTCGGGACGGCCCAGAGGCGCTCGGCGACAGCGGCATCGAGTGCCCATTCCTTGACGCCGTGCGGGTGTTGCGCCAGGTCGGCGTCGTTCGGCAGGGTGCAGGCCTCCTGCGAGCCATCGAGGTAGTGGCCTCCGAAGTCGGCGAACCGCGGGGCGACGGCCGCGACCATGGTGGTGGCGGCTCCCTACTGGACCGTTTCGTATCTGAAGACTCCGGCGGCCTCGGCCGCATCGAGCGACTGCTTCTGCTGCGCGGTGAAGTTCCGCTGCAGCCCCGTTGCGACACCGCCGGGGTTCACTGCATTGGCGACGATGCCGTCGGACGCCCACAGGCAGGTCGCCTCAACGGCGAACAGGGAGTTCGCCGCCTTCGACATCGCAGCGGTCGAACATGCCCTGGCCGATGTCGACCGTCCTCTCGCGCAGCGCCTCGTCGAAGCCGTGGTCTGCTGTTTCGGGGGAGATGGCGTAACTGGTTTCCCGGCAAGACACAGCATGCACGCGCCAGTCGCCCCTGCAGCAGACTGTGCCGCTGGGCCCACTGGGTAACGGCGGGGCGGGTACGGGTGCCGAAGGCGTCGGGATGGAGTTCTCCGGCCCGGCTGATCAGCCCGGTTTCGGCGTAGCCGTAGGCCTGGAAGAGTTCGTCGGCGAGCACGGCGACGGCCTGCAGCAGGCCTCGGTTCCGATCGGCCAGGTCGTCGGAGAGCACGGTGGCGGCGGCGTAGGCGTAAGGGCAGTCCTGCGTGCTGCGCGGTGGGAGATCGATGGCATGGACACGCCTTGTCTCATTCTTCGTGGCCCCTGGGCCAGACAGGGGCCACGAAGAATGAGAAAGGGTCATTCATTCTGAGACGCTACACGCCCCGCCCGTCACGCCGTCCGACGCAGCAGCGCCAAGTACATCGCGTCCGTACCGTGCAGATGCGGCCACAGCTGTACGTCCGGGCCGTCGCCCAGTGCGGGCACACCCGGCATCAGCGGGCGCGCGTCGATCCACTCCGCGGTCACGTCCGCGCCGGCCCGCCCCTTGAGGACGTCGTCCACCACGGCCCGCGTCTCGGCCGGATGCGGCGAGCAGGTCGCGTAGCCGACGACGCCGCCGACCCGTACCGAGACCAGCGCCTGGCGCAGCAGCTCGCGCTGCAGCGGCGCGAAGCCGTCCAGGTCCTCCGGACGGCGGCGCCAGCGCGCCTCCGGCCGCCTGCGCAGCGCGCCGAGGCCGGTGCACGGGACGTCCATCAGGACGCGGTCGAAGGAGCCGGGCCGCCACGGCGGGCGGGTGCCGTCGGCCGTGATGACCTCGTACGGGCCGGGGTTGCCCGCGAGCGACCGCGCCACCAGGCGCGCGCGGTGCGGCTGCTTCTCGGAGGCGAGCAGCCGGGCCCCGCGCTGCGCGGCGAGCGCGCCCAGCAGTGCGGCCTTGCCGCCCGGCCCGGCACAGCCGTCCAGCCAGGTGCTGTCGGCGCCGTCGACGGGCGCGTTGGCCAGGGCGGCCGCGACGAGCTGGCTGCCCTCGTCCTGCACACCGGCGCGCCCCTCGCGCACCGCGTCCAGGGCTCCGGGCTCGCCACCCTCGGCGAGCCGTACGGCGTACGGGGACCAGCGCCCCGGCAGGGCGCTCTCCTCCCCCACGGCCTCGATCAGTTCCGCGGTGGTGGACCGTCCCGGCCGGGCCACGAGCGTGACCTCGGGCCGCTCGTTGTCGGCCTCCAGCAGGTCCTCCACACCGGCCCGCCCGCCGCCGAGGGCGTCCCAGAGCGCGGAGACGATCCAGCGCGGATGCGCGTGCACGATCCCCAGGTGCT
The DNA here is from genome assembly GCF_042732265.1 of Streptomyces sp. NPDC059788. Lineage (NCBI taxonomy): Bacteria > Bacillati > Actinomycetota > Actinomycetes > Kitasatosporales > Streptomycetaceae > Streptomyces > Streptomyces sp. NPDC059788. Next base: position 46,945 of record NZ_JBHWHY010000017.1, on the reverse strand, counting down.
CCTCGGGGTCGTCGTCGTACTCGGGCGCGACCCGCTCCAGCCACCCGTCCAGATCGTCCGCGGCGATCTTCCGCAGCACCGCGTTGACGAACTTCGCCCGCCCGTCGCCCAGCACCACACGCGCGAGTTCGACGCTCGCGCTCACGGCGGCGTGCGTCGGGATGCGCGTACCGAGGAGTTGGTGCGCGCCGAGCGAGAGCACGTCCAGGACCGGCGGGTCCACCTCCCGCAGCGGCCGGTCCACGCACCGCGCGATGATCGCGTCGTAGGTGCCCTGCCGCCGCAGCGTGCCGTAGACCAGCTCGGTCGCCAGTGCCGCGTCGCGCCCGTCGAAGTCCCCGTTGTCCCGGGCCTTGCGCAGCATCGGCGGCAGCACCAGGTTCGCGTACGCGTCCCGCTCGTCGACGGCCCGCAGCGCCTCGAAGGCGAGTATCCGGACGGGGTCCTTCTTGGGGCGACGGTAGGGCTTGCCGGGACGACGCGGCTGACCAGAACTGCTCACGAGAAATGTGCTCCGCAATACGAGACGAGGTTCGCCTCCCAGCCTACGCGGCACGGCGGCTCCCGCCGCGGCCCGCCTCCCTCAGCGCCGCCGTCCCCCTTCCCGCCCCTCGCCCGCCTCCCCCGGCCCCGGCCCGTTCCCGGCTCAGTCCCCCAGCCGCTCGCCTTCCCCGATCCGCACCCCGCGCGCCCAGTCCGCACCGCGCATCGGCTTCTTGCCCTGCGGCTGCACCCACAGCAGCTCCACCGCGTGGCTGCCCGTACCGGCGTACACCGCCTTCTTGGTGACGGCGAGTTCGCCGGGCGCCAGATCCGTACGGTCGGTGACCGGGCCGACCGACATCAGCTTCAGCCGCTCCCCCCGGAAGACGGTCCACGCGCCGGGCGCGGGCGCGCACCCGCGCACGACCCGGTCCACCCGCAGCGCGGGCGCCGTCCAGTCCGCCTTCGCGTCCTCGACCTCGATCTTCGGCGCGAGGGTGATGCCCTCGGCCGGCTGCGGCACCGGCACCAGCGAGCCGTCCTCGATGCCGTCCATGGTGGCGGCCAGCAGTCCGGCCCCGGCGAGCGCCAGCCGGGTCAGCAGGTCGCCGCTGGTGTCGGTCTGCCGTACCTCCTCCGTCACCACCCCGTACACGGGCCCGGAATCCAGCCCCTCCTCGATGAGGAACGTGGAGGCGCCGGTCACCTCGTCGCCCGCCAGCACCGCGTGCTGCACCGGCGCCGCGCCGCGCCACGCGGGCAGCAGCGAGAAGTGCAGGTTGACCCAGCCGTGCGCGGGGATGTCCAGGGCCGTCTTGGGCAGGAGGGCCCCGTAGGCGACCACGGGGCAGCAGTCCGGGGCGATCTCCCGCAGCCGGGCGAGGAAGTCCTCGTCACGCGGCTTGGCGGGCTTGAGCACCTCGATACCGGCTTCCTCCGCGCGCTCGGCGACCGGGCTGGCGACCAGTCGCCGGCCGCGGCCGGCGGGGGCGTCGGGCCGGGTGACGACGGCGACGACCTCGTGCCGGTCCGAGGCGATCAGGGCATCCAGGGCGGGTACGGCGACCTCGGGGGTGCCGGCGAAGACGAGCCTCATGGGTGGCGCACTACCTCTCACACGCTGCGGAACGGCGCACCAGTCTATGGGCCACACCTTCGGGGGGCGTGCGAACAGACGCGCTCCCCTGATTGGAACCCGTACGCCCCCATACCGTGACCAGAGCCGCTGCTGTTGCGTTGGTCAAGCAGCATTGACCGGGCCGAGCCGCCTTCGCGGCTCGCTCGCTTTCCTACTTGTCACGTTCCTATGCACATCCGACGCCGGTTCGAGAGGCTTGTTCATGGCCGACCACGCAACCCACGACGCCCAGGCTCGCGCCAGCCTGCACCTACTGGTCAGGGACATCGAGCGGGTCCGCCGGCAGGTGGACGCCCTGCGCACCCTGACGGCCCAGCTCGGCAACGTCTACCGGCCGCGGCGCACCGGCCCGTCCGCCGGCTTCGTCGTCTACGGCCGCGCCCCCGCCCCGACCGTACGGCTCGCCCAGGAACTGCGCGACAGCGTCGAAACCCTCGTCACGGCGGCGGTGGACTTCGACCGCTCGCTGGGCTTCTCCTGGGACGCGGTGGGTTCGGCCCTGGGCGTCACGAAACAGGCCGTACACCGCCGTTACGGCGCCCGGCGCTCCACCGCCCAGCCCGGACCGGACAGCGGCGACGCGGTCCGGACGCCCGAGCCGTCCGCGGCCCGGAGCATGGCGGTCTCCCCCGGGCTGCCCGGCGCGCCGTCCGTGCCCGCCGCGCGTACGCTGCCGGGCCAGTCCCCGGTCCCCGCGCGGGAAGAGGCCCGTCCCGGCGCCTTCCCCGGCCCCCGCAACGGCTGACCCGCGCTTCCGCCCCGGCCCGCTCCCGGGGCGGCCCCTTCTTTCCTCCGGTCCCAGCCGCTCGCCGCCCTTCCTGGTCCCAGCCGCTCGCCGCCCTTGCTGTACGCCCCGTCCCTCGGGCTGCTCACCCGAGGTCGGGCGGATCGACCCGTACCCGCACCGCTTCCCCCTCCCGCTTGACCAGCCGCGCGGCCCGCGCGGTCTTGAGCGCCGCCGCCAGCGCGGCGCCCTGGCCGGGGCGCACCCGTACCAGCGCCCGCTCCCAGGCCTCGCCGGGCGGCGGGTCGCCCGGCCGGCGCGGCTGTCCCGCGTCCGGGGACGGCACCGGTACGGGCCCCAGCACCTCGGCGCTCTCCGGAAGCCCGGCCCCCGCGAGCATCTCCGCCACGTCCTCGGGGCGGCCCGTCACCGAGGCCATCCGGGAGACCGGTGGGAAGCCCAGCTCGGCCCGCTCCGCCAGCTCGCGCACCGCGTGCCCGGCCGGGTCCCACCGCACCAGCGCCTGTACCGGGCGCAGCGTCGCCTCCGCGATGACCGCGACCGTGCCGCCCTCGGCCTGACCCCGCACCAGGGACGCGGCGTGCAGCCAGCGCCGTAGCGCCTCCTCGCCGGCCCGCAGGTCGGGGCGGCTCAGCAGCGCCCAGCCGTCCAGCAGCAACGCGGCGGCGTAACCGCCCTCGGCCACTGGCTCCGCCCCCGGCGTGCTCACCACCAGCGACGGCGTGCCGGGCACCGTGTCCAGCACATGATCACGCCCCGACGTGCGCACCGGCACGGCCGGAAACGCCCGTCCCAGCTCCTCCGCGGTCCGCCGCGCCCCCACGATCTGGGCCCGCAGCCGCGCCCCGCCGCACTCCGCGCAACGCCAGTCGCCCTCCTCGCGCCCGCACCAGCCGCACCGCAGCTCCCCCGCGTCCCGCGCCTCCAGCGGCCCCGCGCACGCCCGGCACCGCGCGGGCTCCCGGCACCGCTCGCACGCCAGCCGCGGTACGTAACCCCGCCGCGGCACCTGCACCAGCACCGGCCCGTGCTTGAGCCCCTCGCGCACCACCTGCCACGCCAGCGTCGGCAGCCGCGCGGCCCGCGCCGCCGCGTCCCGCGCCTCGTCGGCGTCCCCGACCGTACGCACCAGGGGCGCCGCCGCCCGCACCTGTTCGCGCTCGGCCGTCAGCGGACGCGCCCAGCCCGTCTCCACCAGCTGCGCCGCCTCGACCGTGCAGCTCAGCCCGCCCAGCAGGAATCCCGCCTGCTCGGTCACCGACCGCTGCAACAGCACTTCCCGCGCGTGCGGCTGCGGCGCGTGCGGATCGCTGTGGCTGCTGTCCCCGTCGTCCCAGATGGCCACCAGACCCAGCTCCCGTACGGGCGCGAACATCGCCGCCCGCGTGCCGATCACCGCCCGCACCGCGCCGCGGCTGACCGCCAGCCATCGCCGGTACCGCTCCTCCGGCCCGGCATCGGCGCTCAGCACCACATGCCGCCCCTCCCCGACGATCTCCCGCAGCGCCGCGTCCACCCGCGCGGCGGCCCGCCCGTCCGGCAGGACGGCGAGCGCCCCGCGCCCGGAGGCCAGCGCGGCGGCCATTGCCCGCGCCAGCTCCTGCGGCCAGTACGGCCCCGGCAACGCCGTCCACACGGCGCGCGGCGAATCCCCCCTCCCCAACGCCTCCAAGAACCCCTCCCCCGCCGCGTACCTCCCCCAACTACCGGCTTCCGGCTTCGGATTGGGCGGCAACGGCGCACCGCTGTCCTTCCCCTCCACCTTCGCCCGCCGCGGCGGCACCGCCAGCTGCACCACGTCCGCGAGCGTCCCCGCGTACCGGTCGGCGACGGCCCGGCACAGCCCCAGCAACTCCGGCGTCAGCACCCGCTCCGGCGACAACACCTGCGCGATCGGCGCGAGCACCCCACGAAACTCGCTCTCCGCCACCCGCTCCACCACGAACCCGTTGACCAGCTTCCCCCCTTCCCGCCGGCCCCCCTTCTCCCCGGCCCCGAACCGCACCCGCACCCGCACCCCGGGCTGCGCCTCCTCGTCCATCGCCGCCGGCACCGCGTAGTCGAAATACCGGTCGAGATGCACCAGCCCCTTGTCCACCAGCACCCGCGCCACCGGCAGCCCCTCCGCCAGCTCGGCCCCCCGCCACGTCCGCGGCCTGGCCCGCGCCCCCTTGCTCTCCTGCACCGCCTCCCGAATCAACGCAAGCTGCTCCGGCCCCGCACCCTGCCCCTCGTCTTCCCTGCTCACAGCATCAGTCTTAGCAGATGGGGGTGACAGTGCCGGTTCACGCCAAGGCCCGCAGCCGCCCCGGACCGTCCTCGTTCCCCACCTGCGGTGGGGCAGCCCGCGGCCGCCCCACCGGCCCCCCGGCGCGCAGCTGCCCGGCGCAGTGCCGACCAGCCGTTCCTCCCGTCGCGTTTCGTGCTCAACCCGCTCGCGGCACCATGTATCCGTGCATCCGGGAAACCACTCAGCGCACCGACGTAAGAACGCGCCACCGTCGGACGACAACGGCCTTCCAGAGCGACACTGGCCGGAGGCGACCCTGCTCGGCCGTCTGCCGGAAGACTCCGCGGAAGACCTCCTGCGACTGGGAACGGTCATGCACTATCCGGCTCACCGCACCCTTCTGCGGCAAGGCGACGACGGTCGGCACGTACTGTTGATCACCCGGGGCGTGGTCAAGGTGGAGTCACGCTCGGAGGACGGCTACACGATGCTGCTCGCCGTCCGCGTCGCCGGAGACCTGGTGGGAGAGATGGCGGCCTTCGAGAACCGGCCGCGCTCCGGTTCCGTGATCGCCTGTGGTGACGTATCGGCACGCATCATCCACCTGGAAACCCTGATCACGCACTTGTCGCAGCACCAGCACACGATGGTGGCGCTGCTCGGCATGCTCAGCTCCCGGCTGCGCTGGGCGAACAGGCGCCGACTGGACTTCCGGGCCTACGAATCCCCGGTCCGGCTGGCCCGGGTTCTTGTGGAGACGGCCCAGACGTACGGATGCGCGGCACAGGGCGACGTCCGGCGCAGTGATCTCGGCGTGACGCTCACCCAGGCGGAACTCGCCTCGCTCGCCGCCGTCGCGCTGCCCACCGCGGAGAAGGCGCTCGCCGCCCTTGCCCAGATGGGCCTGGTGGAACGCAGATACCGCAAAATCACGATCAGTGACATTCCGCGACTGTGCGCGTTCGCCAAAATTAGTACCGAGAACCCGTACTGATACGGAATCGCCCTCTCGTATCCCTCCTAACCTCGCCGTCAGCGCTTCGCCGGAACAACCGCGCGACGCCGAGGAAGAGAGGAAACGTCACGTGTCCGAACGGACCGGTTACCGCTTCAGCACCTGTCTCGCCCTGGACGTGCAGGCCTACGGAGGCAACAACGACCGTCGGCAATCGGAGATCCAGCACGACCTGCCGCTGCTGCTCGAACAGGCGGCTCACAACGCCGGCCTGGATCGCTCGCACTGGCACTTCCAGGCCAAGGGAGACGAGCAGTTGGCCGTCCTGCCCATGGATGGACGCGAGGAGCCACGCGTCATCGACGACTACATCCGGCACATTGCTTCAGCACTTCACCAGTACAACCGGCTTCGCGTCAAAGAGGCTTGGCTGCGGCTGCGGGCCTCCGTCCACCACGGCCCGGTGGAGGTCGCGGACAACGGATACGCAGGGAGCACGGTAGTGGTCACCTCCCGGCTGCTGGCCAGCGCCGCCCTGAACCGGGCACTGCGGGCCACTGACAAGGCCGACCTCGTACTGGCTCTGTCCAACGACGTATACAACACCACCGTGGTGGGCGGTCACACCACACTGTCCCCTGATGCCTTTCGGCCCGTGATGATTCACGAAAAGGAATACCGGTCCGTGGCCTGGCTGTGGATTCCCGGAGACGATGTCCATCACTTGGATCTCGACGGTGTCGAGGGATCGCTCACGGAAGACGACGAGCCGACATCTCACAGCACACGGCAGCGAGAGAGGCGCCGACAGGACGGAAATCACGCAGAATCGCCGCAGCCGTCCCGGAACACGCGGGATGCACAGCCGTCGGATACCGCCGGACCTGGCGACGAGGCCAAGAGGACCCGTCATGTTCCTCCAGCTGTCCATGGGCACAACGTCAATCAGAACAACTTCAACGACACGGTGAACGCGCCCGGCAGCGTCTTCGGATTCAGTGGCCCGCATGGCTGAGCCGGAGAATCGCGGCCCCCACAACGCGGGTACGGCCGCGGACGAGTGGCCGGCAGCCGAGCCGGACACCATCGGACCCGGCCAGACGGACACCCCCGGCAAGCGAGAAGCTGCACAGCGCGCCGACCTCGAACGGGAGCAGGACGAGCAGGGCTACCGGGACCTCGACAACGCGCTGGGGCAACGCGTCAACAACAACTACTTCTACAGCCAGGTGAACGCCACCGACGCGACCTTCGGATTTGGTTCACCCTCCACTCCAGGACTCGCTCCCGGACTGGTGGAGCCGGAAGAGATCGACCTCGTACTCCGTGACTTCCTGCACCCCGAAGATTACGACGCCGCTGCCGGAAAACTGCAGACACAACACCTGCTGGTCGTAGTCGGTGAGGAAGGGTGTGGACGGCGGGCAGCGGCCTTCTCCTTGCTACGCGACCTCATGGGCGCACAATGCGGGTTGCGCAGCCTCTCCCCGGTCAACTCACTTGCGCAATTGGCGTCCCCGGGACAGCTGAAGAAAGATTCCGGATACGTCATCCTCGACTACCTTGGCGAGACCGGAACAGATGCCGTACAAGACTTTGAAATCAAGCGTCTACGTGCCGAGCTGCGACGGAACCGCTCCTTCTTGGTGATCACGTCCTCGCCGGTCACGCGGCATCGTCTGGCGTTCCAAGATTTCTCGGTCACCTGGCGTGCGCCGGAACCACTTCGCCTCTTCGACCACTGCGTCGAACACCTGGCTCTCCCCGATCCATCGGCGCCGGTGATGGCGGAGCTTCGGGCACGCGTCAGCGAACTCCGGCGGCCCGCCGATGTCGTGGCAGTTGCGGAGAATCTCGGCGAAGGTGTGGACGCGGCGCTGGAAGCGTTGCGTGACAGCACAAAGGAGACGGTGGAGCGGTGGTTCGGTAACGCACCCGCCATCGAGGACCTGTTGCCGGTAGCGGCCCTTTCCTTCGCCGAGGGGCTTCCGGAGCGGACCTTCGAAGAACTCGTGGTCTCTCTCGAAAACTGTGTCCGGAACGCTGAGAAGTCGGCCGGCGACTTTCCGGCAGAGGAGGAAACCCCGCGCCAGCCGGCCGCCGGAATCGATCAGGCGCGAGTCCGGTGGAGGGAACGCGCTGTGGGCATTGCCGAAGCGGTGCAGTGCGCTGAAGGCAGCGTGGATCACTGCCGTAGTGAGCGGCGCATCGTCTTCACCTCTCCGCGCGTCCGTGACCTCGTGATCGGCGAGCTGCACGGTCTGTACGGGTACGAACTCTGGTACCCATTACGTCAGTGGCTGGAGCAGCTCAGCCTTGAAGGCAGCCTGGCTGTCCGGCAGGAGGTGGCTCGGGGGGTCGCTCTCCTGGCCCGTTATGCCCTCCCAGAGGTGGAAGAGAAGCAGCTGGAGGTGTGGGCGGACGGATTCAGCAACCAGCGCGTCACAGCGGCTTTCGTCCTGCAGTTCATGTGCGCCGACGAACGGTTGGCGCCGCAGGCTCTGACCCTGGCATCGAGCTGGACCGAGGGACATGGACAGCAACGTGCCATCACCGCAGCCATGGCATTCGCCGGTGAGCTCGGGACGATCTACCGATTCGACACTCTCAATTGGCTGTGGGTGCTCGCCTCACGCGGCGAGCGCGTCGCGAGCGCGGCCCGGCGCTCGCTGGTACTGCTTCTGGCCACCGCTGAACGGGAACCGGAGCGGGCACGTCTGGTCCTGCGTTATCTCCGTACGCAAGCTCGATGCGCGCCGCGTGGCAGCGGCCGTCTCACAGCCTTCGCCATCATCGTTCAGGTGCTGGGGGCCAGGCGGTTGAATTCCGGTGAGCCACTCGCCGCGTTTCTGCTGAACAGCGATGCCGATGTCTCGGATCAGTACGGTTCACTGTGGGCAACGGTGCTGCACAGCCCCTTCCGGGCGGCCGCCGTTGCCGAACTGTGCCGGACATTGGTCGCCTTGCGGAAACAGGGAACGGCTTCCGGCACGGTTCGCCTTTTCGGCGAAGCGATGCAGTCCTACATGAACAGCCGACAGCGAGCCGCCCTGCGCAACGATCTGCCGGCCGCTCTGCACCATCCCCAACACGCCCTGCCGGGCATCCAGCAGCTGGCCCGCCTGTTGCTCGACTCAACTGATCCCACATCAGGACCCTTGCCGGTCACACCAGGAGGCTGACGAAGTGACATTTCCCGTTGTGACAGAGCAGACGCTGAACCCCGTCCAGCGCGGGTTCTTCTCCCGGCGACGGCGGCGCGTCGATGTTCCCCAGCTGCCGCCCGGAGCGGTGTACGTATTCCAGGTCGGCGGCCGCTACAGCGTCTACCCGGAAGGAATCACCCTCGATCCCATGCACCTGGACGCGGTCGATGCCACTTCCGTCAGTCTGGTCGATACCCGCGCCAGGCTGGTCGAAGCCGAGCGGGCCATTCCCTCGGTGAGCGAGGCGGACGCCTTCACCCTCAGAGCGTCCTTCACCTGCCAGGTGACGGACGCCGCCACCGTCGCCCGGCAAGGCATCATCGACGCGGCGGTCCCCCTGCGCGCGTACCTTGCCGGAGACAGCGAGCTGGCCCGTACGAGCGCCGCGCACCGTATCGAGGAAGTCAACGCAGTGCGCGAACAGGTGACCCGCAGGATGGCCGCCTACACCACCATCCTTCCCCCTCGCATCATCGGAATGAGCGTGGAGTTCGTCGGAATCGAGGTGCTCACGCCGGAGGATCTGCGTACCTGGGAACAGGAAGTGCGGGACGAGCGCAGGATGCAGGAACTCGTGCGGGGCCAACGGGATTTCGAAACGGATGACGTGCACCGTATCGCGGAACTCCTCGCTCAAGGCAGTCACTTCGTGGATGCGTTCGGCGTGGCCAGGGACGACATCAATCTCCACGCCATCGCCTCACGCGTCCACCAGGTGGCGGCCGACGACAAGGCGCACAGCAGGCAAGCCACGGCGGATGACAAGCAGCGCGCGCACGAGCGCGAATCGGCTGAACGGGAAATGCGCCAATCCCTGGTGCTGGCCGTCCTGAACCAGGCACGGGAATCCGGCTATGTCGACCACCAGCTGCTCCAGCAACTGCTGGACTTCGGCAACAGGAAGCAGGAGAACCGCTCGCAGGCCGCCGGAGCCCTCCCGCCGGCCGAGATTTCTCCGCGGTCCGCAAGTGACGACCAACCAGGCGACCGCCGCGGCTTCATCAAGGACGAGGACGATCTTGACTGACTTTTTCAAACCCCCGGACGGGATCGGCCGGACCGGATCCCAACGGCTTCACGAGCGGCTGTCCCCGGCTCGTCGGCTGCGATCGCTGACCGGTGTGGACGAGGACCTGCTGGCCTGGGTCTGGCACGAGCGCAGCAAGTACACGGCGCTCGGGGGCGTCGTCCTGGGGACCTCCGTCGTCGCGGCGTTCTCGATGTGGAATTTCGCGAACGAGGCCATCGGCGAGAACACCTTTCTGGCACTGCTTCCCGCGGCGCTGTGGATGCTCTTCGTACTCAACCTGGACCGGTGGCTGATCGCCCCGCAGCCGAACCTCAAGCGGCGTGCGGCCCCCCTGCTGCTGAGACTTCTCATCGCCTTCTTCCTGGGGATCGTGGTTGCTGAGCCACTGGTTCTGCGAGTGTTCCAAACCGCGGTGGAAGAACACGTACGAGACCAGCGGCATGCCGAGGTGGACCGTTTGCGCAGCAATCTTCTGCGGTGCAACACCGATCCGTCACAGCCGGCGCGCGTCCGGCCGACAGGCTGCGCGAGCCATCTGCTCTCATTCGGCGCTTCCCCTGCGAGTGGGTACGACGCGCTCAGCACTCTTCGCAAGGACGCGGCCTCCCTCCAGCAGAGGGTCGACCGGGACAGCAACCGGTTGGAGCTGCTCGACGCCCAGGTACGGGACGAATGCCGGCGCCTGATCCGGGACATGCGCACCGGGCTCCTTCAGCGGACATCGGAGTGTCTGAGGCTGCGTGAAAAGGCGACGGACTACCGGCGTACGCACCACACTGCCGCGAACGAGCGACGGCTGGCGGAGATGAACGAGCGGATCAAGGACGACGGAAGCCGACTGACCGGTTCACGGGACGCCTTTCTCAAGGCCCGGGACAAGGAGATCGCCCGGCGCGTCGCCCAGGAGCGTGCGAAGCAGCGCGGTATCGGCGTCTTGGAGCGGATGCAGGCGCTGGAAGAACTGGCCGGCAAGAACGCCACCCTGCTGACAGGTGTCTGGGTGGTACGGCTGTTGTTCGTCCTTGTCGATGTACTGCCGGTTCTCGCGAAACTGCTGGGAAGCGAGAACAGTTACGACCGTCTGCTCAGTGCCCGGAGCAACAGCGCGGTACTGGTCCACGAGGAAGCCGTGCGGACGGCCGAACGACAGGCCATGGCGGACGCGGAGATCGTACGTGAGGAATGCGAGGACCGGGTGAGGAGGCGCAAGGCCGAAATCGACGCCGATCGCCGCGAACACGTGGCCGCGATGCACATCCGGGTCAGTCAAGCAGTGAACACCTTGGAGGACGAGATGCGGCGCACCTCCAAGGTGTGAGCCATTCCCGGGTCCGCGACGCCGCGACGGAATCCGGTCATCACACCTCGCTCCAGTCCAGAATCCGAATGCTCAGAGGAAGGGGACCGGTGTGCACGGTCTTACCGGAGACGAGAGTGCGGACAGCGGAGCACGTCTCGCCCGAATCCTTCTGTCCGAAACACGCGAGGAGATGCTGAAGGCGGACCACAAGGCCAATGTCGTGCTGACCGTCTTCGGCATGGCCCTGACCGCACTGGTCGGTGCCGTCGGTGCCGGCGGAGTAGAACCGCTGGCCTACGCCGCGATCGCCCAATCACTGTTCTGGGCCGGCTGCACAACTGTCGTGCCGTCGTTCCTGCTGTTAGGGCTCGCCATCGTCCCGCGCACAGGAACCGGTCGCGGAGACCGTACCCACTACTTCGGCGATGCGGCTGACGGTACTCCCGTGCGTCACCTCAAAGCCAAGGTTCAGCAGACGGACCTCAGAGACCGGGACGTGAGCCAGTTCGCGATTCTGTCCGTGCTTGTCACCGTGAAATACCGGTGCATCCGCCGTGCCATGATCTGGATCGGGCTGTTTCTGCTCCTCACATCGACCGGCATCCTGCTGGGAATCTCTCTGCGGTGACGCACGGCAGCCTCAACCGGCGGAGCACCCGTCCGGACCACGCGTACCCCCCGGCCCCGCCCCGCCGAAGCGGGCCGGGGCCGGGGTGTACGGCGATGAAGGGTCGCCTCGTGGAAGAGGGGTCCTACAACCCCGCAGCCTTCCGCAGTGCCTCCACCCGGTCCGTCCGTTCCCAGGTGAAGTCGGCCAGTTCGCGGCCGAAGTGGCCGTAGGCGGCGGTCTGGGCGTAGATGGGGCGGAGGAGGTCGAGGTCGCGGATGATGGCGGCCGGGCGGAGGTCGAAGACCTCGGCGATGGCGTTCTCGATCTTGTCGACGTCGATGGTGGCGGTGCCGAAGGTCTCGACGAACAGGCCCACGGGCTCGGCCTTGCCGATGGCGTAGGCGACCTGGACCTCGCAGCGGGCGGCCAGCCCGGCCGCTACGACGTTCTTGGCGACCCAGCGCATGGCGTAGGCGGCCGAGCGGTCGACCTTGGACGGGTCCTTGCCGGAGAAGGCGCCGCCGCCGTGGCGGGACATGCCGCCGTACGTGTCGATGATGATCTTGCGGCCGGTCAGGCCGGCGTCGCCCATCGGGCCGCCGATCTCGAAGCGGCCGGTGGGGTTGACCAGGAGGCGGTAGCCGTCGGTGTCCAGCTTGATGCCGTCCTCGACGAGCTGGTTGAGGACGTGCTCGACGACGAACTCGCGGATGTCGGGCGCGAGCAGGGAGTCCAGGTCGATGTCGCTGGCGTGCTGCGAGGAGACGACGACGGTGTCGAGGCGGACGGCCTTGTGGCCGTCGTACTCGATGGTGACCTGGGTCTTGCCGTCGGGGCGCAGGTACGGGATGGTCCCGTTCTTGCGGACCTCGGACAGGCGCTTGGACAGGCGGTGCGCGAGGTTGATCGGGAGCGGCATCAGCTCCGGGGTCTCGTCGCAGGCGTAGCCGAACATCAGGCCCTGGTCGCCCGCGCCCTGCTTGTCCAGCTCGTCCTCGTCGCCCTCGACCCGCTTCTCGTAGGCGGTGTCGACACCCTGGGCGATGTCCGGGGACTGTGCGCCGATGGAGACGGAGACGCCGCAGGAGGCGCCGTCGAAGCCCTTCTTGGACGAGTCGTAGCCGATCTCCAGAACCTTGTTGCGCACGAGGTTGGGGATGTCGGCGTACGCCTTCGTCGTCACCTCGCCGGCCACGTGGACCAGGCCGGTGGTGATCAACGTCTCGACGGCGACGCGGGAGGTCGGGTCCTCCTTGAGGAGGGCGTCGAGAATGGTGTCGCTGATCTGGTCAGCGATCTTGTCGGGGTGACCCTCGGTGACGGACTCCGAGGTGAACAGGCGGCGGGACACATCGCTCCCTGGGGTTGCAGCGGCTGCTGGCTGATCATTGGCGGAAAGGCCGAGAGCTGCGCTCGGCGCGATCCGGGGCCAGTTTATCGGTCATGAGCGGCGTTCGGGCACGCAGTCTCGATTTATGGACCCCCCGTGACCTGGGACACCTCGTCGGAGAGAGGAAGATCTCGTTCCGGCAAAGGCCCGGACGGCGGTTCTCGATCATGGGGAGGAGGGGGCCGGAGGTGTCTGCGGGGCGGGCAGGCGCGGGGCCACGAGGTCCCAGATCCGGTCGGAGAGGGCTTCCTTCGGGCCGTACGGTACGGGGGTCTCGGCGCCGTCGGCGGCCAGGATCACCGCCTCGTTCGCGGCCGACCCGAACGCCTTGTGGTCGCCCACCTCGTTGACGACGAGGAGGTCGCAACCCTTTCGGATGAGTTTGGCGCGACCGTTGGCGAGGACGTCGTCGGTTTCGGCGGCGAATCCGACGACCACCTGACCGGGGCGGGGGCGGTCTGCGGAGATCTCGGCGAGGATGTCCGGATTGCGGACCAGGGCCACCGGCTCCGGGTCCCGGCCGTCCTGCTTCTTGATCTTTCCGGTGGCGTACGCGGCGGGGCGGAAATCGGCCACCGCGGCCGCCATGACCACCGCGTCGGCGTCCCCGGCGGCCTTCAGCACGGCTTCGCGCAGCTGGACGGCCGTACCGATGGGGACCACGTCCACCCCGGCCGGGTCGGGCAGCTCGCTGTTTCCGGCGACGAGGGTGACCCGGGCACCGCGGGCCACGGCCGTACGGGCGAGCGCGTAGCCCTGCTTGCCGGAGGAGCGGTTGCCCAGGAAGCGGACCGGGTCCAGGGGCTCGCGGGTGCCGCCCGCGCTGATCACGACGTGCCGGCCGGCGAGGTCCTGGGTGAGGCCCAGCGGGCCGCGGGCCAGCACCCGGCGGCAGGTCTCGAAGATCTCGGCCGGGTCGGGGAAGCGGCCCTTGCCGGTGTCCACGCCGGTCAGCCGGCCGACGGCGGGCTCGATGACGACGGCGCCGCGGCGGCGCAGCGTGGCGACGTTCTCCTGGGTGGCCGGGTGCTCCCACATCTCGGTGTGCATCGCCGGCGCGAAGATCACCGGGCAGCGCGCGGTGAGGAGGGTGTTGGTGAGCAGGTCGTCGGCCAGGCCGTGGGCGGCCTTGGCCAGCATGTCGGCCGTACAGGGGGCGACCACGACCAGGTCGGCGGACTGGCCGATGCGTACGTGCGGGACCTCGTGGACCGATTCCCACACCTCGGTGGAGGCCGGGTTGCCGGAGAGGGCGGCCCAGGTGGCCTCGCCGACGAAGTGCAGGGACGCCGCGGTCGGCACGACCCGCACCTCATGGCCGGATTCGGTGAGCCGGCGCAGCAGCTCGCACGCCTTGTAGGCGGCGATACCGCCGCTGACCCCCAGGACGACCTTGGGGCGGCGCGGCGCGGCGCCCCCGTCCGCTCCGTCGGCTCCGCCCGCCGGTCCGGTGGCCTGCTGCGGCTGTGTCGGCTGGTCCATCGCGTTCTCTCCCCACGCCGTGGGTTCCGTCCCCTGCGGGGTGCGGACCCGGTCGGTTACTCCCCCATGACACACCAAGGGCCCGGCAGCGGCGCTGCCGGGCCCTTGGTCGGGGCGCCGTGGCGGAGTCCTTCAGGACGCCGTGCCACACGGCGCCGCACTGCTCACTGAGCCGGGCCCTCGACGGCCTCGGAGGTCAGCAGACCCGCGTTGATCTCGCGGAGCGCGATGGACAGGGGCTTCTCGTGGACGTGGGTGTCGACCAGCGGGCCGACGTACTCCAGCAGGCCCTCGCCGAGCTGCGAGTAGTACGCGTTGATCTGACGGGCGCGCTTGGCGGCGTAGATCACGAGGCTGTACTTCGAGTCGGTGGCCTCGAGAAGCTCATCAATCGGCGGGTTGATGATGCCCTCGGGCGCGGTGATGGAAGAGGACACTCTCTGCCTTCCGAAGGGGGTGAAAACCGGTGTAAAGATCAAAGAACCTTCATCAAGGCTAGCAGCTCACGGCTGACGCCCTCGACGGAGGTGTTGACCAGGGTGACGTCGAACTCGGTCTCGGCGGCCAGCTCGACCTTGGCGGCTGCCAGGCGGCGCTCGATGACCTCGGGCGCCTCCGTACCGCGGCCGGTGAGCCGGCGGACCAGCTCCTCCCAGCTCGGCGGGGCCAGGAAGACCAGCTGGGCCTCCTTCATGGACTCGCGGACCTGCCGCGCGCCCTGGAGGTCGATCTCCAGCAGTACCGGCTCGCCGGCCTCCAGGCGGTCCTGGACGGCCTGGCGGGGCGTGCCGTAGCGGTTGCCGGCGAATTCGGCCCATTCCAGCAGTTCGCCGTTGGCGACGAGCTTGTCGAATTCCTCGTCGTCCACGAAGAAGTACTGGACGCCGTGCCGCTCCCCGGGACGCGGCTTGCGTGTGGTGGCCGACACCGAGAGCCAGACCTCGGGGTGGACCTTGCGCATATGGGCGACGACCGTGCTCTTGCCGACCCCCGAGGGGCCGGAGAGCACGGTCAGCCGCGGACGGGCGTCCGGGGATACGGGGGACATCCCCCGGGGTGTTGCAGCCATGCGGCGATTATTCCAGTTCCCCGGCAGTGCCAGGAAACTCAGCCGGCCTTGCCGCCGAACTCTCGCTCCAGGGCGGCGATCTGGTTGGTACCGAGGCCGCGGACCCGGCGGCTTTCGGAGATGCCCAGTCGCTCCATGAGCTGCTTGGCGCGAACCTTGCCGACGCCGGGCAGGGACTCAAGAAGGGCGGAGACCTTCATCTTGCCGATGACGTCGTTCTCCTGGCCCTGCTTGATGACGTCATGAAGGGAGGCACCGGAGTTTTTGAGCCGATTCTTGACCTCGGCGCGCTCCCGGCGAGCCGCGGCGGCCTTCTCGAGCGCGGCTGCGCGCTGTTCAGGGGTAAGGGGCGGAAGAGCCACGCCTACGTCACCTCGGATGTCGAACTGTCGGATACGGACCGGTGTGGAACCTAGTCGCCCCACACCGGCGGAGCAACGAGCAACGCGCTTACGTGCACTGCTCTCGTCGGAGACTAGCGGCCAAGGCGCTCGGAGTCAGCGAGAACAGACGAAAAGTCCTGGTCAGACTCTGCTGACCAGGACATATCGGGACTAAAGTCCCCGACGTTCGACCGCTTCCCGCACCTCGTCGGCACATCGGAGGGCGGCGTCGCGCAGCGCGGCGGTGTCCGGACCGTGACGGAGCACCCCCCGGCTGACGCTCGGCACGACGGCCCGGACCGCGTCCCCGAAGACCCGCGGCAGGTCCGCGGGGGTCGCGCCCTGGGCACCGATGCCGGGCGCGAGCAGGGGACCGCCGATGGCCAGGTCGTACGCGGACAGGTCGCCGAGCGTGGCGCCGACGACGGCCCCGTACGAGCCCAGCTCCCCGCGTGCGGCGGCGTCGGCGTTCTCCGCCTTCAGGTGGCCCAGAACGGTCGCGGCGACGCTGCGGCCGTCGGCCCGTACCGCGTGCTGGACCTCGTGCCCCTCGGGATTCGAGGTCAGCGCGAGGGCGAACAGCCCGCAGCCGTGCTCGCGGGCCAGGTCGACGGCCGGGCGCAGCGAACCGAAGCCCAGGTACGGACTGACCGTGACGGCGTCCGAGAACAGCGGCGAGGCCGGGTCCAGGTACGTGGCGGCGTACGCGGCCATGGTGGAACCGATGTCGCCGCGCTTGGCGTCCATCAGGACGAGGGCGCCGGCCTCCCGGGCCGAGGCGACGGTCTCCTCCAGGACGGCGACGCCGCGCGAGCCGAAGCGCTCGAAGAAGGCGGACTGCGGCTTGAGGACGGCGACGCGGTCGGCCAGGGCCTCGACGACGGTCCGCGAGAAGGCCGCCAGGCCTGCCACGTCGTCGCTCAGGCCCCAGTCGGCCAGCAGCGAGGCGTGCGGGTCGATGCCGACGCAGAGCGGGCCGCGGTCGTCCATGGCGCGGCGCAGGCGCGCGCCGAAGGGCTGCGGTTCGTGGGCCGTCATGCGCCGGCCTTCCTGTGCTCGGCGCCGACGGCGTCGGCGAGGGTGGCGTACGGGCTGTTGCGCAGTCGGGCGGCCAGGCCCTTGTGGATGGCGCGGGCGTAGCACGGGCCCTCGTAGATGAAGGCGCTGTAGCCCTGTACGAGGGTGGCGCCGGCGAGGATGCGCTGCCAGGCGTCCTCGGCGTTCTCGATGCCGCCGACGCCCACCAGGGTGACGCGGTCGCCGACGCGGGCGTAGAGGCGGCGCAGCACCTCCAGGGAGCGTTCCTTGACCGGGGCGCCGGACAGGCCGCCGGTCTCCTGGACCAGGGCCGGGTCGGAGGCCAGGCCGAGGCTCTCGCGGGCGATGGTGGTGTTGGTGGCGATGATGCCGTCCAGGCCCAGTTCGACGGCGAGGTCGGCGACCGCGTCCACGTCCTCGTCGGCGAGGTCCGGCGCGATCTTGACGAGCAGCGGGACGCGGCGTCCGGTGACGGTGCGGTCGGCCGCCTCGCGGACCGCGCCGAGCAGCGGGCGCAGGTGCTCGACGGCCTGGAGGTTGCGCAGGCCGGGAGTGTTCGGCGAGGAGACGTTGACGACCAGGTAGTCGGCGTGGGCGGCCAGCCGCTCCGTGGAGGTCACGTAGTCGGCGATCGCCTCGTCCTCGGGGACGACCTTGGTCTTGCCGATGTTGACGCCCAGCGTCGTACGGAAGACCGGGTTGCGGGCCGCCAGACGGGCCGCCACGGCCGCGGAGCCGTCGTTGTTGAAGCCCATGCGGTTGATGAGCGCGCGGTCCGGCACGAGGCGGAACAGGCGCTTCTTCGGGTTGCCGGGCTGGGGCTCGGCGGTGACCGTGCCGATCTCGACGTGGTCGAAGCCGAGCATGGCCATGCCGTCGACGGCGACGGCGTTCTTGTCGAAGCCGGCGGCCAGCCCGAAGGGGCCGTGCATCCGGCGGCCCAGGGCCTCCGTACGCAGCTCCTTGTGGCGGGGGGCCAGGAAGGCCGCGGCGAAGGTGCGCAGCACGGGGACGCGCGCGGCCAGCCGGATCCAGCGGAAGGCCAGGTGGTGGGCCTTCTCGGGGTCCATGCGGCGGAAGATCAGGTTGAAGAGGAGGGAGTACACGACGGGGCGGGGCCTTCCGCGGGTCGAAAGGGTGGGATCGAGGGGCGGGCTCATGAAGAGGGGGACACCGCGACGGTGTCCCCCTCCCGGTGGCCCTACTCCTCGCGGGCCGCGGTCAGCTGCCGCGCGTGTTCCTGGAGGGAGCGCACCCCCACGTCGCCGCGGGACATCGCCTCGATGCCCTGGACGGCGGCGGCGAGCGCCTGGACCGTGGTCAGGCACGGGACGGCGCGGGCGACGGCCGCGGTGCGGATGTCGTAGCCGTCGAGGCGGCCGCCGGTGCCGTACGGCGTGTTGACGATCAGGTCGACCTCGCCGTCGTGGATGAGCTGGACGATGGTCTTCTCGCCGTCGGGGCCCTCGCCCTCGCTCTGCTTGCGCACCACGGTGGCGTTGATGCCGTTGCGGCGCAGCACCTCGGCGGTGCCGGAGGTGGCGAGCAGTTCGAAGCCGTGGGCGACCAGCTCCCGCGCCGGGAAGATCATCGAGCGCTTGTCGCGGTTGGCGACGGAGACGAACGCGCGGCCCTTGGTGGGCAGCGCGCCGTACGCGCCGGACTGCGACTTGGCGTACGCGGTGCCGAACACCGAGTCGATGCCCATGACCTCGCCGGTGGAGCGCATCTCCGGGCCCAGCACGGTGTCCACGCCCTGCCCGGAGACGTCGCGGAACCGCGACCAGGGCATGACGGCCTCCTTGACGGAGATCGGCGAGTCCAGCGGCAGCGTGCCGCCGTCGCCGCTCTTCGGCAGCATGCCCTCGGCGCGCAGCTCGGCGACGGTGGCGCCCAGCGAGATCCGGGCGGCGGCCTTGGCCAGCGGCACCGCGGTCGCCTTCGAGGTGAAGGGCACCGTACGGGAGGCGCGCGGGTTGGCCTCCAGCACGTACAGGATGTCGCCGGCCATCGCGAACTGGATGTTGATCAGGCCGCGCACGCCGACGCCCTTGGCGATCGCCTCGGTGGAGGCGCGCAGCCGCTTGATGTCGTGGCCGCCGAGGGTGATGGGCGGCAGCGCGCAGGCGGAGTCGCCGGAGTGGATGCCGGCTTCCTCGATGTGCTCCATGACGCCGCCGAGGTAGAGCTCGGTGCCGTCGTAGAGGGCGTCCACGTCGATCTCGATGGCGTCGTCCAGGAAGCGGTCGATGAGGACCGGGTGCCGGTCGATGAGGCCGGCGTGCCGCATCAGGTACTCGCCCAGCGACGGCTCGTCGTAGACGATCTCCATGCCGCGGCCGCCGAGGACGTAGGACGGCCGGACCATGACCGGGTAGCCGATCTCGGCGGCGATGCCCTTGGCCTGGCCGAAGGAGTAGGCGGTGCCGTACTTGGGGGCGGGCAGGCCGGCCTCGGTCAGCACCCGGCCGAACGCGCCGCGCTCCTCGGCCAGGTCGATGGCCTCCGGCGAGGTGCCGACGATCGGTACGCCGTTGTCCTTCAGCGCCTGGGCCAGGCCCAGCGGGGTCTGGCCGCCGAGCTGGACGATGACGCCGGCGACCGGGCCCGCCTGCTGCTCGGCGTGCACGATCTCCAGGACGTCCTCCAGGGTGAGCGGCTCGAAGTAGAGCCGGTCGGAGGTGTCGTAGTCGGTGGAGACGGTCTCCGGGTTGCAGTTGACCATGACGGTCTCGTAGCCCGCCTCGGACAGCGCGAAGGAGGCGTGCACGCAGGAGTAGTCGAACTCGATGCCCTGGCCGATGCGGTTCGGGCCGGAGCCCAGGATGATCACGGCGGGCTTCTCGCGCGGCGCGACCTCGCTCTCCTCGTCGTAGGAGGAGTAGAAGTACGGGGTCTTCGCGGCGAACTCGGCGGCGCAGGTGTCCACCGTCTTGAAGACCGGACGGATGCCGAGGGCGTGCCGGACCTCGCGGACGACGTCCTCCGTCAGACCGCGGATCGCGGCGATCTGGCTGTCGGAGAAGCCGTGGCGCTTGGCGTGCGCCAGGACCTCGGGGCCGAGCTTGTCGGTGGCGGCGATCTCGTCGGCGGTTTCCTTGATCAGGAACAGCTGGTCGACGAACCACGGGTCGATCTTCGTGGCGTCGAAGACCTCCTCGGGGGTGGCCCCGGCCCGGATGGCCTGCATGACGGTGTTGATCCGGCCGTCGGTGGGCATCTCGGCCCGCAGCAGCAGCTCGGCCTTGTCGCCGGGCTCGCCGGTGAACGCGAACTGGCTGCCCTTCTTCTCCAGCGAGCGCAGCGCCTTGTTGAGCGCCTCGGTGAAGTTGCGGCCGATGGCCATCGCCTCGCCCACCGACTTCATGGTGGTGGTCAGCCGGGCGTCGGCCGCCGGGAACTTCTCGAACGCGAAGCGCGGCACCTTGACGACGACGTAGTCGAGGGTCGGCTCGAAGGACGCCGGGGTCTGCTCGGTGATGTCGTTGGGGATCTCGTCGAGCGTGTAGCCGACGGCCAGCCGGGCGGCGATCTTCGCGATCGGGAAGCCGGTGGCCTTGGAGGCGAGCGCCGAGGAGCGCGAGACGCGCGGGTTCATCTCGATGACGATGACCCGGCCGTCGACGGGGTTGACGGCGAACTGGATGTTGCAGCCGCCGGTGTCCACGCCGACCTCGCGGATCACCGCGATGCCGATGTCGCGCAGGGTCTGGTACTCGCGGTCGGTCAGCGTCATCGCCGGGGCGACGGTGATGGAGTCGCCGGTGTGCACGCCCATCGGGTCGAAGTTCTCGATGGAGCAGACGACCACGACGTTGTCGTTCTTGTCGCGCATCAGCTCCAGCTCGTACTCCTTCCAGCCGAGGATGGACTCCTCCAGGAGCACCTCGGTGGTCGGCGACAGGGTCAGGCCCTGACCGGCGATACGGCGCAGCTCCTCCTCGTCGTGGGCGAAGCCGGAGCCGGCGCCGCCCATGGTGAAGGAGGGGCGGACGACGACCGGGTAGCCGCCCAGTTCCTCGACGCCCTTCATGACGTCGTCCATGGAGTGGCAGATGTAGGAGCGGGCGGACTCGCCGTGGCCGATCTTGCGGCGGACCGCCTCGACGACCTCCTTGAACAGGTCGCGGTCCTCGCCCTTGTTGATCGCCTCGACGTTGGCGCCGATCAGCTCGACGCCGTACTGCTCCAGCGTGCCGGACTCGTGCAGCGAGATCGCGGTGTTCAGCGCGGTCTGGCCGCCCAGGGTGGGCAGCAGGGCGTCCGGGCGCTCCTTGGCGATGATCTTCTCGACGAATTCCGGGGTGATCGGCTCGACGTAGGTGGCGTCGGCGATCTCCGGGTCGGTCATGATCGTGGCCGGATTGGAGTTGACCAGGATGACCCGCAGGCCCTCGGCCTTCAGGACCCGGCACGCCTGGGTGCCGGAGTAGTCGAACTCGGCTGCCTGGCCGATGACGATCGGGCCGGAGCCGATGACCAGGACGGACTGGATATCGGTGCGCTTAGGCAC
The DNA here is from genome assembly GCF_042732265.1 of Streptomyces sp. NPDC059788. Taxonomy (NCBI): domain Bacteria; kingdom Bacillati; phylum Actinomycetota; class Actinomycetes; order Kitasatosporales; family Streptomycetaceae; genus Streptomyces; species Streptomyces sp. NPDC059788. Next base: position 25,373 of record NZ_JBHWHY010000017.1, on the reverse strand, counting down.
GCTGGCCCTCCATGAGCTGGACGAAGCGGTCGAACAGGTAGGCCGCGTCGTGCGGACCCGCGGCGGCCTCGGGGTGGTACTGGACGCTGAAGGCCGGCCGGTCGAGGAGCTGGAGCCCCTCCACCACGTTGTCGTTGAGGCAGACGTGGGAGACCTCGGCGCGGCCGTAGGGGGTCTCGGAGACCTGGTCGAGCGGCGCGTCGACGGCGAAGCCGTGGTTGTGCGCGGTGACCTCGACCTTGCCGGTCGTGCGGTCCTGCACCGGCTGGTTGATGCCGCGGTGCCCGTACTTGAGCTTGTACGTGCCGAAGCCCAGCGCGCGGCCGAGGATCTGGTTGCCGAAGCAGATGCCGAACAGCGGCGTACCGCGCTCCAGCACGCCCTGCATGACGGACACCGCGTGGTCGGCGGTCGCCGGGTCGCCGGGGCCGTTGGAGAAGAACACGCCGTCCGGCGCGACCGCGTACACGTCCTCGACGGTGGCGGTGGCGGGCAGCACGTGCACCTCGATGCCGCGCTCGGCCATCCGGTACGGGGTCATGCCCTTGATGCCCAGGTCGACGGCGGCGACCGTGAAGCGCTTGGTGCCCTGCGCGGGCACGACGTACGCCTCCTTGGTGGCGACCTCGGCGGACAGGTCGGCGCCCTTCATCTGCGGGGCCGCCTGCACCTTGGCGAGCAGCATCGCCTCGTCGGCGAGGCCGGTGCCGGACGGGCCGTCGAGGCCGGGGCCGGAGAAGATGCCGACCCGCATCGCGCCGCGCTCGCGCAGGTGGCGGGTGAGCGCGCGGGTGTCGATGCCGCTGATGCCGACGACGCCCTGGGCGGCCAGCTCGTCGTCGAGGGAGCGGACCGAGCGCCAGTTGGACGGGGTGCGGGCGGGGTCGCGGACGACGAAGCCGGACACCCAGATGCGGGCGGACTCCGGGTCCTCGTCGTTGACGCCCGTGTTGCCGATGTGCGGGGCGGTCATGACGACGACCTGGCGGTGGTACGAGGGGTCGGTCAGGGTCTCCTGGTAGCCGGTCATGCCGGTGGAGAACACCGCCTCGCCGAAGGTCTCCCCCACGGCCCCGTAGGCGCGGCCGCGGAAGCTGCGTCCGTCCTCCAGGACGAGTATGGCGGGAGCCTTCACGGCTGCCCCGGTGGAGGTCGTCATCGTGCGCCTTCCGTTTCGATGGTCTTGCTGTTCTTGCTGCCCAGGTCGCTCAGAGCGGTGACCCAGGCGGTGTGCTCGGCGGCCCGGTCGGAGCGGAAACCGGAGTCGATCTCCTGGTCCCCGTGCGCCCAGGTGATCACCAGCAGGCCGCCCTCGGGGAGCACCTTGCCGGCGATGCCCTTGTCCAGGCGGGCGCCGCGCAGCGCCGCCGCCGGGACGAAGAAGTCCTGCGCACCGGGCCGTACGACGTCCACGCCGGCGTCCGTCAGGGTCAGCTCGACGCGGCTGCGGGTACCCAGACCGCGCGCGACCACGCGGTCCAGCCACTGCCCGGCGGTGGTGGAGCCGTGGTAGCGGCCGGTCATCGTCAGCCGCGGCGCTCCGGCGTCCTCGGGAGCCGTGGGCAGCTCGGGCAGGTCGCCCTGGAGGGTGCCGCGCCACTTCCAGCCCTCGCGCATCAGCCAGTACAGGAGCGCGACGAACAGGAGCAGTCCGACGACCCAGCCGATGCGGGCCGCCCAGTCGGTGACCTCGGCGGACTTCTGCTCGGCTGCCAGTTGGATGATTGAAGATGTCACGCCAGTTTCCCGTCCACGACCGTTGCCCGGCCCCGCAGGAAGGTGTGGGTCACGCGCCCCGGCAGCTCACGGCCCTCATAGGGCGTGTTACGGCTGCGGGAGGCGAAGCCCGCGGGGTCCACGGGTCCACGGTATGCCGGATCGAGCAGCGTGAGGTTGGCGGGCTCGCCAGGCGAGACGGGACGGCCATGGCCCTTGAGACGGCCGATCCCGGCGGGGCGGAAGGACATCCGGTCGGCGACGCCGGCCCAGTCCAGCAGGCCGCTGTCGACCATCGTGTGCTGGACGACGGACAGCGCCGTCTCCAGGCCGACCATGCCCATGGCGGCCGCGCCCCACTCGCAGTCCTTGTCCTCGTGCGGGTGCGGTGCGTGGTCGGTGGCGACGCAGTCGATGGTGCCGTCGGCCAGCGCCTCGCGCAGCGCGAGCACGTCGGCCTCCGTGCGCAGCGGCGGGTTCACCTTGTAGACGGGGTTGTAGGAGCGTACGAGCTCGTCGGTCAGCAGCAGGTGGTGCGGGGTGACCTCGGCGGTGACGTTCCAGCCCTTGGACTTGGCCCAGCGGACGATCTCGACGGAGCCCGCGGTGGACAGGTGGCAGATGTGCACCCGCGAGCCGACGTGCGCGGCGAGCAGCACGTCCCGCGCGATGATCGACTCCTCGGCCACCGCGGGCCAGCCCGCCAGGCCCAGCTCGGCGGAGACGATGCCCTCGTTCATCTGGGCGCCCGCGGTCAGCCGGGGCTCCTGGGCGTGCTGGGCGATCACGCCGTCGAAGGCCTTCACGTACTCCAGCGCGCGGCGCATGATCACCGCGTCGTCCACGCACTTGCCGTCGTCGGAGAAGACCCGTACGCCCGCCGCGGACTCGTGCATGGCGCCCAGCTCGGCGAGCTTCTTGCCCTCCAGGCCCACGGTCACCGCGCCGACCGGCTGCACGTCGCAGTAGCCGGACTCCTTGCCCAGGCGCCAGACCTGCTCGACGACGCCGGCGGTGTCGGCGACGGGGAAGGTGTTGGCCATGGCGTGCACGGCGGTGAAACCGCCGACGGCGGCGGCCTTGGTACCGGTCAGGACGGTCTCGGAGTCCTCGCGGCCCGGCTCACGCAGGTGGGTGTGCAGGTCGACCAGGCCGGGCAGCAGGATCTGGCCCGCGGCCTCGACGACGGTGGCGCCCTCGGTACCGGCCAGTTCGTTGCCGACGGCAGCGATCGCACCATCGGTGATCAGTACGTCCTGCGGCTCGCCACCCAGGACCTTCGCCCCGCGGATCAGGGTCTTGCTCATTACTTGCTCTCCTCGGTGCGATGGGAGGCGCGGCGCGCGGCGCCTCCATCTGGGGTGGTGGCGGGCGACGGGTGGGCGGGGGCGGCACTGGTGGTGACGGCGGGTTCGTTGCCGCCCAGCAGCAGGTACAGGACGGCCATACGGATGCTGACACCGTTGGCGACCTGTTCGACGGCGGTGCAGCGCGGCGAGTCGGCGACCTCGGCGGTGATCTCCATGCCGCGGTTCATCGGGCCGGGGTGCATCACGATCGCGTGGTCGGGCATCCGGCCCATGCGGTCGCCGTCGAGGCCGTAGCGCCGGGCGTACTCCCGCTCGGTGGGGAAGAAGGCGGCGTTCATCCGCTCGCGCTGGACGCGCAGCATCATCACGGCGTCGGACTTGGTCAGCACCGCGTCGAGGTCGTAGCTGACCTCGCAGGGCCACCGCTCGACGCCGACCGGCACCAGCGTGGGCGGCGCGACCAGCGTCACCTCGGCGCCGAGCGTGGTCAGCAGGTGGACGTTGGAGCGGGCGACGCGGCTGTGCAGGATGTCGCCGACGATGGTGATGTGGCGCCCGGACAGGTCCTGGCCGGTGCCGTCGGTCAGGTGGCGGCGCATGGTGAAGGCGTCCAGCAGCGCCTGGGTGGGGTGCTCGTGCGTGCCGTCGCCGGCGTTGACGACCGAGCCGCCGATCCAGCCGGAGGTGGCCAGGCGGTGTGGGGCGCCGGAGTCGCCGTGCCGGATGACGACGGCGTCCGCGCCCATCGCCTCCAGGGTCAGCGCGGTGTCCTTGAGGGACTCGCCCTTGGAGACGGAGGAGCCCTTCGCGGAGAAGTTGATGACGTCGGCGGACAGCCGCTTGGCGGCGGCCTCGAAGGAGATGCGGGTGCGCGTGGAGTCCTCGAAGAAGAGGTTGACGACGGTGCGTCCGCGCAGCGTGGGGAGCTTCTTGATCGGCCGGTCCGCTACCCGGGCCATCTCCTCGGCGGTGTCGAGGATCAGGACGGCGTCGTCGCGGGTGAGGTCGGCGGCCGAGATGAGATGACGCTTCATCCGGTTTTCTCCGTGAGTGATGGAGGTGTACGGGTATGTCCGTCGAGCAGGCATGGGTACGGGCCCGGTCGCGCCGGGTCCGTCCGCGAAGGAGCTACTGCCCGCCGGCCGGGGCGGTCCGCTTGACGCCGAGCAGCACGGCGTCGCGGCCGTCCTCCTCGGTGAGCTGGACCTTGACCGTCTCCCGCAGCGACGTGGGGAGGTTCTTGCCCACATAGTCGGCACGGATCGGCAGCTCGCGGTGGCCGCGGTCGACCAGGACCGCGAGCTGCACGGCGCGCGGCCGGCCGATGTCGTTCAGGGCGTCGAGGGCGGCGCGGATCGTACGGCCGGAGAAGAGCACGTCGTCGACGAGGAGGACCACGCGGCCCTCGATGCCGTCACCGGGGATGTCGGTGCGCGCGAGAGCGCGGGCCGGACCCAGGCGCAGGTCGTCGCGGTACATGGTGATGTCGAGCGAGCCGACGGGAACGGCGCGGCCGGTGATCTCTTCGAGTTTGGCGGCCAGCCGGCGGGCGAGGAAGACCCCGCGGGTGGGGATGCCGAGGAGCACCACGTCGTCGGCGCCCTTGGCGCGTTCGACGATCTCGTGGGCGATACGGGTGAGCATGCGCGTGATGTCCGGGCCTTCGAGGACCGGGCGCGCAGCATTCGAGCTGGGGGCGTCCATGACGAACGGACCTCCTTCTCCGCCTCACGGGACGGACTTTAAAGGACGTCGGAATTACGCCGTTCACGTTACCAGGAGCCGCGGCGTGGTCCGACAGCACCCCTTCGAGGCCTCCGTGTGACTCATTCGGCTTGACGAAGCCAAATTACGCTGCGTAACCTCACAGTGAGTTACCAGCCGCGCGGCCCGCGCCGCACGTCTACACAGTGTCCGGGGAGCTTTATGTCCAGCGAATACGCCAAACAGCTCGGGGCCAAGCTCCGCGCCATCCGCACCCAGCAGGGCCTCTCTCTCCACGGTGTCGAGGAGAAGTCCCAGGGCCGCTGGAAGGCCGTCGTGGTGGGCTCGTACGAGCGCGGCGACCGTGCCGTGACCGTGCAGCGCCTGGCCGAGCTGGCCGACTTCTACGGCGTGCCGGTGCAGGAACTCCTGCCGGGCACGACCCCGGGCGGTGCCGCCGAGCCGCCGCCGAAGCTGGTCCTGGACCTGGAGCGGCTGGCCCACGTCCCCGCCGAGAAGGCCGGCCCGCTGCAGCGCTACGCCGCCACGATCCAGAGCCAGCGCGGCGACTACAACGGCAAGGTCCTCTCGATCCGCCAGGACGACCTGCGCACCCTCGCGGTGATCTACGACCAGTCGCCCTCCGTGCTGACGGAGCAGCTGATCAGCTGGGGCGTGCTGGACGCCGACGCCCGCCGCGCGGTGCAGCACGAGGACATCTGACCGCACCGCCGCCACCTGCAGAAACGTACCGCCGCTCCGGACCTCTCCGGGGCGGCGGTTTTCTGTGCGCGTGCGCCGCCGTTTCCGTACGCGTACGCACCCGCTCTCCGCACGCGCGCGCTGCCGCCGTACGCGTACGCACCCGCCCTCCGTACGCGTACGCTCGCGGGCTCCGGGCCCGCACGCGGCGCCCCACCGCTCCCCCGCGGCCCGCACCCGCCCATGCGAAGGGCCCGGAGCGTCGCACGCTCCGGGCCCTTTCACGGGATCCACCGCCGCCTTACTGCGCCTCGCGCCGCAGGCCGGGCTTCAGTTCCTTCAGACGGGCCAGCAGGCCGTTGACGAAGGCCGGGGAGTCGTCCGTGGAGAACTCCTTGGCCAGCTGTACCGCCTCGTCGATGGCGACGGCGTCCGGCGTCTCGTCCACCCAGATCAGCTCGTACGCGCCGAGCCGCAGGACGTTGCGGTCCACCGTCGGCATCCGGTCCAGCGTCCAGCCGACCGAGTAGGAGGCGAGCAGCTCGTCGATGCGCTCGACGCGCTCCGCGTACCCCTCGACCAGTTGCAGGGTGTACTCGTTGACCGGCGGCTGCCGCGGGTCGGTCCGGGCGTGCCGCATCCAGTCCGCGAGCACGGACTGCACGTCGGCACCGCGCTGGTCGGCCTCGAAGAGGATCTGGAAGGCGCGCTTACGGGCCTTGTTGCGGGCGGCCACGGTTAGCTGTTCACCCGGCCGAGGTACTCGCCGGAGCGGGTGTCGACCTTGATCTTCTCGCCGGTCGTGATGAAGAGCGGCACCTGGATCTGGTAGCCGGTCTCCAGCGTGGCGGGCTTGGTGCCGCCGGTGGAGCGGTCACCCTGGACGCCCGGCTCGGTCTCCTTGATGACCAGCTCGACGGCGGCCGGCAGCTCGACGTAGAGCACCGAGCCGTCGTGCTGGGCCACGACGGCCTCGAAGCCTTCGAGGAGGTAGTTGGCGGCGTCACCGACGGTCTTGCGGTCGATGTGCAGCTGGTCGTAGGTGTCCATGTCCATGAAGACGAAGTACTCGCCGTCCATGTACGAGAACTGCATGCCCCGCTTGTCGACGTTGGCCGTCTCGACCTTCACACCGGCGTTGAAGGTCTTGTCCACCACCTTGCCGGACAGCACGTTCTTGAGCTTGGTGCGGACGAAGGCCGGGCCCTTGCCGGGCTTGACGTGCTGGAACTCGACGACGGACCAGAGCTGGCCGCCTTCGAGCTTGAGCACCAGGCCGTTCTTGAGGTCGTTCGTGGAAGCCACGGTTGCGGAATCTCCTGGACTGCGGGTGGTGGGACCCCGGGCCCCCGCGCGACGAACCGGTCCGGCTCAGAGCGCGAGCAGCTCCTTGGTCGTGATCGTGAGTAGCTCGGGCCCGCCGTCCGCCTCGGGGCGGACGACGAGTGTGTCGTCGATCCGGACGCCGCCGCGGCCCGGGATGTGAACCCCCGGATCGACGGTGACCGGCACGCAAGCGTCCAGTTTACCCATGGCCGCAGGTGACAGCCGAGGGTCCTCGACGATTTCGAGTCCCACACCGTGTCCGGTCCCCGGTCCCAGGCGCTCGCCGTGGCCCGCGCCGACCAGGACCTGACGCGCCGCCCGGTCCACCTCGCGGCACTCCACGCCCGGTGCCAGCGCCTCCCGTCCGGCCCGCTGGGCTGCGAAAACGAGGTCGTACAGCTCGATCTGCCAGTCCGCCGGCGTGGTGCCGATGACGAACGTACGGCCGATCTCGCAACGGTAACCCCGGTAGTTCGCGCCCAGGTTGACGGTCAGGAAGTCGCCTTCCTCGACCCGCCGGTCGGTGGGCAAATGTCCGGGCCGTCCCGAATGCGGCCCCGAGGCGACCGAGGTGGGGAAGGCGGGGCCGTCCGCGCCGTGGTCCACGAGGCGGCGCTCCAGTTCCAGGGCGAGATGCCGTTCCGTACGGCCCACCAGAATCGATTCCAGCAGCTCGCCGAGGGCCTGGTCGGTGATCTCCGCGGCGATCCGCAGACAGGCGATCTCCTCGTCGTCCTTGACGACCCGCTGCGCCTCGACGGCGCGGGCGAGATCGGCGAGCAGCAGCCGCGGGGCGACCTGGCTCAGCGCGCGGTGCCGGGCGACCGTGAGGTGGTGCTCCTCGACGGCGAGCGAGCCCGCCCCGGCCCGCGCGGCCCGGTCCGCGGCCGCCACGACCGGGTCGCCGCCCCGGTCGGGCAGCTCGGACACCCGCAGCTCCTCGGCGGGCCGGCCCTCCGAAGGGTCACCGCTGAGCGGCCCCCCGGTCAGCAGGAGGTCGTCGGCCGGGCCGAGCAGCAGGGCCGCGCCGGGCGGTGCGCAGCCGGTGAGGTAGCGGACGTTGGCGGGACGCGAGATGAGCGCAGCGGCGCTTCCGGCGGCGACGCAGCGGTCGCGCAGCCGCGTACGCCGGGCCGAGTACAGCTCGGACATGCACCGAGCGTACGGGCACCGGTCCGGCCCGGCCGGTCGGGCGGGTCCGGCCGGGGGACCGCGGGTCGCTCCTGGCCGGGGGGCTGCGTAGGGCTTCCGACCGGGGCCGTACGGGCTCTTGGCCGGGCGGGCGGGAGGCGGGCCGGAAGCGGGCGGGGGGGGGCGGGGCGGGAGGCTGGGGGGGAGGCCGGACGGGGGCGGAGCGGAAGGGCAGGCGGAGGGCCGGGCGGGAGGCAGGGCCGGGCGGGAGGCAGGGCCGGGCGGGAGGCAGGGCCGGGGGGCGGGCCGGGAGGCTGCCCTACGGGGCGAATCGAACGTGATCGTCCCCCCGGCGGGGGGATACCCGGAGCGGGCGACGGGAACCCCGGGAACCGGAGCCTTTCGGGCGCCGGAACGCACGGCGGACCGAACGGCGGCCCGGACGCCGGACGGAGCGACCGGACCAGCTCCCGGACCGGCGCGGCGGCCCGGACCGCGGACCGGACGCCGGAGACCGGACGCCACGGACCAAGCCGGACGGCGACCCGGCCCCCGACCGAACGCCCGGCCAAGCCCCGGAGGCCGGCCCCCGCCCCTACCAGCTCGGCGGGCTCGCGATGCTGCGCGCCACCACGTCGTCCAGGAGGCGGGCCGTGGTGGGCACGTCCTGCGCGGAGTTGTCGATGATGGGCAGGCCGGAGCCGTACCAGCCCGCCATGCGGCCGTGGATGCGGGCGACCTCCTCGTCGGAGAGGCGCCGGTTGCCCGTACGGCGGGCGTTGCGCTCCAGGACGATCTCCAGGCCGGGCAGCAGCACGATCGGCAGCAGCCCGGGGCCCACATGGCGCTTCCAGCCGCCGAGGCCGATCACCGGGCGGTCCGGGAAGACGGCGTCGTCGAGGATGCAGGAGATGCCGTTGGCGAGGAAGTTGCGGGCCGCGAAGCCGCAGGTGCGGCGGGCGAGGCGGTACTGCGCCTCGGAGTGCTCGTTCCACCCCGTCTGCGGGTCCGCGAACCCGGACCGCACCCATTCGCGTACGTCGTCGAGGCTGATGTGCGCGGTGGGCACCCGGCGGGTGTCGGCCCAGTGCCGGGCGACGCTGGTCTTGCCGGCTCCGGCCGGGCCGATGAGCAGCACCGCGACGGCGGTGTGCGCGGCGTCCTGCGCGGAGGCGCCGGCGGGCGGGCTGGGCAGCGCCACGGGCGCGCCGGGCGGGAGCTGGATGTGCCCGGTGGCCTCGGCAGCGGGCGGCGCGGTCGGCGCGCCGTGCTGCGGGGCGAGGGGCGGCGGGGCCGTGGGCCAGCCGGGCGCGGGCGGCGCGGCGGGCGGCCGGTGCGGCGGTATGGGGTGGCCGGGGTGCGGGCTCATCGCGGCCCCCGGGCCCGGCACCGGTCCGTGAGGCGGTGGCAGCGGAGCCCCCACTGCGTGCTGCATCCGGTGGCTCTCCGTCTCGTGCGGTCGAATCTCGTGGCCGCCCGTGGCGTGCGCGGTACGCGATACGGGCGGGGCTGTCGTCCGTACCGTGCTCGCGTGTCCGGCGCGCCGGGCGTCCGGCCCGGGTGGGCCGATGTGGTTGTCCGGCGAACGGTACCCGCAGAAGGCGGCCGCAGTCCTCCCCCGGCCGTCGCCGTGCGGGCGACGGCCGGGGCGGGCCCGAGGGGCGTGCTCAGCCGGTGAGTTCGGCGGCCAGCGCGCGCAGCGCGAGCTCGTAGGAGCCGATGCCGAAGCCCGCGACGGTGCCGCTGGCCACCGCCGCGATCACCGAGGTGTGGCGGAACTCCTCGCGGGCGTACGGGTTGGAGATGTGCACCTCGACGAGCGGCGCGGTGCGCTGGGCGGCGGCGTCCCGCATCGCGTACGAGTAGTGCGTGAACGCGCCGGGGTTGACCACGACCGGAATCGAATGGTCCGCCGCCTCGTGCAGCCAGCGGATCATCTCGCCCTCGTCGTTGGTCTCCCGGACGTCGGCCTCGAAGCCCAGCTCCTTGCCGAGCGCGGCGCACCGCTCCACCAGACCGGCGTACGACGTGGAGCCGTACACGTCGGGCTCGCGGGAGCCCAGGCGGCCGAGGTTGGGCCCGTTGAGGACCAGGACGCGCCTCACGCGGCGATCTCCGCGTGCGCGGCGAGCAGCATCGCCGGGTCGGGGCCCTCCAGGACGGTGGGCTTGGCCAGGCCGTCCAGGACGATGAAGCGCAGCCGGTCGCCGCGCGACTTCTTGTCGACCTTCATCGTCTCCAGCAGCTTGGGCCACTGGTCACCGCGGTAGGTCAGCGGCAGGCCCACCGACTCCAGGACGGCGCGGTGCCGGTCGGCGGTCGCGTCGTCCAGCCGGCCGGCGATCCGGCCCAGCTCGGCGGCGAAGACCATGCCGACGGAGACGGCCGCGCCGTGCCGCCAGTTGTAGCGCTCGTTCTTCTCGATGGCGTGGGCCAGGGTGTGCCCGTAGTTGAGGATCTCGCGCAGTCCGGACTCCTTGAGGTCCGCGGAGACGACCTCGGCCTTGACCCGGATGGCGCGCTCGATCAGCTCGGCGGTGTGCGGCCCGTCGGGGCGCTTGGCGCCCTCGGGGTCGGCCTCGATCAGCTCCAGGATCGCCGGGTCGGCGATGAAGCCCGCCTTGATGACCTCGGCGAGGCCGGAGACGTAGTCGTGGACCGGCAGGGAGTCCAGCGCGGCCAGGTCGCACAGCACACCGGCCGGCGGGTGGAAGGCGCCGACCAGGTTCTTGCCCTCGGCGGTGTTGATGCCGGTCTTGCCGCCGACCGCCGCGTCCACCATGCCGAGCACGGTGGTCGGTACGGCGACCCAGCGCACGCCGCGCAGCCACGTCGCGGCGACGAAGCCCGCGACGTCGGTGGTGGCGCCGCCGCCGACGCCCACGATGACGTCGGTGCGGGTGAAGCCGGTCTGGCCGAGCGCCTTCCAGCAGTACGCGGCGACCTCGGCGGTCTTGGCCTCCTCGGCGTTGGGCAGCTGGATGGCGATGGCCTCGTACCCCTGGCCCGCGAGGTCCTCGCGCAGCGCCTCGCCGGTGGCGGCCAGCGCCTCCGGGTGCAGTACGGCGACGCGCTGGGCCTTCTTGCCGATCAGGCCCGCCAGTTCGCCCAGCAGCTGCCGGCCGACCAGGACCTCGTAGGGGTCGGTGCCCGCGGTGCCGCCGACCTGGATGCGGGTGGCCTGCTCCGTCACGGGTGTTCCTTCCTCCCGGGTGTGCCGGGGGCCGCGGCGTCCGCCGCCGGCACCCCGGGCTCCGGGGATTCGTGTAGCTGCAATGCGTCCAGTACGGCTTCGGCGACCTCTTCGGGCGTCCGGCTGTCCGTGGCGACCACGGCGCGCGCGACCTCCGTGTACAGCGGGCGGCGCGCCTCCATCAGCTCGCGCCACCGCTGGCGCGGATTGACGGCGAGCAGCGGGCGCGGCGCGTCCAGCCCCACCCGCCGTACGGCGTCGGCCAGTTGGACGTCCAGGAAGACGACCGGCAGCCCGGACAGCAGGGCACGGGTGCCCTCGTCCATGATCGCGCCGCCGCCGAGCGAGAGCACCCCGGGGTGGCCCTCGACCGCGGCGCGCACGGCGCGGCGCTCCAGCTCGCGGAAGTGCGGCTCGCCGTGGTCGATGAAGATCTCCGGGATGGGCTTGCCCGCGCCCGCCTCGATGTCGGCGTCGGTGTCGCGGTACCCGGCGCCGAGCCGGGCGGCCAGCAGGGCCCCCACGGTGGACTTCCCCGCGCCCGGGGGGCCCACCAGCACCACGAGCGGCGGCGTCACCTGATCGCCAGGCCGTCGAGGAAGGACCGCACGTTGCGGCGGGTCTCCGGCACGCTGTCGCCGCCGAACTTCTCCGCCACCGCGTCGGCCAGCACGAGCGCCACCATCGCTTCGGCGACGATGCCGGCCGCGGGGACCGCGCACACGTCGGAGCGCTGGTGGTGGGCCTGCGTGGCCTCGCCGGTGGCGACGTCGACGGTGGCCAGCGCGCGCGGGACGGTCGCGATGGGCTTCATCGCGGCCCGTACGCGCAGCAGCTCGCCGGTGGACAGGCCGCCCTCGGTGCCGCCCGAGCGGCCGGTCGTGCGGCGGATGCCGTCGTCGGTGGAAACGATCTCGTCGTGCGCCTTGGAGCCGGGCACCCGGGCCAGGTCGAAGCCGTCGCCGACCTCGACGCCCTTGATGGCCTGGATGCCCATGAGGGCCCCGGCCAGCCGGGCGTCGAGCCGCCGGTCCCAGTGGACGTGCGAGCCGAGGCCGACGGGCACGCCGTACGCGAGCACCTCGACGACACCGCCGAGGGTGTCACCGTCCTTGTGGGCCTGGTCGATCTCGGCGACCATCGCCTCGCTCGCCGCGGAGTCCAGGCAGCGGACCGGGTCCGCGTCCAGCTTCTCCACGTCGGAGGGCTTGGGGAGCACGCCGTACGGGGCCTTCGCCGCGGCCAGCTCGACCACGTGCGAGACGATCTCGATGCCGGCCGTCTCCTTGAGGAAGGAGCGGGCGACCGTGCCGAGCGCGACACGGGCCGCGGTCTCGCGGGCGGAGGCGCGCTCCAGGATGGGCCGGGCCTCGTCGAAACCGTACTTCTGCATGCCGGCCAGGTCCGCGTGGCCGGGGCGGGGGCGGGTCAGCGGGGCGTTGCGGGCCAGTTCGGCCAGCTCCGCCTCGTCGACCGGGTCGGCCGCCATGACCTTCTCCCACTTGGGCCACTCGGTGTTGCCGACCATGATCGCCACGGGCGAGCCGAGGGTGAGCCCGTGCCGGACGCCGCCGAGGAAGGTGACCTCGTCGCGCTCGAACTTCATGCGGGCACCGCGGCCATAGCCGAGCCGGCGACGGGCCAGGGCGTCCGCCACCATGTCCGTGGTGATCGGGACGCCGGCCGGGAGGCCCTCCAGCGTCGCCACGAGTGCGGGGCCGTGCGACTCCCCCGCCGTCAGCCAGCGCAACCTGCTCAACGATGCTCCTCATGTCCTGCTACTGCGCGAACAGTCTTCCCCTGATCCTCCCACGTCTGCCCCGGCGGCCCGCTTCCCGTCCGGAAAACGGACCGGCCGCGGTGGCGGAGGGCCGGCCGCGCGGTGTCGGAGCGGCGGTGACAGGGCCGGTTCACCGCCCCGCGAGGGCCGCCTCCCCCGCCGCGCGCATCGCCTCCAGCGGCGCCGGCGACTTCCCCGTCATCTGCTCCACCTGTAGTACGGCCTGGTGGACGAGCAGGTCCAGGCCGCCCACGACGGCGCCGCCGCGGGCGCCCCACGCGGTGGCCAGGGTGGTCGGCCACGGCTCGTACAGGACGTCGAAGAGGGTGCCGGGGCGCTCGGGCACGGCGGCGGCCAGCGCGTCGGTGGTCCCGGCCGGGGTGGTGGCGATGACGAGCGGCGCCTCGAAGGCCGCGGCGGCCTGCGACCAGTCGGCCGTACGCACGTCCACGCCCAGCCGTTCGCCCCAGCCGCGCATCTCCGCGGCCCGCGCCTCGCTGCGCACGTAGGCGGTCACCTCGCCCGCGCAGATGCGGGACAGGGCGGCGAGCGCGGAGGAGGCGGTGGCGCCGGCGCCCAGGATCGCGGCCCGTTCGACCTGGTCCGCGCCGCGTTCGCGCAGGGCGGCCAGCATGCCCGGGATATCGGTGTTGTCGCCCGTGCGGCGGCCGTCCTCGGTGAGGACGACGGTGTTGACGGCCTCGACGGAGGCCGCGGTGTCGCTGATCCCGTCCAGCAGCGGGATCACCGCCCGCTTGAGCGGCATGGTCAGGGAGAGCCCCGCCCAGCTGCCGTCCAGCCGGGCCATGAAGCCGGGCAGCGCGGCCTCGTCGATCTCGTGGCGGCCGTACTCCCAGCCGCTCAGGCCCAGTTCGGCGTAGGCGGCCCGGTGCAGGACCGGGGAGAGGGAATGGGCGATGGGTGACCCGAGGACCGCCGCACGGTGTCGGCCCTGGACTTCACTGGACATGGTGCTCCTCAGCTCGGACCCGCGACACGATAGACGAACCGCGCGCGGCGGCCGGGGCACCCCCGGCCCGGGGCCGCCGCCGTCGGGCGGGGGCCGGGGCGGGCGCCGGCTGCGCCCCTACGGGCGCTTGCGCTTGTTGAACTCCTGGACCAGCTTCTCGTGGTCCTTGAGGTTGGTCGTGAAGTCGGTCTTCTTGCTGTCGATCGAGATGAAGAACAGCCACTTGGCGCTGTCGTCCGGGTCGATCGACGCCTTCAGCGCGTCCGCGCCCGGGTTGCCGATCGGGCCGGGCGGCAGGCCCTTGTAGAAGTAGGTGTTGTACGGGTCGTCGTAGTTGCGGATCTCGCGCGTACCGATGTCGATCTTGCTCTGGTTCTTCAGGTAGTTGTATGTCGAGTCGAATTCGAGCTTCTGGTTCGTGATCGTGTTGCTCGGCGCGAGCCGGTTGTAGACGACCGCGGCCATCTTGCGGAAGTCGTCGTGGGTGATGCCCTCGGCCTGGGTGAGGCTGGCGACCGTGACGAGGTCCAGCGGCGACTTGAGGTCCAGCTTCGCCGCGTTCTCCACCAGGTCGTACTTGGCGTACTCCCGGTTGGCCCGCGTCACCATCTCCTTGAGGACCTCCGCGGGCTTCGCCTTGCCGCTGACGCTGTACGTGGAGGGGTAGAGGAACCCTTCCAGCGGGTCCTTGATCTTCGGGTTGCTGTTCGCCCAGGAGGGCAGCCCCAGGTTCTTGGCCTCGGAGGCCGCGACGTCCTTGGTCGTACCGGGCTTGAGGTGCAGCTTCTTGTCGATGAGGTCGTAGACGGCGGCGTTGCGCAGGCCCTCGCGGACGGTGAGGCCGTTGCGGCTCTTGGGGTCCAGCATGAGCGTGATCGCGGACTCCGCCGACATCTGCTTGCGCAGCGAGTAGGCGCCGTCCTGCAACCGCTTGCCCTTGTCGCCCTCGCCCGCCGCCTCGGTGAACGCGTCGGCGCTCTTGACCACGCCCTCGCGCTTGAGGATCAGGCCCATCTTCAGGATGGTGCTGCCCGGCGGGATCTGGACCTGGACCTCCCCCGTGCCCTCGCCCTCGAAGTCGGGGGCCGGGCCGAAGTGGCTCTTCCAGAAGTCGTAGCCGAAGTAGGCGACACCGCCGCCGCCGACGACGAAGACACCGGCGACGATCAGGCAGGCCATGCGGCTGCGCTGCTTGCCCTTGCGGCCGCGGCGCTCGCGGCCGGAGCGGCGTTCCTCGCGGGGGACGGCGTCGTCGTAGTCGTCGTCGCCGTCCCCGCCGTCCTTGAAGAAGGAGTGCGCCGGGTCGCGGACCTGCTCGTCCTGCCCGGGCCCGGGTTCGGCCCGGAAGTCGTCGCCCGGCGGGGAGGGGTGCGGCGGCTGGCTCAGGTGCTCCGGCCGCACCGCCTCGAACTGGGCGGTCTGGGCGATCTGGTCGCCCTGGTGGTCGCCCTGCCCCTGCTGCTCGTGCGGGTCGTGCGGCCCCTGGTGTCCGTGCTGTCCCTGGTGGCCGTGCGGGTCGTGCTGTCCCTGGGGGCCGTCCTGCCCGGCCTGCTGCTGGCGCAGGTGCTGCGGCTGCGGCGGCGGGTAGGCGTCCTGGGTCCCGTAGTAGTCGGGGGTCTGGCCGCTGTACGGGTCGACGGGCGGGTGCTGCTGCCCATACGGGTCATACGGGGCGCCGCCCTGGGAGGCGTCCCATCCGCTGCCGTACTGCTGCTGCTGGGCGGGAGGGTAGGGACCGTTCAGCTCATCCCACTGCTGCCCGTGCGGCTGCTGCCCGTACGGCGGCTGCTGGTTTCCGTGCTGCTGCCCTCCGTAAGCGGCCTGCTGGTGCTGGCCGCCGTACTGCCCCCCGTAGGGACCTTGCTGAGGTTGTTGCGGCTGCCCCCGGTAACGACCCTGGTCTCCGTAGAGAGGGTCGTCCGGGTGCCACGGTTCGGAGCCGTAGCCCCGGCCATACTCAGTCATCGATCCCCTAGAGCCGCGAGGCGGTGCGCTCCTGAGTGGCAGCGCCTGCGGTACCGACCGCCTCTTTCTGCACGTGCGGTTGTTCGATCCGCCGCAACGTCGCGCGGAACGTTACCGTACCGCGATCAGATGACCACTTCGACGCTCTCGCCGGGTGGGTGACCGGACACCCGTTCGGTCTCCAGCGCACTCTGGAGAATCACCACGGCAGCGGCCTGGTCCACCACGGAGCGGCCCTTCTTGCTCCGGACCCCCGAGGCCCGCAGTCCCTGCGTGGCTGTGACGGTTGTCATGCGCTCATCGACGAGGCGTACCGCCACCGGGGCGATCCCCCGCGCCATCTCCTGCGCGAACGCCCGCACCTTGGCCGCAGCCGGCCCCTCTCCCCCGTTCAGGGAGCGGGGCAGGCCGACGACGACCTCGATGGGTTCGTACTCCTCGACGATCCCCCGCAGGCGCCGGTGGGCCGCCGGGACGTCCCGCCCCGGCACCGTCTCCACCGGCGTCGCGAGGACCCCGTCGGGGTCGCACGAGGCGACCCCGATCCGGGCGTCCCCCACATCGATGGCGAGGCGCCTGCCACGCCGCATCTCACCCACGCGCTCAGGCCGCCTCGGACACGAGGCGCTCGACGGCCTCGACGGCCTCGGGCACCGCGGCGGCGTTCTGGCCGCCGCCCTGGGCGACGTCCGGCTTGCCGCCGCCACCGCCGCCGAGCGTCTTGGCGGCCGTACGGACCAGGTCACCGGCCTTGATGCCGCGCTCGCGGGCGGCCTCGTTGGTGGCGATGACGGTCAGCGGACGCCCGTTGGCCACGGTGAACAGGGCCACCACGGCCGGACGGTCGCCCGGCACACGGCCGCGCACGTCCAGGACCAGCTTGCGCAGGTCGTCGGCGGAGGTGCCGTCGGCGACCTGGGCGGCGACCAGCGCCACGCCCCGTACGTCCTTGGCGTCCCGGGCCAGCCCGGCGGCGGCCTGCAGGACCTTCTCCGCGCGGTAGCGCTCGATCTCCTTCTCGGCCTCGCGGAGCTTGGCCAGCATCCCGGAGACCTTCTCGGGCAGCTCCTCGGGACGGCCCTTGACCAGCTCGGTCAGCTGCGAGACGACGGTGTGCTCGCGGGCCAGGAAGTGGTACGCGTCCGCGCCGACCAGGGCCTCCACGCGGCGCACGCCGGAGCCGATGGAGGACTCGCCGAGCAGCTTGACCAGGCCCAGCTGGGCGGTGTTGGCGACGTGGGTGCCGCCGCACAGCTCCTTGGAGAAGTCGCCGATGGTCACCACGCGTACCCGGTCGCCGTACTTCTCGCCGAACTCGGCGATGGCGCCCTGCTTCTTGGCGTCCTCCATGCTCATGACCTCGGCCTGGACGTCCAGCTCGCGGGAGAGCACCTCGTTGATCCGCTGCTCGACGTCGGTCAGGACGGTGCCCGGCACGGCGGCCGGCGAGCCGAAGTCGAAGCGGAAGCGGCCCGGGGAGTTCTCCGAACCGGCCTGGGCGGCCGTGGGGCCGAGCGCGTCGCGCAGCGCCTGGTGGGTGAGGTGGGTGGCGCTGTGGGCGCGGGCGATGGCCCGGCGGCGCTTGACGTCGATGGTGGCGTACGCGGCCGAGCCGACCACGATCTCGCCGACCTGGACGACGCCCTTGTGCACCGTGACGCCGGGCACCGGGCGCTGCACGTCGCGGACCTCGACGACGGCGCCCGACTCCAGCCGGATGCGGCCGGTGTCGGCGAGCTGGCCGCCGCCCTCGGCGTAGAAGGGGGTGCGGTCCAGGACGACCTCGACCTCGTCGCCCTCGTGGGCGGCGGGGGCGGCCACGCCGTTGGCCAGCAGGCCCACGACGGTGGTCTCGCCCTCGGTGTGGGCGTAGCCGGTGAAGACGGTGGCGCCGGCGCGGTCGGCCACCTCGCGGTAGGCGGACAGGTCGGCGTGGCCGTGCTTCTTGGCCTGGGCGTCGGCCTTGGCGCGCTCCCGCTGCTCCTTCATCAGCCGGCGGAAGCCGTTCTCGTCCACCGAAAGGCCCTGTTCGGCGGCCATTTCGAGGGTGAGGTCGATGGGGAAGCCCCAGGTGTCGTGGAGCAGGAACGCCTTGTCGCCGGGGAGCACCGTGCCGCCGCCGGCCTTCGTCTCGGAGACGGCGGTGTCCAGGATGTTGGTGCCGGCCTTGAGCGTCTTGAGGAAGGCGGCCTCTTCGGCGAGGGCGACCGTCTCGATGCGCTTGCGGTCCTCCAGCAGCTCCGGGTACTGCTGGCCCATCGTCTTGATCACGACGTCCAGCAGGTCGGCGACGACCGGGCCGGTGGCGCCGAGCAGGCGCATGTTGCGGATGGCGCGGCGCATGATGCGGCGGAGCACGTAGCCGCGGCCCTCGTTGCCGGGGGTGACGCCGTCGCCGATGAGCATGGTGGAGGTGCGCATGTGGTCGGCGACCACGCGCAGCGACACGTCGGTGTCGGCGGCGGCGCCGTAGCGCACGCCGGTCAGCTCGCCGGCCTTGTCGATGACGACGCGCAGCGTGTCGGTCTCGTACATGTTGTGGACGCCCTGGAGGATCATCGCCAGGCGTTCCAGGCCGAGGCCGGTGTCGATGTTCTGGCTCGGCAGGTCGCCGAGGATCTCGAAGTCCTCCTTCGAGGTGCCGGCGCCGCGCTCGTACTGCATGAAGACCAGGTTCCAGATCTCCACGTACCGCTCGTCGTTGACGGCCGGGCCGCCCTCGACGCCGAACTCCGGGCCGCGGTCGTAGTTGATCTCGGAGCACGGGCCGCACGGGCCCGGGACGCCCATGGACCAGTAGTTCTCCTTCTTGCCCAGGCGCTGGATGCGCTCCTTGGGCACCCCGACGACCTCGTGCCAGATGCGCTCGGCCTCGTCGTCGTCCAGGTAGACCGTGACCCAGAGCTTCTCCGGGTCCAGGCCGTAGCCGCCGTCCTCCAGGGAGCCGGTCAGCAGCTCCCAGGCGTGCTTGATGGCGCCTTCCTTGAAGTAGTCGCCGAAGGAGAAGTTGCCGCACATCTGGAAGAACGTGCCGTGCCGGGTGGTCTTGCCGACCTCTTCGATGTCCGGCGTGCGCACGCACTTCTGGACGCTGGTGGCGCGCGGCCACGGCGGCTTGACCTCGCCGAGGAAGTACGGCTTGAAGGGCACCATGCCCGCAGGGACCAGCAGCAGCGTCGGGTCGTCCGCGATGAGCGACGCCGACGGCACGACGGTGTGCCCGCGCTCCTCGAAGAAGCGCAGCCAGCGGCGGCGGATTTCAGCCGACTCCATCAGTGGTCCTCATTTCCGGTCGGTCCGGTCGGTCCGGGTGTTCTCGTTCGGTGCTGCGTGATCTGGTACTGCGGCGTTTCGAGTGCGGCACGGGAGCGCGTCGGCGGCAGTTCGCGCGCCTCGCCCCGGTCGGTCAGGCCCAGCGCTTCGTGAAGCTGCCCTTCACGGTCCGCCATTCCCGTGCGTACGTCCAACGCGAACTGGCGCAGCCGGTGTCCGGTCTCGACGGCCTTGTCGGCGGCCTGCGCCGCGAGGCTGTCGGGCTGGAGCTTGCGCAGCTTGCGGTTGACCTTGGTGGTGGCCCAGACCCCGGCGGCGGCGCCGGTGGTGAACCAGAATGCGCGGCGGAACATCGCGGCGATCAGTCCTTGGAGCGACGGTTGCGGCGCCCGCCGCGGCGGGCGGCGGGCAGGGTACGGCCGACGACGGTGCGCTTCGGCTCGGGCGGTGCGCCCTTCTTGCCGATCGCGCGGCGCACGCCGTAGCCGAACGCCGCGACCTTGACCAGGGGGCCGCCGAACGCGGAGGAGACGGTCGAGGAGAGCGCGGAGGCGTTGGCGGTGACCTCCTGGACGTCGGAGGCGATCGCGTCGACACGGGCGAGCTGGGTGTGCGCGGAGCGGACCGTCGCGGACGCGTCGGCCAGGAGCGGTACGGCCTGTTCGGACACCTCGGCGACCATCTTGGTCGTCGCCTTGAGCGTCTGCGCGAGCCTCACCAGCACGAGGGCGAGGAAGGACACGAGGATCGCCCAGAAGACGGCCACGAGGATCCCGGCCACCTCTCCACCGGACACGTTGGCACCACTCTCCGACTGACTTGTTCTGGTCCCGTCCTGCTCGAACGGCAGAGCCCGAGCCTATCGCGCCGCGGCCGTGCGCCCGTACCGCCCGGCCCGTGCGCCGCCGGGCCGCCGCCGGGCGATTGTACGGTCCGCACACCTGCGAGTACGCTCCGTGTTCCATGCGACGCTCCATGCGCCCCGGACCCGCTTCCCGCCCCTTCGCCGCACGCCGGCGGGTGCCCGGCAACCTGCCCGCGGAGCTCACCCGGTTCGTGGGCCGCGACGCCGAACTCGCCGCGCTGGCCGTTCATCTGGAGTCCGCCCGGCTGGTCACGCTCACCGGGGTCGGCGGCGTCGGGAAGACCCGGCTCGCCACCCAGGCCGCCGCAATCTTGCAGGATCGCTTCTGCGACGGGGTGTGGCTGGTCGAGCTGGCCGCGCTGCGCCACGGCCACCTGCTGGACCACGCGGTCGCCGAAGCGCTCGGCCTCGCCGACCACACCGGCCGCCCGCCCCGCGCCGCGCTGCGCGGCCACCTCGCCGGGCGCGAGCTGCTGCTCGTCCTGGACGGCTACGAGCACCTGGTCGACGACTGCGCCGAGCTCACCGCCGACCTGCTGCGGCGCGCGCCCGGCCTCCGCGTACTGGCGGCGGGCCGGCGCCCCCTCGGCCTGGCCGGCGAGCAGAACCTCCCGCTGCCGCCGATGAACGGCCCGGACGCGGCCCGCCTGTTCCGCGACCGCGCCGCGGCCGTCCTCCCCGGCTTCACCGCCGACGCGGACGACGAGGCCACCGTCACCGAGCTGTGCCGCCGCCTGGACGGCATCCCGCTCGCCCTGGAGCTGGCGGCCGGGCGGCTGCGCGCCCTGTCGCCGGGGCAGGTGCTGCACCGGCTCGACGACCGCTTCCGGCTGCTGACCGGGGGCACCCGAGAGGCGCCGCCGCGCCACCAGACGCTGCGCACGACCATCGGCTGGAGCCACGAGCTGTGCACGCCCGCCGAACGGCTGCTGTGGGCACGGCTGTCGGCCTTCGCCGGGCAGTTCGACCTGGACGCGGCGGAGTACGTCTGCTCGGGCCCCGGCCTGCCCGCGGACGAGCTGCTCGACGTCCTGGAAGAGCTGGTGGCCCAGTCGGTCGTCGTACGGGAGGAGACCCCGGCCGGCCTGCGCTACCGGATGCTGGACACGGTCCGGGAGTACGGAGCCGGCTGGCTGGAGGCGACCGGCGACATCGAGCGGCTGCGCCGGAGGCACCGCGACTGGTACGTGGGCCTGGCCACCTGGTGCGAACTGGACTGGTTCAGCCCACGGCAGGCCGAGGTCGCCGCCCGTATCGAGTGCGAACTGCCCAATCTGCGGGTCGCGCTGGAATACAGCCTCGACAGTTCCGGCGACGCGCACCTGGGCCAGTACCTGGCGGGCACCCTGTGGTTCTACTGGGTCGGCTGCGGCCGGCTCTCCGAGGGGCGGCACTGGCTCGCCCGTTCCCTGGAGCTGGACGGCGAGCACGACGACGCGCGGCTCAAAGCGCTGTGGGTGGCCGGGTACGTGGCGGTGCTCCAGGGCGACACGGTCGGCGCGATGGGCGCGCTCCAGGAGTGCGACGTGGAGGCGGAGCGCGCGGGCAACGCCACCGCGGCCGCGTACGCCGTACACCGCACCGGCTGCCTCGCACTGGTCGGCGACGACATGCCGCGCGCGGAGCTGCTGCTGCGCGACGCGCTCGGCCGTTACCGGGAGATCGGCGAACTCAACAGCAACGTGCTGATGGGGCAGGTCGAGCTGGCGATGGCGGTGGCTTTCCAGGGCGATCTCGCGCAGGCGGTACGGCTGTGCGAGGACGTACGGCAGGTCTGCGACGACCACGGCGAGCGGTGGACCCTGGCGTACGCGCTGTTCGTGCTCGCCTATGCGGCCTGGAGCCGCGGCGAGGCGGCGCGGGCACGGGCCCTGCTGGCGGAGTGCCTGGCCATCGACCACGTCTTCCACGACCTGCTGGGCGCGGTGCTGGCCATCGAGCTGCTGGCGCTGGTGACGCTCGGCGAGGGGGACGCGGACGAGGCGGCGCTGCTCCAGGGGGCCGCCGGGCGGATCTGGCCCTCGGTGGGGCTGCCGCTGTTCGGCTCGCGCTTCTTCAACCAGCCGCACCGGCTGTGCGAGGAGCAGGCGCGGGAGGCGCTGGGCGCGGAGCGGTACGAGCGCCGCGTGGCGACGGGCGCCCTGCTGGACCTGGACGCGGCGGTCGCCCGGGTCCTCGACGGCGGCGGGAGCACCCGGCCGGACGGGTCCGTACCGGGCCCGCGCGCCACGGCACCGCAGCGGCGCCCGGACAACGACGAACCCGCCGCCTCCCCCACCACGAAGGGCGGGGAGACGGCGGGCTGAGCACGCGGCCGGCTGCGCGCGGGGCGCGCAGCCGTGCGGTGACTACGCCTGGGTCAGCGGGCGTAGTACTCGACGACGAGCTGCTCGTCGCAGATCACCGGGATCTCCTTGCGCTGCGGGTCACGGTCCAGGCGGAACGCCAGGGCCTTCAGGTTGACCTGCAGGTAGCGGGGGGTCTCACCGTCGGGGGCGTAACCGCCCTCGCGCGCGACCTGGAAGGGGTGCTTCTCGCGGCTGCGCTCGCGGACCATCACGACGTCGTCGGGACGGACGCGGAAGGACGGCTTGTCGACCTTGCGGTCGTTCACCGAGATGTGGCCGTGGACGACCATCTGACGGGCCTGGTAGATCGTCCGGGCGATGCCCGAACGCAGGACGAGCGCGTCCAGACGGCGCTCAAGCTCGATGATCAGCGCTTCGCCGGTCTTGCCTTCGACCTTCCGAGCGCGGTCGTAGGCACGCGCCATCTGGCGCTCGCTGATGTCGTACTGCGCACGCAGACGCTGCTTTTCGAGCAGACGGACCTTGTAGTCACTGTTCTGCTTGCGGCCACGGCCGTGCTCGCCGGGCGGGTAGGGACGGGCCTCGAAGTACTTGACGGCCTTCGGCGTCAGCGCGATGCCGAGCGCGCGCGACTTCTTGACCTTGGGACGCGACTGGTTCACGTGGAACGGACCTCCGTGTAAGTTAGGTTAGGCTTACCTTACCGCGAGGAGAACGCATGTTTCGACCTGGGATCCCCCTGCCCGGTGCTGGTCAGAGCACCGAGATGGGTCAGCCGCGTCCCGTGGAAGACGCCCAGCAGCCAGCAGCCGCCGAGCGCGTACGAACCCTCGTCGAGTCCAATGGTATGGCCTCGCTGAGCATCCCCGGAATCGAGGACCCCGACGACGCCGGACTCTCTTCCCCAGTATGCCGTACGGTCACGGCCTCAGGTGACGTGCTGTTGCTGGTTCCTGGGGACTCCGCGGCCGCCAGGGCCGCCGCACACGCCCAGGACGACGACCTCACCGCCGTGATGGAGATCACCGACGTGGCACCCGTATCCGTGCCCCATCGCGTACGCGGCCGGGCCTGGGTGGCGGGCTGGCTGACTCCCGTACGCAACGAGGAGCGCGCCCGCTCGGCGATGCTGCTCGCCGAGCGGCACCCGGTCGGCGAGCTGCTCGGCATCGGCGAGGCCCTGCAGCCGGACCCGCAGCCCGGCATGTTCGGGCGGCCCGCCTGGATGATGCTGCGCATGGAGGTCGGCGAGGCGGCCGTGGACGACCTGTGGGGTGCGCAGGCCGTCGAGCCGGAGGAGTTCACCCGGGCCCGGCCCGATCCGCTGGCGGACCACGAGGCGGAGCTGCTCCAGCACCTCCACTCCGCCCACAGCGACCAGGTCCGCGGCCTGTGCACGCTGCTCGGGGACCGCTCGCAGAGCGCCTGCGACTTCCGCGACCGGGCCGTCCCGGTCGCCCTGGACCGCTTCGGCCTGCGGGTCCGCTTCACCGACGCCGAGCGGCGCTCCTTCGACGCCCGCTTCGACTTCCCGGAACCCGTCCGCGACGTCTTCGAACTCCGCCGCGCCATGCACACCCTCTTCGACGCGGCCGCGTCCGAATGAAGCCGAGAGCCACTCACCCGCCGGACGGGCACCCGGCAGATCCAGCCCGTCCGGCGCCTGAGGACGGCCGTCGGCCAGGGTGCGCCCGCACCGGCCCGGCCTGACTACGGCTCCTCGCCGCGCAGGCGGCCCCGCACGCGCTCCGTGACCTCCGCGTACCGCGCCTCGGAGCCGTACCGCGTAGGCGCGTAATACCGCTTCCCGTGCACCTCGTCCGGCGCGTACTGCTGCGCCGCGATGCCGCCCGGCAGGTCGTGCGGATACTGGTATCCCTTGCCGTGCCCGAGCTTCTCGGCGCCCTTGTAGTGGCTGTCGCGCAGATGCGGCGGCACGGGGCCCGCCAGCCCGGCCCGTACGTCCGCGAGGGCCGCGTCGATCGCCAGGTAGGCCGCGTTGGACTTGGGGGCCAGCGCCAGCGCGATCGTGGCCTGGCTGAGCGTGATCCGGGCCTCCGGGAAGCCGATCAGGGCGACGGCCTGGGCCGCGGCCACCGCGGTCTGCAGGGCGGACGGGTCGGCCAGCCCGATGTCCTCGCTCGCCGAGATCATCAGCCGGCGGGCGATGAACCGCGGGTCCTCCCCCGCCTCGATCATCCGCGCGAGGTAGTGCAGCGCCGCGTCCACGTCGGAGCCCCGGATGGACTTGATGAGGGCGCTGGCGACGTCGTAGTGCTGGTCACCGGCGCGGTCGTACTTCACCGCGGCGCGGTTGACGGACTCCTCCAGCGTCTGGAGGGTGATCTCCTTGTCCCCCTTGGAGATCGCGGACCCGGCCCCGGCCTCCAGGGCGGTGAGCGCGCGGCGCGCGTCGCCGCCCGCGATGCGCAGCAGATGCGCCTCGGTGTCCTCGGGCAGCGCGACCGCGCCCGCCAGGCCGCGCGCGTCCGTCAGCGCGCGCTTGAGCAGGCCGCGCAGGTCGTCGTCGGTGAGCGGTTCGAGCGTCAGCAGCAGGGAGCGGGAGAGCAGCGGGGAGATCACCGAGAAGTACGGGTTCTCGGTCGTCGCGGCGATCAGCGTCACCCAGCGGTTCTCGACGGCGGGCAGCAGGGAGTCCTGCTGGGCCTTGCTGAAGCGGTGGATCTCGTCGAGGAAGAGGACGGTCTCCTTGCCGTAGCCCCCGGAGGCACGGCGCGCGCCGTCGATGACGGAGCGCACCTCCTTGACGCCCGCGGTGATCGCCGACAGCTCCACGAAGCGCTTGTTCGTGGCCTGGCTGACCACGTACGCGAGGGTGGTCTTGCCGATGCCGGGCGGGCCCCACAGGAAGACGGAGGACGGTCCGGCGGGTCCGCCGTCGCCCTCGCCGACGAGGCGGCGCAGCGGCGAGCCCGGCTTGAGCAGATGCTGCTGGCCGACCACCTCGTCGAGGGTGCGCGGACGCATCCGTACGGCGAGGGGCGACCCCGTGGGGTCTTTCTCCTGGCGGTCTTCGGCAGCGGCGGTGAACAGGTCGGGCTCCACGGTCCAGAGCCTAATCCACCCCACTGACAACGCCGCCGGGAGCCGGTCGCAACCGCTTGCGAC
>NZ_JBHWHY010000016.1:178224-182460 GCF_042732265.1 Streptomyces sp. NPDC059788 | reverse complement strand
CCGGTGGGGACCGGCACGCGCATGGCGATGCCGTCCAGCTTGCCCTCCAGCTGCGGGAGGACCAGCGCGGTGGCCTTGGCGGCACCGGTCGTGGTCGGGATGATGTTCTCCGCGGCGGCGCGGGCGCGGCGCAGGTCCGAGTGCGGGAAGTCCAGGATGCGCTGGTCGTTGGTGTACGCGTGGACCGTGGTCATCAGGCCCTTGACGATGCCGAAGTTCTCGTCGAGAACCTTGGCCATCGGCGCCACACAGTTGGTGGTGCAGGAGGCGTTGGAGATGACGTGGTGGTTGGCCGCGTCGTACTTGTCCTGGTTGACGCCCATCACGATGGTGATGTCCTCGCCCTTGGCGGGCGCGGAGATCAGGACCTTCTTGGCGCCGGCCTGGATGTGCTTCTCGGCGTCGGCCTTCTTGGTGAAGATGCCGGTCGACTCGATGACGATGTCGGCGCCCAGCGCGGCCCACGGCAGGTTCGCCGGGTCGCGCTCGGCCATCGTCTTGAAGGTCTGGTTGCCGACCGTGATGGTGTCGTCGGTGTGGCTGACGTCCTGCTTGAGGCGACCCAGGATGGAGTCGTACTTCAGCAGGTGAACCAGGGTGGCGTTGTCGGTCAGGTCGTTGACACCGACGATTTCGATGTCCGCGCCCTGCTCCAGGAGCGCGCGGAAGTAGTTGCGACCAATGCGGCCGAATCCGTTGATGCCTACGCGGATCGTCACGAACCGATCTCCTCGTTGGTGCGCCGGTGCACTACCGGCGAGCTGTATGGGATGTCCCCGACCGCCTCCGACCCTACCCCCAATACGAGACGTACGTGACATTGACAGGGGCGGTCCGGGCCCACTCTGGGGCCACGGACCGCCCTGTTCGCCGAGAGAGTACCGGCGCGGTCAGCCGTCGAGGGCCTTGAGCGCCGCGCCGGTCAGTTTCGCCCGTTCCGCAGCGGTCTGTACGTGCTCCAGGCCGAAGCCCAGCAGGACGGTGTCACGGGTGGTCACCGCGGCCGCGGCCCGGAACAGCTCCTTGGAGCGGGTCCAGTCGCCGGTGGCGGGCGGGCTGCCGGCGGGCGGCCCGGGGACGGCCCAGGGCCCGAGGGAGGTCTCGAAGCCCTCCAAGGGCTCGCCGCCGCTACCGGTGGTGACCTTGGTGTTGTCCACGAAGACGCCGCGGCCGCCGGTGCTGGGGTCGGTGATGTACGCGATCGACAGCTCGACCCGCTGCCCGGCGTAGGCGGACAGGTCGACGGAGACCGGCCGCCAGCCGTCCGAGGCGCCCGTGAAGCGGTTCCACGCACCGGTGGTGCCGGTGTTGCGGCACTCGGTGCCGGTCCGGGTCAGGTAGTGCTGGAGGAAGGGGTGGGCGGCCAGGTAGAAGCCCGCCCCGCACTCGGCGGGTACGTCGGTGCCGGTGCCGCCGTTCGCGTCGGGCAGCGTGGTCCAGTCGTCCTTGCCGGTGGTGTGCGCCTCGACGACGGCGTTGTCGTAGCCGGCCTCGGTGTCGTGGCTGAGCATGAACTGGAGGGCGGGTTTCGCGCTCGCGGCGACGCCCGTCAGGTCCACGGTCCGGGTCAGCCGCATCCAGGAGCTGTCGCGGTGCTGCGCGGCGGCGAACCAGTCGCCTTCGTACGGCTGGAACGGTGTCCGTACTCCCGGGTAGTCCCCGGCCGCGGCGCTGGCGAACTGCGGAAAGGTGGCCGGCGGCAGTTCGTCGGAGATCACCGAGTGGGCGCCCGCCGAATCCAGCGGGTTGTCCGGCGCGCCGACGAGCTTGGCCTCCGCTCCGGCCAGCTTGCCGGCGCCCTTGAAGGCGGGCGGGTTCTTGACGGGTACGCGGCCGCCGGCGCCCAGGTAGTACTGGCTGAAGTCGTCGGTCACCGCACGGCCGACCACCGCGCTGCCGCCCGCCTGCTCACCGGCGGCGAGCAGCTTGCCGCCCTCGTTGAGGTAGTCGCGTACGGCCAGCAGGGTGGCGCCGCCCGGCCGGCCGGCCCCCGTGTACCAGACGACGTTCTCGAAGTGGCTCAGGACACCGAGCGCGTCCGGGGTGCCCTGCCGGGCGACGTCCCAGACCGCCGCGCGGTGGCCGTTGGCGGCGAGCGCCTTGGTGTAGGCGGCGGTGTGCCGCGCCGGAGTGGTGCCGCCCTCCTCCGCGAGGACGAGGGTGTCGGCGCGCGGCCGCTCGGCGACGGTGTACGTGAACGTTTCGCTCTTGGTGGCCTTGCCGTCACGGGTCCGGCCGGAGAACCAGACCTCGACCCTGTCCCCCGGATCGGCGCCCTCGACGGCGGCCCGGTACTGGTCGAAGTGGAGGTTGTCCTCGCCCCCGTAGGTCTCGCCGCCCTTCCACGCCGCCAGCTCCTCGGTGTGCGGCCGGCCGCCGTTGACGCGGTAGTTGAGCTCCTTGTCCCGTACGGACTTCCGTGCGGTGACGGCGACTTCCTGCTCCTCGCCGCGGGCGTAGGAGGTGGTGAAGGCATGCGGGGTGAAGTCGGGCGCCTTCAGGCCCACGGACGAGACGGGCCGGTCCGGATGCGGGGCGCTCTCGGCGACGGAGAGCGCGAAGGGGATGTTCTTCTCGAACTCCGCCTGGATGAGCTTCTCGGAGTCGGGGAAGTTGAAGACGGACTGGCAGTCGGCGGCGTTCCACTCGTCGTCGGGATCGGCGTTGGACGCGGTCTGACAGGTCGACATCTCCGGGGTGAACATGGGGATGCCGTTGACGTTGGACGCGTGCCCGTCGGCCTCGCCGTTGGTGATGTACAGCTCGGACGAGACCTGCGGGCGGTAGCCAGGAATCGCGGACTTCTCCGGGGTTCCGGCCAGGGCCCGGTAGAGGACGTCGTCGGGGGTGGGGGTGGCCACCTGCCAGCCGACGCCGTAGAGGATCAGCTCGGCGGCGGAGTGGTAGTTGATGGCGTACTGGAAGCCGATGCGCTTCTCGAAGGCGTCCAGCGCCTTGGTCTCGGGCTCGGAGGCGGCGGCCGGTCCGCGGTAGGTCTCACCGGCCGGGTTCGGGGACGAACCCTCGTTGTCGTAGCCCCATTTGTAGGAGAAGTTGCGGTTGAGGTCGACGCCATCGCCGGGGGCGGTCTTGCCGTCGCCGTTGTTGTCCCGCAGATTCTTGCGCCACAGCCGGTTCTTCGGGTCCTCGAAGGTGTAGTCGTAGCCGTCCGGGTTCGCGGAGAGCACGAACCACAGCTCGGTGGTGTCGAGGATCTTGGTCAGCCGGGGGTCCTTGCCGTATCCGGCCAGATAGTACTGCATCAGCCGGCGGGTCATCTCGGGAGTGATCCACTCCCGCGCGTGCTGGTTGGACATGTACAGCACCGCGGGCTTGGCGCCGTCCTCGGTCGTCTCGGCGTCCTTGGTGAGCTTCAGGGCCATGATGTCGCGGCCCTTGACGGTCTTGCCGATACTGACGACCTTCGCCAGCTTCCGGTTGAACCGGGCGGTGTCGATCATCTCCTTCATCAGCCCGTTGACGCCCATGTACGGCCGGAAGACCCGGTCCCCCTGGGCCCTCACCCTGGCCCGCGCCTCCGCAGAAACGATCCTGCGTGTCAGCTCCACGCCCTGCTGCCGCAACGTGGCCGCCTGCGCGGCGGAGAGGTACACCTCGACCTCGGCCTTGCCGCTCTTCGGCACCTGCGCACTCAGCTCGTGCCCGTCCACCCCCGCCTTCAGCAACAGCGGCACCTGCGCCTCGGTGACCTCGGCCGTCCAGACCGCGATGGCGTCTTTGACGCCTTTTCCCCCATCCCCCGCCTGCGCCTGCGCGGCGGGCACCGCCACCACCCCTCCCAGCAGCAACGTCGCCGCCGCGAGTAAGGATCTCGCCCTGCGTCTCATGAGCCCCCCTTGCCGTCGTCCACCTCGTGAATGGGCGTTCGACAGACTGGTGACGCTGCATGATCAAGTCAATACAAGGCGTAGTGAAAGCCCGGTGTGGCCGAGAAGCGGTGTCGCGGCGGGCGCGACGGTTTTCCGCGTACGTGTCAGGGGGCTGCGGCGTGGATTGGGGGGGGGACGCCCCCCACCGGTGGCTGCTCGCCGTACAGGTCCGCACGCGGCACCTGGGGCGGGCAGCGAGTCGGCCACGGTGCCCGGCCCGGCACCGGCCGCCGAAACTTTGCGGCACGGAATCGGCGGCGCGGGCCCGGCCCCTACGGACTCCGTCCTACGGTCCCGGACCCTCCCGTACGCGGCAGCCTGACACGTACGTGGGTGGGGGACGCCT
>NZ_JBHWHY010000016.1:0-178125 GCF_042732265.1 Streptomyces sp. NPDC059788 | reverse complement strand
ATCGGCGGCGCGGGCCCGGCCCCTACGGACTCCGTCCTACGGTCCCGGACCCTCCCGTACGCGGCAGCCTGACACGTACGTGGGTGGGGGACGCCTGCCCCCACCGGCCGTCGCTCGCCGTACCGGCGGGAGGGGGTGGGCCGCAGGACGAAGTCCGGAGGACCGGACCCGTACCCGGGTACAGGGCGCGCCACCCGGCACGGGCAGCAAGTCGGCCACGGCGCCCGGCCGGCCACCGGCCGCCGAAACTCCCCGGTACAACGGCGCGAAACCGCGCCCCCGCTCAGCCGACCATCCCGTCCGCCATCTCCTCCGACAGATTGGACTCCGTGCCGGGGATGCCCAGGTCCTGGGCGCGCTTGTCGGCCATGGCCAGGAGGCGGCGGATGCGGCCCGCGACCGCGTCCTTGGTCAGGGGCGGGTCGGCGAGGGCGCCCAGCTCCTCCAGGGACGCCTGCTTGTGGTCCATGCGCAGGCGGCCGGCCGCGGCGAGGTGCTCGGGGACCTCTTCGCCGAGGATCTCCAGGGCGCGCTGAACCCGCGCACCCGCCGCGACAGCGGCCCGCGCCGAGCGCCGCAGGTTGGCGTCGTCGAAGTTGGCGAGGCGGTTGGCCGTGGCGCGGACCTCGCGGCGCATCCGCCGCTCCTCCCAGGCCAGTACGGATTCGTGGGCCCCCAGCCGCGTCAACAGCGCGCCAATCGCATCACCGTCACGGACGACGACGCGGTCCACGCCGCGCACCTCGCGGGCCTTCGCGCCGATGCCGAGCCGGCGGGCCGCGCCGACCAGCGCGAGGGCCGCCTCGGGCCCCGGGCAGGTCACCTCCAGGGAGGAGGAGCGGCCGGGCTCGGTGAGCGAGCCGTGCGCGAGGAAGGCCCCGCGCCAGGCCGCCTCGGCGTCGCAGGTGGCCCCCGAGACCACCTGCGGGGGCAGGCCGCGGATGGGCCGGCCGCGGCCGTCGACCAGGCCGGTCTGGCGGGCGAGCTGGTCGCCGCCGGCGACGACCCGTACGACGTAGCGGCTGCCGCGCCGCAGGCCGCCGGGGGCCATCACCACCAGGTCGGAGGAGTGGCCGAAGATCTCCAGGATGTCCTTGCGCAGCCGTCGGGCGGCGATGCCGGTGTCCAGCTCCGCTTCGATCACGATGCGCCCGCTGACCAGGTGCAGACCACCCGCGAACCGCAGGATCGACGAGACCTCCGACTTCCGGCAGCAGGTCCGGGTGACGGGGAGCCGGGAGATTTCATCCTTCACCGCTGCCGTCATCGCCATGGGCCGATCCTTCCATGCATCCGAAAAATACGGTCGTACGCGGCGGCCAGCAGCTCCGGGTCGTGCCGGGCGGCACCCTTGTGGGTCTCCGCCGTGCCGCAGGGGCTGCCGGGCGCGGCGACCGCCGCCAGCTCGACCTCGCTGCCCACGAGCTGCTTGGCAGCGGCGGTCAGGCTCTCGATGTCGGGCACGGCGGCCCGGTCGGCCAGCACCACGTCGAAGGCGAGTTTAGGGGCGTGTCGGGCCAAAACCTCCAAATGACGCTGCGGGGAAAAGCCATCCGTTTCGCCCGGCTGCGGTGCCAGGTTCAGCGAGAGGACCTTGCGGGCCTTGGTCTCCTCCAGTGCCTCGCGCAGCTCGGGCACGAGCAGGTGCGGGATGACGGAGGAGAACCAGGAGCCGGGGCCGAGCACCACCCAGTCCGCGTCGCGGACCGCCTCGACGACCTCGGGCACCGCGGGCGGGTCCTCCGGTACGACGTGCACGGACTGCACCTCGCCGGGGGTCAGGGCGACCGTGGCCTGGCCGCGGACCGTGGAGATCTCGTCCGGGCGGGTCTCGTCGTGCCCCTTGACCAGGGCCTGGAGTTCCAGCGGTACGGCGGACATGGGCAGCACCCGGCCGTGCGCGCCGAGCAGCTTGCCGACCAGGTCCAGGGCCTGGACGTGGTCGCCGAGCTGTTCCCACAGGGCGACGATGAGGAGGTTGCCGACCGCGTGGTCGTGCAGTTCGCCCTCGCTGGTGAAGCGGTGCTGGATCACCCGGGACCAGGTCTGGCCCCAGTCGTCGTCCCCGCACAGCGCGGCCAGCGCCTTGCGCAGGTCGCCGGGCGGCAGCACGCCGAGCTCGTCGCGCAGGCGCCCGCTGGAGCCGCCGTCGTCGGCGACCGTGACGACGGCGGTCAGGTCGCCGGTGATGCGGCGCAGCGCGGCCAGGGAGGCGGACAGGCCCATGCCGCCGCCGAGCGCCACGACCTTGGGCGTGGCGCCCCTGCCGGAGCGGCTGCCCGGGACCAGCTTGCGGACCCGGCGCAGCCGCAGGGGACGGGCGGTCATTCGCGCCCCATGTCCCGGTGGACGACGACGGTCTCGACGCCTTCGGAGACCAGGCGGTGGGCCAGCTTCTCGGACATGGCGACGCTGCGGTGCTTGCCGCCCGTACAGCCGACGGCGATGGTCACGTAGCGCTTGCCCTCGCGGCGGTAGCCCTCGGCGACGATGCGCAGCAGCTCCGCGTAGCCGTCCAGGAACTCCTTGGCGCCGGGCTGGCCGAAGACGTAGCCGGAGACCTCGTCGTTCAGGCCGGTGAAGGGGCGCAGCTCCGGGACCCAGTGCGGGTTGGGGATGAAGCGGCAGTCGATGACCATGTCGGCGTCGACGGGCAGGCCGTACTTGAAGCCGAAGGACATGACCGTGGCGCGCAGCTCGGGCACCTCTTCGCCGGCGAACTGGGCGTCCATCTTGGCGCGCAGTTCGTGGACGTTCAGGCTGGAGGTGTCGATGACCAGGTCGGCGTCGCCGCGCAGCTCGCGCAGCAGGTCGCGCTCGGCGGCGATGCCGTCCACGATGCGGCCGTCGCCCTGGAGGGGGTGCGGGCGGCGCACCGACTCGAAGCGGCGCACCAGGGCCTCGTCGGAGGACTCCAGGAAGACGATGCGGCGCTTGACGTTCTGTGCGTCGAGGGTGGCCAGGGACTCCTTGAGGTTGTCGAAGAAGCGGCGGCCGCGGACGTCGACGACGACGGCGATGCGCGCCACGTTGCCCTGGGAGCGGGCGCCCAGTTCGACCATGGGCGGGATCAGCTCGGGCGGGATGTTGTCGACGACGAACCAGCCGAGGTCCTCCAGGCACTTGGCGGCCGTGCTGCGGCCGGCTCCCGACATCCCGGAGATGATCACCAGCTCGGGGATGGCGGTGCTCTCGCCCTGGTCGGCCTCGCGCATCGTGCCCGTACTCACCTGTGCACCGTCTCTTTCGGTCTTGCGGGGACGCCGGCTGTCCTGCGTGTCCCGCATGTCGTGCCTGTACTGCTCTGTGCTGCTGCCGCTCATCGTTCCTGCCCCCGTTCTGATGACAACGCGGCCGGTGGGGCCGTGTCATCCTCAATGATCTCTCCTGTGGCGGTGTTCACCGCCGGGGCGGCCGGGGCCGCTCCGGCCAGGGCCGCCGCGATGGTCTCGGCCGTCTTGCGGCCGATGCCCGGTACCTCGCAGATGTCCTCGACCCGGGCGGCCCGCAGCCGCTTGAGCGAGCCGAAGTGCTTCAGCAGGGCCTGGCGGCGGCTTTCGCCGAGGCCGGGGACGCTGTCCAGCGGTCCGGCCTTGAGGCGCTTGCCGCGCTTGTTGCGCTGGTAGGCGATGGCGAAGCGGTGGGCTTCGTCACGGACGCGCTGGAGGAGGTAGAGGCCCTCGCTGCTGCGGGGCAGTACGACGGGGTCGTCCTCGTCCGGCACCCAGACCTCTTCGAGGCGCTTGGCGAGGCCGCAGACGGCCACGTCGTCGATGCCCAGCTCGGACAGGGCCCGCTGGGCGGCGGCGACCTGCGGCTGGCCGCCGTCGACGACGACCAGCTGGGGCGGGTACGCGAAGCGCTTGGGCCGGCCGTCCTCGTCGGTGGGGCCGGTGGCCGCGGGCGCGTCCTCGTCGGCGAGCGGAGCACCGGCGCCGGCGGGGGGCACTGCGGCGGCAGCCGGCGCAGCGGCGGCGGCCGCCGCGTCGTCCTGCCCCGCGGGCGCTCCCTCGGCAGGGTCACCCTCGGCGGGCGCTTCCCCTGCGGGGGCCTCCTCGTCCCACTCCCCCGTCTGCTGCTTCTCCTGGAGGTAGCGGCGGAAGCGGCGCCCGATGACCTCGTGCATGGCGCGGACGTCGTCCTGGCCCTCGAAGGACTTGATCTGGAAGCGGCGGTACTCGCTCTTGCGGGCCAGGCCGTCCTCGAAGACGACCATGGAGGCCACCACGTCGTCGCCCTGGAGGTGGGAGATGTCGAAGCACTCGATGCGCAGCGGCACCGAGTCCAGGCCGAGGGCCTGGGCGATCTCCTCCAGGGCGCGGGAGCGGGTGGTCAGGTCCGAGGCGCGCTTGGTCTTGTGCAGGGCCAGGGCCTGCTGGGCGTTGCGCTGGACCGTGGCCATCAGGTCCTTCTTGTCGCCGCGCTGCGGGATGCGCAGCGAGACGTTGGAGCCGCGGCGCCCGGTGAGCCACTGCTGGACCGGTTCGACGGGGTCGGGCAGGGCCGGGACCAGCACCTCCTTCGGTACGGCGTCGCCGCTCTCCTCGCCGTACAGCTGCTGGAGGGCGTGCTCGACGAGGGCGGCGGTGTCCACGTTCTCGACCTTGTCGGTGACCCAGCCGCGCTGGCCGCGCACCCGGCCGCCGCGGACGTGGAAGATCTGGACGGCCGCTTCCAGCTCGTCCTCGGCGACGGCGATCAGGTCGGCGTCGGTGGCGTCGGCGAGCACGACGGCGCTCTTCTCCATCGCCCGCTTGAGCGCGTCTATGTCGTCGCGCAGGCGGGCGGCCCGCTCGTACTCCATCTCCTCGGCCGCCTCCTGCATGGACTTCTCCAGGCGGCGGATGTAGGCGCCGGTGCGGCCGGCCATGAAGTCGCAGAACTCCTCGGCCAGTTCGCGGTGCTCCTCGGGGGAGACGCGGCCGACGCAGGGGGCCGAGCACTTGCCGATGTAGCCGAGCAGGCAGGGGCGGCCGATCTGGGCGGAGCGCTTGAAGACCCCGGCGGAGCAGGTCCGTACGGGGAAGACGCGCAGCATCAGGTCGACGGTCTCGCGGATGGCCCAGGCCTGGCCGTACGGGCCGAAGTAGCGCACGCCCTTCTTCTTGGCGCCGCGCATGACGCGGACCCGGGGGTATTCCTCGTTGAGGGTGACGGCCAGGTAGGGATAGCTCTTGTCGTCGCGGTACTTGACGTTGAACCGCGGGTCGTACTCCTTGATCCAGGTGTATTCGAGCTGGAGGGCCTCGACCTCGGTGCTGACGACCGTCCACTCGACGGAGGCCGCGGTGGTGACCATCGTGCGCGTACGGGGATGGAGGTTGGCCAGGTCCTGGAAGTAGCTGGACAGGCGCTGGCGCAGGCTCTTGGCCTTGCCGACGTAGATGACGCGGCGGTACTCGTCACGGAATCTGTAGACCCCGGGCGAGTCGGGGATCTGTCCCGGCTTGGGTCGGTAACTGCTGGGGTCTGCCATGCCGCCCACCCTACTTGGGGGCGGTGACAGCGGGCGGACCGTGGGCGCCGGAGAGCGTGCCCGCCCCGGCCGCGGCGGCTTCGGGAGCGCCGGGGCCGGGGCGGGCCGGGTGCTCAGCGGCTGTGGCGCCTGCGCAGCGCCGCGGCGCCGGAGAGGCCGAGGGCGAGCAGGGCCGCGGTGCCCGCGACGGCCGAGGCGGCGGTCACCGGGCCGCTGCTGTCGCCGGCCCCCGCCGTGGCACCGGCCGCGACGGGCTGCTCGCGCGTGCCGGCCTGTCCGGCCCCTTCGGCGCCGGCCGACTGCGGGCCGTATCCGCCCGCGGCGCCGCGCCGGTCGTAGGCGGAGCCGGGCAGCTTGTCGCCGTACGCCTTCGCCACCCGCTTCTGGTAAGCGGCGACGGTGGTGCCGCCCGCGCCG
Organism: Streptomyces sp. NPDC059788; assembly: GCF_042732265.1. Classification (NCBI taxonomy): domain Bacteria; kingdom Bacillati; phylum Actinomycetota; class Actinomycetes; order Kitasatosporales; family Streptomycetaceae; genus Streptomyces; species Streptomyces sp. NPDC059788. The sequence goes on along the minus strand of NZ_JBHWHY010000016.1, from coordinate 172,232 downwards.
ATCGCCTTGCGCGCCTCGGCGTCCAGCGGCCGGATGCGGTCGCCGCGCTGCTCGTACCAGGCGTTGATCTGCGGTTCCTGGAAGACGGTGCCGCCGTCGCCCGCCGCGCTGTAGCGGGCCTCGTCGTCGCCGGTCGCGATGTTGACGACCTTCCAGGCGCCGCCGGTCTCGGCGGTCCACACGGACGCCTTCTGCCCGTCGGCGGAGACCGCCGTGCTGGCCAAAAACTCCAGCTGGGAGACGGGCGCCCCGGCCTTGCCGCGTACGAAGTCCGCCGACAGGACGTAGACGGGCACGGTCCGCCCCTCGATCCGCGGCTGCGCCTTCGCCAGGGTGACCGCGCCGTCGCGGGCGAAGAACCGGGAGAGCGTGGCGAGGGCGTCCGGCGCGGTGGCCGCGGCGCGGGCGGAGGTGACGGCCGAGGCGGCGGGCGCGGGCGGCGGGGCGGGGGTGGCGGCCAGCGCGCTCTGCGGCGCGAGGCCGAGGAGGGCGGCGGTGAGGGCGCCGGTGGCGGCGGCCCGTATGGCGGCGCGGCGGGCCGGGGTGCCGCGTCCGCCGGCGGTGGCGGATACGGCCGGAGCTCTGTGCTCGGTCATGGCCTCAGGCTCCGATCCGGTAGAGGGAGTGGGTCCAGGAGAAGGAGTTGCCGTTGACGTAGTAGTTGTAGTCGCCCCAGTTGTAGCGGCTGTTGGAGCCCCACGGGTCACCCCAGTACACCCAGTTGTTCGCGGTGTCGAAACCGTAGATCACGTGCATGTGCCCGCCGCCCGAGGACCACTGGATGCGGGTCTCCACGGGGCGGCCCGCGTTGATCTCGCTCTGGACGGTGCCGTAGCGCAGGTAGCCCGTGACGTACGAGCCCCGGTTGATGCCGGCCCAGTCGAGGGCGTTTTGCACGTTGCCGAGCGTGGCCTGGTTGTTGGGGCAGTTGCTGCCCTGCTGGCGGTTGAAGGCCGCGTTGCAGAACTGGTTCTGGCTGTACCTTCTGCCGTAGAACGTGGCGATGGTGTTGCCGGAGGCGGCCCAGCACCAGTTGGTCTGTTCCTGGGCCTGCATGGAGATGTTGAGCCGGTTGGCGGCGAGCGCGCCCTGCGGGGCGGGCGCGGCGGGTGCCGTTGCCCGGGCCGTCGTGCCGGTGGGGGCGGGCGCGGCGGTGGCGGAGGTTGCGGGTACGGCGGTCAGTGCGGCGGCCGACAGTGCCGCGGCGGACAGCCATCTGCGGCGCGAGCCGCGGGTGCGTGGTGCGCGGGTCATGGCGTTCCTCTCCCGAGTGAGGGGGGTGGGGACGGAGGAGCGCATCCGGATGCTGGTCAGGAGCATCGGGTGTTGTCCGGAGCAGGTCAACACGCTTCAATGCGGGGTGACATGGGGGTGTGGACGTCCGGAAGCGGGTGTGAACGGCCCGCGCCCGGCGTACTGCAGCGGACAGGCAGGGGCAGCGCACGGTGTGAAGTCCAGTTGTGAACGTTCACCGCGCGCGCCGAAGGGTTGGACGATGACACAGCACACGGCGCATCAGGCATTTCATACACCTCATGAACACCGGGAAGCACACGAGCAAACTCCGCACCAAGCGCCTCGGGCGCATCCGGGAAACGCCCCGGTTTCCCCGCAATTGGCCGAACTCACGCAGATCCTGCGGACCGGCCCGTTCCACCTGGCCCTGCGGGCCGCCCTGGCCGCGCGCGGCCTCGCCCTGCACCGCGTCCAGCACAAGCTCGCGCAGCGCGGCATCAAGGTCGGAGTGACGAGCCTGAGTTACTGGCAGCAGGGGGCCCGGCGCCCCCAGCGCCCCGAGTCGCTGCGCGCCGTACGGGCCCTGGAGGAGGTCCTCGACCTGCCCGCGCGCTCCCTGCACCGGCTGCTGGTCCCCGAGGGCGGCTCCCGGCCCGAGACGACGGAGCGCCCCGCCGCCCGCTCGTACCGCTCGCTCTTCGACCCCGCCGACGCCCTGCACTCGCTCTTGGCCGAGCTGGAGGCGCCCGCGGACGGAGGGCTGCACACGGTCGGCCACCACGAATGGGTACACATCGGGGCGGGCCGCGAGCTGAGCGAACGCCGCTCCCTCCAGGTGGTGCGCGCCCACCGGGACGGCGTGGACCGCTACATCGCCATACACCAGGGCGACGCGGGCTGCGACCCGTCACGGGTGACCGTCAGGGCCGGGGAGAACTGCCGCCTGGGCCGGGTGCGCTGGAACGCGGCCACCGCGATGGTGGTCGCCGAGCTGCTCTTCGACGTCCGGCTGCGCACCGGCGACACCCACGTCTTCGGCCACAGCTTCGAGGACGGCAGCGGCGGCCAGAGCGCCGAGTACGTACGCGGCTTCCGCTTCGCCGGCGGCCAGTACGTCCTCCAGGTCTGCTTCGACGAGGCGGCACTGCCGGTGCGCTGCCGCCGCTTCACCCAGACCAAGGCGGGCGCGCCGCGCGCGGAGCAGCAGGAGCTGACGCTGAGCGGACAGCACCGGACCGTACACCTGGTGGAGCAGGGCGTACGGCCCGGGATCGTGGGCATCGGGTGGGACTGGGGGTGATGCGGGCGGCGGGGCGCCCGTCAGGACGTGGGCCCCGCCCCGGTCGCCGGGACGCCCGACGCGTCGGCGCCGGTGGCCGCCGTGCTGCCGTCCAGGGCGCCCGCGGCCGCCGCGTTGTCCGCGACGCGGCGCTCCAGCATCGAGATCTTCCCGTCGAGCGGCCGGTCCATGCCCGGCCACACGTCGGCCCGGATGCTGACCTGGACGCGCGGCACCCGGTCGGCGACGGCCTCGGTCGCGCGCTTGACGACGTCCATGACCTCGTCCCAGTCCCCCTCGATCATCGTGTACATGGAGTCCGAGCGGTTCGGCAGCCCGGACTCCCGGATGATCTTGATCGCGTCGGCGACGTACGCCGCGCCGTTCTCCTCCACGCCCATGGGCGTCAGGGCGAAGGCAATGAGCACGGTCTTCCTCTCGTCGTACGGATACGGCGGCCCGTCGGCGGCGGGCCGCGGCGGCGGCACCGTCACCCGCTCCCGACGTGTGCCGCCCGGTAGGCGCGTACCACGGGAGAGCGGTAGGCATCCGCGATCCGCAGCAGGTGGCGGACCTCCTCGCCGAGATCGCCCGCGCCGGGGCCCGCCAGATTGGCCGTCTGCGCCTGCGGCGCCTCCCCGGTACGGCGGGCGTGCAGGGCGGCGGCCAGCCAGCAGGCGGTGACGTGGGCGTCGGCCAGGTGCTCGGGGACGGCCTGCTCGCCCACGTGCCGGCGGACCCCGTCGAGCGTGGCCGGGGTGACGTAGTCGCGGAGCACGATCATCGCGTCGCGGATCTCGATGACCCGCCGGTACAGGCGCAGCTGGAGCGGCAGCACGGCGTTGCGCAGCCGGCTGCCCGGACCGAGGACCACGTCGGGGGTGACCGCCGTCAGCTCGCGCCACAGGACGGCCAGCCCTCGGTAGGAGGTGCGGTCCTGCCACAGCTGCCGGGCCCCGGCCAGTACGGGCAGCGCCACGCCCGCCGCGATGAACAGCGCCTCGACGCCGGTGACCGGGGAGAAGAGCGGACCGAAGACCGGTGAGCGGGTCTGGAGGTAGGCCAGTTTGAGCACCCACAGCAGGGACGCCAGCAGGATGCCGGTGCCGAACAGCCGCAGCCCGTACCGCAGCAGCCGCGGCGCGCCGGTGCGGCCCTGTGCCCAGCAGACGAACCCGCAGGTGGTGTCGGCCGTCAGGTGGAAGGCGAAGAAGACGTACCAGTAGGCGTCCGGCACGCTCGGGGTGTCCGGTGAGGGCGCGATCTGGTTGCGCGCGTGCGGCGGCCCGGCCAGGTCCAGGGCGACGAGCGCCAGCATGACGGCGAGGGCGGCGCCGAACACCAGGACGGTACGGCGCTGCCGCCCGGCGGCCTGGAAGATGAACCACAGCACCGCGGCGGCGTCGACGATGCTGAACAGGTGGGTGCTCAGATCGACCCAGTGCGCGCCCGGCACGAGGTGGGCCAGGACGGCGGTGACCGGTTCCAGGTGCATCGACATGGCCAGCGCGATCATCACGATCGCGAACCACAGGGGCCGCTGCGCCGGGTCCTTCAGGCCCCGTGGAGCCCGGGCGATCACCACCGCCCACAGCGCGACGATGCCGGCGTTCTCCAGCCAGACGAGATCCGCTAGCCAGGTGAGCACGGCGCTCCCGGGTGACGGGCGTCCCGCAGGCCCATGCCGGACTCCAGGCCGCCGAGCATCCCGGACAGCAGGGTCGGCGCGGGCACCCGGCCGGCGCCCTCCAGGATCAGGCTGGCGATCATCTCCGCCTCCTGCTCCTGCCGGTCGGAGTAGCGGGTGCGGCCCAGCGCCTGCCGGATGGACCGGGGGTCCTCGATGTCGATGTGCCGGAAGAGCCGCTGGTCCTCGACGGCCATCCGGTGGTCGCACACCAGGTGACCGATCTCGTGGAGGATGATGTGCTCCTGGTGCAGCGGGCTGGTCTGGGCGTCGTAGAAGACGTAGTCGCCCTCCTCGGTCGCCAGCCACATGCCCGTCGGCATGCCCAGTCCGGTCGGGGTGGGCAGGGTCATCAGCCGCAGCGGACGGTCCCGGTCGGTGGCGAGCCGGGCGCACAGCTCCTGCGCGGAGAACGGCTCGGGCAGCGGTATCGCGTCGATCACGCGCCGGCAGCGGCGGCGCAGTCGCCTCCAGTGCATCGCGGGTGATACTCCATGGCTTGTGGGGACGGGAGGGCAGACGACCCGGTAGCTACGCCCGGTCATGCTGCCGCCGCCAGGATGTGACACGAGGAATCCGGCACGACGACACCCCCTCGCGCGTCATCCGTGCGACGCGTCGTGCGATCGTAGATCTTCACCCCGCCCCCTGTCAGTCCCCCGTCTCCGAGCAGACCGTTTCCGGCCAACTGCGGTGTGTCACAGGTCCAGGCGCCCACGCGTCAGCCCGCGACCAGCTTGCCGCCCTCGGCCTTGACCGGGACCTCCGGCAGTGGTTTGGAGGCCGGTCCCTGGATGACCTTGCCGGTCGTGACGTCGAACCGGCTGCCGTGGCAGGGGCAGTTGCCCTGGTTGCGCTCGATCTTGTCCAGCACGCACCCCGCGTGGGTGCACTTGGCGCTGAAGCACTTGTACCGGCCCTTTTCGGGCTGCGAGACGAGAAGGCGGCTCTCACGGTAGAGCTTGGCGCCGCCGACCGGTACCTCGGCGGCGGCGCCCAGGGCGACGGGTTCGGCGGGCGTCGCGGACGCCTCGCCCGAATCGCCGCCGGAGCAGGCGGCGACGCCGAAGCCCGCCGCGCCGACGAGCGCGGCCCCTCGCAGCACGGTCCGGCGGGCGGGGGGCTGGCTCATGTCGTACTCCCAGGCACTCGGTTACGGGCGCGGCGTCACGGTGCGGCGTCGGCCCCCGACGATACCGGTACCGATCCGTCCGCTTCGGGGTGCCCCGGCCGGCCCCCGGCGCGGTCCTCCGGATGGCCCGACCGGCCCTTGAGCAGGTCCCGTTCGATCTCCTCCAGGCTGCGGCCCTTGGTCTCCGGCAGCAGCTTCCGTACGAAGACGAAGGCGGCGAACGTGGTCACGGCGAAGAACAGGAAGTTGACGCCCGCTCCCCAGGCGCGCAGCAGCGTCGGGAAGACCAGCGAGACGACCATGTTGAACAGCCAGTTGAACATGACGCACAGGCTCACCGCGGCGGCCCGGATGCGCATCGGGAACAGCTCCGGCAGCATCACCCACTGCACCGGCCCCCAGGACATGGCGAAGGACGCGATGTACAGGGCGATGCCGAAGAGGGTCAGGACGGACAGCGCCGCGCCGTATCCGAGGCCGGACAGGTTGGTGGCGGCCAGGACGAGCATGGCCGTGCACATGCCGAGCGCGCCGTACAAGAGCAGCGGTTTGCGTCCCCTGCGGTCGATGAGCCGCATGGCGGGCAGCGTCATCAGCATGTTCAGCAGCCCTATGCCGACGTTGGCGAGGATCGCGCCGTCGGAGCCGAAGCCGATGTCGGTGAGCAGCGTCGGCGCGTAGTAGATGATCGTGTTGATGCCGACGAAGTTCTGGAAGAAGACCAGCAGCATCCCGACGAGGAGGACCGGCCGCAGCCGGGGCGCCGTGAGGTCCTTGAGGGTCAGCGAACGGCTCTCGGCCCGTTCGATGCGCTCGGTCTCCTCGATCTCGGCGAGTTCGGCGTCGGCCGCGCCGCCCGTACCGCGCAGCCGCGTCAGCACGTGCCGCGCCTCGTCGTTACGGCCCTTGCCGACCAGCCAGCGGGGGCTCTCCGGCTGGGTGATGATGCCGAGCGCCAGGACCGCGGCGGGCACCACGCCCAGGCCGATCATCCAGCGCCACGCCTCGGCGCCGGCGAGCAGGTAGTCGGTGACGTACGCGAGGAAGATCCCGACCGTGACCAGCAGCTGCATCAGCGAGGTCAGGCCGCCGCGCAGGTGCTTGGGGGCCAGTTCGGTCAGGTACAGCGGTACGACGACGGAGGCGATGCCCACGCCGGTGCCGATCACGAAGCGGAAGGCGATCAGCGTCCAGGGGGTGGTGGCCAGGGCGGCGCCGAGGGTGCCGAGGATGAAGACGGCGGAGGCGGCGAGGATCAGCCGGCGCCGGCCCCAGGAGTCGGACAGCCGGCCGGACAGGCCCGCGCCGAGCATCGCGCCGACCAGCAGGCCGGAGACGACCATGCCCTCCAGGAGCGGGGTGAGCGCGATGTCGTTCTTGATGAAGAGCATGGCGCCGGAGATGACGCCGGTGTCATAGCCCCACAGGATGCCGCCGAGGGCGCCGAAGACCCAGATCAGGGCGTTCTTGATGCGTGCGGGCACGGCCCGTCACCCCTTTCGCGCGGACTGCGGGCCCTGGGGCGCGAGGTGGATCTTGCGGCCGGTGCCGGCCCGGAAGCGGGCCACCGCCTCGTCGAAGTCCTCCAGTCCGTACACGTCGCTGACCAGCGGATCGAGGTCGAGCCCGGCTTCCAGTACGTCGATGGCGGGCTGGAAGCTGTTGTGCACGGCCATCGAGCCGATGATGTCGATCTCGTGGTGGTAGACGAGGTACGGAGAGAACTTCGCGGAGCGGGCCGGGTCGGTGACACCGAACTGCAGGAACGTACCGCCCTTGCGGACCCGGCCGAGACCGTCCTCGATGGCCGGAACGGCACCGGTGGCGTCGACGACCACCTCGAAGCCGGGCGCGCGGCCGAGCCGGCCGGCGTCGGTGACGGCGGCGTCCAGGCCGAAGCTCTCGGCGAAGGCGAGCCGCTCCTTGTTGAGGTCCACGACGGACACGGAGGCGGCGCCCGCGGTGCGGACCAGCGCGGCCATCATCAGGCCCATCGTGCCGGCGCCGTAGATGAGGTAGTGCTCGCCGGGGCGGCGAGGCAGCCGGTTCAGGCCGTGCACCGCGCAGGACAGCGGCTCGATCAGGCCCGCGGCGGCCTCGGAGAAGGACTCCGGGACGAGGTGGCAGCAGCGTGCGGGGACGGCGACCAGCTCGGCGAAGCCGCCGGCCTGGGTGACGCCGACGGCACGGTAGTCCTCGCAGAGGTTGGCGCGGCCGATGCGGCAGTAGTGGCAGGCGCCGCACGGCAGGTTCGGGTTCACCGCGACGCGGTCGCCGACGGCCGGGACGGTGACGCCCTCGCCCACGGCCACGACCTCGCCGGTCAGCTCGTGCCCGGGGACCAGCGGGTAGCGCACGGCGGGCAGTTCACCGCCGAGGATGTGCATGTCGGTCCCGCACAGTCCGCAGGAGGAGACGCGGACGACGACCTCCGCGGGTGCCGGCCGGGGATCGGGGACTTCCGTCAGGGCGGTTCGGCCCGGCTCGGTGACCACGACAGCGCGCATCGGCGCCTCCTCACGTCTTCGTGCGGTGTTGCGGGTGTTACGGATGGGGCGGCGTGAACGTAACCCGGGGGTAAACGTTTGCGCAAGCGTTTACGTCTAGGCTGTGATGGACTACGTTCCGGCAGCCGGACCTCCTTGCCGGCGAAGACAGGGCGACGGACTCGGGGAGACGGACCGGATGACGACGATGGTCGATGTGGCGCGGCAGGCCGGGGTTTCCGTGGCCACCGTCTCGCACGTGCTCAACGAGACCCGGCCGGTACGCCCCGACACGCGCGCCGCCGTCCTGAAAGCCATCGACGAGCTGGGCTACACCCACAACACGCTGGCCCGCTCCCTGGTCACCTCGCGCACCCGCTCCATAGGCCTCGCGGTGTCCGCGATCAGCAACCCGTACTTCACCGAGATCCTCCAGGGCGTCGAGGCCGGCGCCCTGGAGGCCGGCTACAGCCTGCTGCTCGCCGACCCGCACGACGACCCGCAGCACGAGCAGAAGGTCGTCCGGCTGCTGCACGAGCGCCGGGTGGACGGCATGATCCTCGCGCCGTCGGCCGAACCCGCCGGCATGGTCGACTACCTCACCCGGCGCCAGGTCCCGGCCGTCTTCCTCGACCGGCTCGTCGGCGACACGTACGACCAGGTCTGCGCCGAGAACACCACCCCCGTACGCCAACTCGTCGAGCACCTCGCCGACCTGGGCCACACCCGCATCGGGCTGGTCGCCGGACTGCCCGGACTGAGCACCACCACCGAGCGCGTCCAGGGCTACCGCGAGGGCCTGCGCGCCCGCGGCCTGCCGTTCGCCCCCGAACTGCTGGCGGGCGGCAACTCCGAGGCGGAGGGCGCCCAGGACGCCACCCGGCACCTGCTCGCCGCCCCCGAACCGCCCACCGCGATCATCACCGCCAACAACGCGATGACCATCGGCACCCTGCGCGCCCTGCGCGACCTGGGCCTGGACGTCCCCCGCGACATCGCCCTGGCCTGCTTCGACGACTTCTCCTGGGCCGACCTCTTCGCCCCGCGCCTGACGGCGATCTCCCAGCCCAGCAAGGAGATCGGGGCCACCGCGGTCCGGCTGCTCCTGGAGCGGCTGGAGGACCCGGACCGCCCGCCGCGCACCCTCCGGCTGCCCTGCACCTATGTGCACCGCGACTCCTGCGGCTGCACCGGCGCCGGACGCTGACCCGCCCGCCTCCCCTCCCCCAGAAAGGCCAGGACTCACGTGATCGTCGTCGCCGGCGAGGCCCTGATCGACCTCGTGCCCAGCTCGCAATCGCCGTCCGGGGACGGTCCGTTGCCCGCGCTGCTGCCGCGCCGGGGCGGCGGCCCGTACAACACCGCCCTCGCCCTGGGGCGGCTGGGCTCGCCGGCCGCGTTCTGCTCGCGCGTGTCCACCGACACGTTCGGGGAGGAACTGCTGCGCGGCCTGCGGGCGGACGGCGTGGACGTCTCGCTCGTCCAGCGCGGCACGGAGCCCACCACCCTGGCCGTCGCGGACATCAGCCCGGACGGCTCGGCCGGGTACGGCTTCTACGCCGACGGCACCGCCGACCGGCTGTTCACCCTGCCGGCCGAACTGCCCGCCGGGGCTCGGGCGGTGTCGTTCGGCACCTGCTCGCTGGTCCTGGAGCCGGGTGCGAGCGCGTACGAGGCCCTGATGCGCCGCTGCGCGCAGCGCGGGATCTTCACGGCGCTCGACCCCAACATCCGCGCCGGGCTGATCGCGGACGCGGACGCCTACCGCGCCCGCTTCCGCTCCTGGCTGCCGCACGTCACGCTGCTGAAGCTCTCCGAGGAGGACGCCGACTGGCTGGCCGGCACCCAGGGCACCGCGGCCGCGGTGAAGGACTGGCTGACGGCCGGACCGGCGGCGGTCGTGCTGACGCGCGGCGGCGACGGGCTGTCCGTGCTGACGCCGGGCGGGGACGAGATCGCGGTGCCCGGCGAGCGGGTCGAGGTCGCCGACACGATCGGCGCGGGCGACACGGTCAACGCGGCGCTGCTGCACCGCCTCGACGCGCACGGCGCCCTGTCGCCCGACGCGCTCGCCGCCCTCTCCCCCGGGGCCTGGCACGACATCCTCGCCTTCGCGGCCCGCGCGGCCGCGCTGACCTGCTCGCGGCCCGGCGCGGAGCCGCCGTACGCGACGGAGCTGGTGGGGCCGGAGTGACGGCGCGCTGAGGGGGCGGGGCGGGGCGCGCTGGCGCGAACGGGGGCGGGCCGCACGCGGACGGGGGGCGGGCCGCGCGCGAATAGGGGCGGACCCGCGCAGCACGCCGAACGGGGAGCGGGCCGTGCGGCACGCGAACGAGGGCCCGGCCCGCGGCACGCGAACGGGCCGTCACCCACTCCTGCGAGTGGATGACGGCCCGTTCTGCGGCGGAGACGGCCGTCGGGCCCGGCGCGGCGGGGCCGACGGCCGTGCCCCTCAGCCCTGGCGGGCCCGGGTCGCCTTCTTGGCAGCCGTCTTCTTGACGGCCGTCTTCGCCGTCTTCTTGGCGGCCGCGGGCTTGGCGGCCGTCTTCTTGGCCGTCGCCTTCGTCGCGGACGCCTTCGTGGCCGTCTTCGCGGAGACGGTCTTCTTGGCCGGGGCCTTCGCCGCGGCGACGGTCTTCCTCGCCGCGCGCTTCTTCGCCCCGCCGGCCGTGGCCGGCCCCGCGTCGCTGACCCGGTCGCCCAGGATGTCGCGCAGGAACTTGCCGGTGTGGCTGGCGGGGACCGCCGCGACCTCCTCCGGCGTGCCCTCGGCGACGACGAGCCCGCCGCCGTTGCCGCCCTCGGGGCCCATGTCCACGATCCAGTCCGCGGTCTTGATCACGTCGAGGTTGTGCTCGATGACGATGACCGAGTTGCCCTTGTCGACCAGGCCGGACAGCACCTTGATCAGCTTGCTGATGTCGTCGAAGTGCAGACCGGTGGTCGGCTCGTCGAGGACGTAGACCGTCCGGCCGGTGGAGCGCTTCTGCAGCTCGGAGGCGAGCTTGACGCGCTGCGCCTCGCCGCCGGACAGCGTCGGCGCGGACTGCCCGAGCCGGACGTAGCCCAGGCCCACCTCGTGGAGGGTCTTCAGGTGCCGGGCGATGGCCGGTACGGCCTCGAAGAAGTTCAGCGCCTCCTCGATCGGCATGTCCAGCACCTCGGCGATGGACTTGCCCTTGTAGTGGACCTCCAGGGTCTCCCGGTTGTAGCGCGCGCCGTGGCAGACCTCGCAGGGCACGTACACGTCCGGCAGGAAGTTCATCTCGATCTTGATCGTGCCGTCGCCCGCGCAGTTCTCGCAGCGGCCGCCCTTGACGTTGAAGGAGAAGCGCCCGGGGAGGTAACCGCGGACCTTGGCCTCCATCGTCTCCGCGAACAGCTTGCGGATGTTGTCGAAGACGCCGGTGTACGTCGCGGGGTTGGAGCGCGGCGTACGGCCGATGGGCGACTGGTCGACGTGCACGACCTTGTCCACCAGGTCGTCGCCGGCGACCCGCACATGGCGGCCCGGTACCGACTTGGCGCCGTTCAGCTCGCGCGCCAGGTGGGTGTAGAGGATGTCGTTGACGAGCGTGGACTTGCCGGAGCCGGAGACGCCGGTGACCGCGGTGAGCACGCCGAGCGGGAAGGAGACGGTGATGTCGCGGAGGTTGTTCTCCTTCGCGCCGTGCACCGTCAGCTGCCGCTTCGGGTCGGTGGGCCGCCGCACCTCGGGGGTGACGATGGCCTTGCGGCCGGACAGGTACTGCCCGGTGACCGACTCCTTGTTCGCCAGCAGCTCCTTCATCGGGCCGCTGTGCACGACCTTGCCGCCGTGCTCGCCGGCGCCCGGGCCGATGTCCACGACCCAGTCGGCGACCTTGATCGTGTCCTCGTCGTGCTCGACGACGATGAGCGTGTTGCCCATGTCGCGCAGGCGCACCAGGGTCTCGATGAGGCGGTGGTTGTCGCGCTGGTGCAGGCCGATGGACGGCTCGTCGAGCACGTACAGCACGCCCACCAGGCCGGAGCCGATCTGGGTGGCGAGCCGGATGCGCTGCGCCTCGCCGCCGGAGAGGGTGCCCGCGGCGCGGTTGAGCGAGAGGTAGTCCAGGCCGACGTCGACGAGGAACTTCAGCCGCTCGTTGACCTCCTTGAGGACCCGCTCGGCGATCTTCTTCTCGCGGGCGTCGAGCTTCATCTCGCGCAGGAAGTCGGCGCAGTCGCTGATCGACATGGCCGAGACCTCGGCGATCGAGCGGCCCTTGACCGTGACCGCGAGGACGATCGGCTTGAGCCGGGTGCCCTCACAGGTCGGGCAGGGCACCTCGCGCATGTAGCCCTCGAAGCGCTCGCGGCTGCTGTCGCTCTCCGCCTCCTGGTGGCGCCGCTTGACGAACGGCACGGCGCCCTCGAACGCGGTGGTGTACGAGCGCTCGCGGCCGTAGCGGTTGCGGTAGCGCACGTCGATCTGGGTGCGGTGGCCGTTCAGGACGGCCTTCTTGGCGCGCTGCGGCAGCCCGGCCCAGGGGATGTCCGTACGGAATCCGAGGGCGTCGGCGAGCGCGCCGACCAGCCGGCCGAAGTACTCCTTGGTGTGGCCGTGCGACCAGGGGTGGACGGCGCCCTCGTCGAGGGACTTCTCCTCGTCCGGGATGATCAGGTCCGGGTCGACCTCCATGCGCGTACCGATGCCGGTGCAGTCGGGGCAGGCGCCGAAGGGCGAGTTGAAGGAGAAGGAGCGCGGCTCCAGCTCCTCGAACGACAGGTCGTCGCGCGGGCAGTACAGGTGCTCGGAATACATCCGCTCGCGCTGCGGGTCGTCCTCGTCGAGATCGACGAAGTCGAGGATGACCATGCCGCCGGACAGGCCGAGCGCGGTCTCGACGGAGTCGGTCAGCCGCCGCTTGGCACTGTCCTTGACGGTCAGGCGGTCGACGACCACCTCGATCGTGTGCTTCTCCTGCTTCTTGAGCTTCGGCGGGTCGGAGAGCTGGATCGTCTCCCCGTCGACGCGGGCGCGGCTGTAGCCCTTGGTCTGCAGGTCGGAGAAGAGGTCGACGAACTCGCCCTTGCGCTCGCGCGCGAGCGGGGCCAGCACCTGGAAGCGGCTGCCCTCGGGCAGCTCCAGGACCTTGTCGACGATGGCCTGCGGCGACTGCCGGGCGATCGGGTCGCCGCACTCGGGACAGTGCGGCTTGCCGATACGGGCGAACAGCAGACGGAGGTAGTCGTAGACCTCGGTGATCGTGCCGACCGTGGAGCGCGGGTTGCGCGAGGTCGACTTCTGATCGATCGAGACCGCGGGGGACAGGCCCTCGATGAAGTCCACATCGGGCTTGTCCATCTGCCCGAGGAACTGCCGGGCATAGGAGGAGAGCGACTCGACATAGCGGCGCTGCCCCTCGGCGAAGATCGTGTCGAAGGCGAGCGAGGACTTGCCCGACCCGGAGAGCCCCGTGAAGACGATGAGGGAGTCCCGGGGGAGGTCGAGCGAGACGTTGCGCAGGTTGTGCTCGCGAGCGCCACGGACGATGAGACGGTCGGCCACGCCGGTCGGCACCTTTCTGGAGAGGGGCGGGAGGCCGCGGCTCAGCCGGCGGCCCGTTCGACGAAAGCGGCGGGGCGGCCCGGTCGTCCGGGCGCCGAGCCGGTGGGCACGGAGGCTGAGCGGAGCCCCCGCCCCAGGGTATGGGGGCCGCCGCGGCGATGTCTTATTGATGCCACACACGAGCCTATAGCACGCGCATTCGAATTACGGGGTCTGCCGGAGCGCTTCACCCGAACGTGTAGCCGTTCGGTGTCAACGCGCGGCGGCCCGCCTCTCTTCCTCGCGATCATCGACAGGCCGTATCCCCCTTCACCCACGCCCGTCCGGCGGTCCCGGTTCCCTCCGGCACCGGGGCCGCCGCGGCGGAAATCCGGCATCGGGGCGAAGGTGTCCGAAGTCACGGCCGGGGCGGGCGCTGTTCGAATTTCTGGGGGGTGCCCGGGGGGAGCGGGGAGCGGGGGATGCCGCCGTGGGGCCGGGGGGCGTGCGGTGGCGCGAGGCCGGGGTGGCCGTACGGTGTTCAGGCCCCGGGCGCCGGCGGTCCCGTCCGCACCACCCGTGACAGCACCTCGAACGTGTGCCGCAGCAGCTCCCCCTCTTCCGCGGCGATCTCCTCGACCGGGACGCCCGCGAGCTGCCGCCGGACGACCGTCGCGTACACGGAGCGGTACCCGGCCACGGTCAGCGCCGCGGCCAGCCTCGGCCCGTACGCGTCCGGCCCGGCACCCTCGGCCTCCGCGAACAGTCCGGCGAGCGTGCCCTCGAACTCCTCCAGCGCCTCACGCCCGCGCGCCATCAACGCCGGCGACTCCACCAGCACCCGCCACCAGTAGCCGACCCACTCCCCCACCCCGGCGAGCGGGTGCCGCCGCTCCAGCAGGTCGAGTGCGAGGCCCTGCAGCGCCTCCAGCGGCGAGCACCCCTCGCCCCGCTCCCGTACGGCGCGCGTCACCAGCTCCACGATCTCGGGGACGCGGTCGAGGAAGAGGTCCTCCTTGCGGGGGAAGTAGTTGAAGACCGTCATCGTCGAGACCTCGGCGGCTCGGGCGACCTCGGCGACCGTGACATGGTCGAAACCGCGCTCGACGAACAGCCGGGTCGCTTCGCCGGAGATCCGTTCGCGGGTCCGGATCTTCTTGAGCTCGCGCAGCGAGAGCCCGCCGCCGTCTGCCGCCGTCCGCGGTCCGCCTCGCCGCCCGCTCTTCTCCGCACCGTCAGCCATGACCAAAATTTTAGCCGAGACAAATTTTTAGTTACTACACTTTGCCGCATGGGTACGAAGACGACCGACAGCACGAACCACACGGCCCCCCGCCCGGACGTGGTGATCGCGGGCGCCGGGCCCGTAGGACTGATGCTCGCCTGCGAACTCGCCCTGCGCGGGGTGCGCGTCGTCGTCCTGGAGCGGCTGACCGCACCGGACGAGACGATCAAGGCGGGGGCCATCAACACGCCCAGCGCGGAGGCCTTCTACCGCCGCGGGCTGCTGCCCGCGCTCGCCGAGGTCCAGAAGGAGGCGCTCGGCCGCTTCAGCTCCTTCATGCGGCAGCGGCAGGCGGCCGGGGCCACGTCCTTACGAGCGGCGCCGAAGTTCGCCGGGCACTTCGGGGGCATCATGCTGCCCGCCGAGCTACTGGACACGTCCGACGCCGGCTTCCACGACGCCGGACCGGCCGGTGACGTCGGGCTGGTTCCGCAGCTGGCACTGGAACGGCTGCTCGCCGAGCGCGCCGCCGAACTCGGCGTCCTGGTGCGCCGCGGAGTGGAACTGACCGGCTTCGATGCGGCGGACGACGGCGTGACGGTGCACCTGCGCCCGGTCGCGGGGGCCGACGACGCGGGCACACGCCAAGACGGCCACACGGATGGAGAGGCGGGCGGGGAGACCGGCGGAGAGACACTCCGGGCCGACTGGCTGGTCGGCTGCGACGGCGGTCGCAGTACGGCCCGTCGGCTCGCGGGGTTCCCTTTCCCCGGCACCGCCCCGGAGATCACCGGCCACCAGGCGATGGTGGAGCTGACCGGGTCCGAGAAGCTCGGCGTGGGCTGGAACGAGACCGCGACCGGGATCTACGCCCACGGCCCGGTGCCCGGCCGCATCCTCACCGTCGAGTTCGACGGCCCGCCCGCGGACCGCGACGCCCCCATCACCCTGGAGGAGTTGCAGACCAGCCTGCGCAGGACCTCGGGGACCGACGTCACGATCACCAAGGTGCTCACCGCCACCCGCTTCACCGACAACGCCCGCCAGGTCCCCGACTACCGCTCCGGGCGCGTCCTGCTGGCCGGCGACGCGGCGCACGTGCACTCGCCGTTCGGCGGCCAGGGACTGAACCTGGGCGTCGGGGACGCGATGAACCTGGGCTGGAAGCTGGCCGCGACGATCCACGGCCACGCCCCGGAAGGGCTGCTGGACACCTACACCGCCGAGCGGCACCCGATCGGCGCGTGGGTGCTGGAGTGGACCCGCGCCCAGATCGCGATGATGCGGCCGGAGCCGCACGCCCGCGCGCTGCGCGAGGTGGTCCGCGACCTGATCGGCACCGTCACCGGCACCACCTACTTCGTCAAGAAGATCTCCGGCGTGTGGCAGGGCTACGACCTGCCCGGCGACCACCCGCTGACCGGCCGCAGCGCCCCCGACCTGGAACTGGCCGACGGCGACAGGCTCGCCGCCCGCCTGGAGGACGGGCGGGGGCTGCTGCTCGTCCTCACCGAAGAACCGGAACTGGCCGCGCGGGCCGCGGAGTACGCCACCGGGTACGAGGGGCGGCTGCGCGTGGTGACGGCCCGCTGCCCGGACCGGCCGGAGCTGGCCGGGCTGCTGGTACGGCCGGACGGGATCACGGCCTGGGCCGCCGACGCGGAGGCCGGCCGAGGTGGGGAGGCGGCGGCTTCCGGTGCCGGGGCGACAGAGGATGCGGCTTCCGGTGCCGGAGGCACAGAGGGCGCGGCTTCCGGTGCCGGAGGCACAGAGGGCGCGGCTTCCGGCGCCGGGGGTGGGGTGGCCGGTACTGCCGGCGGGATGGCCGGGACGATGACCGCGTCCCGTACGGCCGGGGCGGACACCGCCACCCGTACGGAAGACGGACTCGGCGCCCTGGACGACGCGCTGCGGCGGTGGTTCGGGGCGCCTGACGAGATGGCGGGGTGAGCGGAGGGGTGGTGAGGTGAGCGGAGGGACGGCGGGGAGGTCCCCCGGGGGCGGTGGGGGCCTGCTGTCGCTCCCCCGCTCCGTGCCGGGCAGGCCGGACACGCCTGGCACGCCTGGCACGCCGCCCGCGTACGCCCGGATCTGTGCAGGCCGACTCCCACGAAAGGCACCGCGGCGCTAGCTTCGGACCATGACCGACAACGTGCCCGACCCCGCGCCGGGTTTCGCGCAAGACGCCGTCTTTGTCCGCGAAGCAACCGATCGACTGCTTGTCTCCGTGAGCAAGTTGGACGACGAGGCGGTAGGAGAACCGTCTCTGCTGCCCGACTGGACCCGCGGCCATCTGCTGGCCCACGTGGCACGCAACGCCGATGCCCTGGTCAACCTGCTGACCTGGGCGCGTACCGGCGTCCGCACCCCCATGTACGCGAGTGCCGAGGCCCGCGCGGCCGACATCGCCGACGGCGCCGACCGGCCGCTCGCGGTGCACCTGGACGACCTGCGCTCCAGCGCCGACCGCTTCGACGCGGCAGCGGCGGCGCTGCCGCCCGACCGCCACCAGTACGAGCTGGAGATGCGCAACGGCGTGACGGAACGCGCCGCCCGGCTGCTGTTCCGCCGGCTGACCGAGGTCGAGCTGCACCGTGTCGACCTGGGCGTCGGCTACGGCATCGAGCAGTTGCCGACCTCTTTCGTCGACGCCGAACTGGACTTCCTGACGGGCAAGAAGTTCGCGGGGCACGTCGACGTACCGGCCATCGAACTGCGCACCCCCGACGGGCGGCGGTGGCGCACCGGCCGTACGGAGCACACGGGCGCGGTCACGGAGGACGTCGGGGACGCCCCGCACCTGGTGGTGTCCGGGGCACCGACCGAACTGGTCGGCTGGCTCACCGGCCGGGGCAAAGGCACCCGACTCGACACCCGGGGCGGCCCTCTTCCGGCCGTCCCCCCGCTTTAGGGTGGTCCCATGAGCTACACGGGAGCAGTGAAGGTCGGCGGACCGGCCGACGTGCACGAGTTGGCCGACCTGATGATCTCCAAGGTCGCGGTCGGCCCGATGGACAACAACGCCTACCTGCTGCGCTGCCGCGCGACCGGCGAACAGCTGCTGATCGACGCCGCCGCCGAGCCGCACACCCTCCTCAACCTGATCGGCGACAGCGGCATCGCCTCCGTGGTGACCACCCATCAGCACGGGGACCACTGGGGCGCGCTGCGCGAGATCACCGACGCGACGGGCGCCCGTACGTACGCGGGCCGGTACGACACCGAGGGCATCCCCGTACCGACCGACGTGCCCGTCGAGGACGGCGACACCATCACCGTCGGCCGGGTCGAGCTGACCGCCCGCCACCTGGCGGGCCACACGCCGGGCAGCATCGCCCTGGTCTACGACGACCCGCACGGGCACCCGCACGTCTTCACCGGCGACTGCCTCTTCCCGGGCGGCATCGGGAACACGTGGGACGATCCGGAGCGGTTCACCAGCCTCCTGGACGACGTGTCGGCCAAGCTCTTCGACCGGCTGCCCGACGAGACCTGGGTCTACCCGGGGCACGGCTCGGACACCACGCTCGGCGCGGAGCGCCCGCACCTCGCCGAGTGGCGCGAACGCGGCTGGTGACGACGAGGACGGGCGGTCCGATCGGAGCGGAGGGCCCCGGCCGGGTGAGCGCCCCGGCCGGAGTGGGCGGTCCGGCCGGGGCGGGCGGCCGTCAGCAGTTCACGTAGGACCGGCGCGCGTTGTTGTAGCTGCAGCTGTCGACGCGCGCGCCGGATGGCTTCTTGAGGGTCGCGGTGTCCTTGGTGTTGTTCCACACGTAGGCACGGCGGTTCTGGTAGCGGTGGGCCGCGGTGTCGCGCCCCCGGCCGGTGTGCACGGTCACGGTCTTCCCCGCGCCCAGGCTGTACGTACCGAAGGTGTACGTGTGGCGGGAGGTGTCGGTGAGCTTCCAGCCCTTGAGGCTGACGCTGCGCGAGGTGGAGTTCTTGATCTGCACCCACTCGGCGTTCAGGCTGGCGTTGGAGCGGTTGTCGCTGCCGGGGCTGTTGTAGTAGATCTTCGTCAGGTGTACGGACCCGGCCGCGGACGCGGGTGCCGCCATGACGAGCCCCCCGGCCGCCGTGGCTATCGCGAGTGCCGCGGCGGCGGCCGCCTTGCTGTGATGACGCATGGTCCCCCCTCGGGACGGTGCGCGCCGGGACGGACACGGACGTGCCCGGTGGGTCGGACTTGGACCCGTGGGACATGGCCCCGTGGGACGTGGGTCGTCGGCCTCGGTCCGGTCCGGAGGATGTCGATCTCTGACCGGTTCGTAGGACATCGGTCTCGGTCCGGTTCGGTTCAGTCTGGTTCGGTCCGGTTCGGTCCGGGCGCGCGGGAATTGTTGCGTGCACTGTAAGGGCACGGCGAAGCTCGCGGAACACAAGTGACGAACGCATATGCCCTACGCCGACGGGAGAGGCCCCGCGGTGTGCCCGCGGGGCCTCTCCTCACACGCCGTGGCGCGTCCGCCGCCCGTCCGTACGGTCTTCGGGCGTCTACCGCGTCTTCATGGCGTCTTTGGCATCTTCCCCGGCCCCGGCAGCCGCCTCCTCCGCTCGGGCCTGCTTCTTCGAGGCCCGCAGGCTCGTGATCGTCGTGACGACGAGGACGGCGCAGATGACGCCGAGCGAGACCGGGATGCTGATCTCCGGGACGCTCACGCCCGACTCGTGCAGGGCGTGCAGCACCAGCTTCACGCCGATGAACCCGAGGATGACCGACAGGCCGTACGAGAGGTGCACCAGCTTCTTCAGCAGGCCGCCGATGAGGAAGTACAGCTGCCGCAGACCCATCAGGGCGAAGGCGTTGGCGGTGAAGACGATGTACGGGTCCTGGGTGAGGCCGAAGATCGCGGGGATCGAGTCCAGCGCGAACAGCACGTCGGTGGTGCCGATCGCCAGCATCACGACCAGCATCGGCGTCATCAGGCGCCGGCCGTTCTCGACGATGAACAGCTTGGTGCCGTGGTACCGGTCGGTCGACGGGAACCGCCGCTCGACCAGCTTCAGGAACCGGTTCTCCTCGAACTCCTCGTCCTGCTCCCCGGAGCGCGCCTCCTGGATGAGCTTCCAGGCCGTCCAGATGAGGAACGCGCCGAAGATGTAGAAGATCCACGAGAAGTTGGCGATGATCGCGGCGCCCGCGCCGATGAACCCGGCGCGGAGCACGAGCGCTATCAGCACACCCACCATCAGCACCCGCTGCTGGTAGACGGCCGGCACCGCGAACTTCGCCATGATCAGGACGAATACGAAGAGGTTGTCGACGCTCAGCGACTTCTCGGTGATGAAGCCCGCGAAGAACTCGCCGGCCGGCTGCCCGCCGCCGAAGAGCAGCAGGCCGAGCCCGAAGAGCGCGGCGAGGGCGATCCAGACGGCGGTCCAGACGCCGGCCTCCTTGACGGAGACCTCGTGCGGTTTGCGACCGCCGATGAAGAAATCGGCGGCGATCAGGGCGCACAGACCGACGATGGTCAGCACCCACAGGGTCAGGGAAACGTCCACTGCTCCTCCGGCAGAGTCGTACGGCACTAACAGCGTCGTCGCTGCCGGAGGTCTCTTCCACCCGAGAGCGCCGATGCCGCGCTCCCCGAGATGGGCCGACGCCCCGGGATCTCGTCAGTGGTGCGATCCGTGATGACGGGTACGTCGCGCAGGAATACTCCCCTCCGCACCATGAGAGTAAAGGAAAGGCAATGAATAGTAAAGAGTTAGATAAGTGTGCTGGTCAGAGGCTTGATCTGGAGGATGCTCAACGCTCTTGGATACGGGTTGACCCAAGCGACCGGCGGGCCTCGGCCACGTCGCCCAGGACCTGGCGCAGCACCTGGCTGCCGTCCGGCACACGCGCCGGCTCGTACGTCCAGGCGTGCCCGACCCAGGGGTCGGCGAGGTGGGCGTCCGGCACCGGCGTGATGCGCAGCAGCGAACGCCACAGCGGGTCCAGCACCGGGCCGTACTCCCGCGCCTCCGCCCGGTCCGCGACCATCAGCAGGTGCACACCGACCGACGGGCCCTCGTCCGCCAGGTAGCGGAGCTGGTTGACGGCGCGGTCGTCGAAGCCGTGCGGGAAGTCGTGGACGATCAGCAGCTGCTCGGCGGTGTCCAGGTCGGGCGGCAGTGCCTCCGCCGCCCGGTTGCGGACGGCCATCTGTACGAGGTCCACGCGCCGGGTCAGTTCGCCGAGGACCGCGGTCACGCCCTGCGCTCCGGCGGCCGGGGGCTCGCGCAGGGCGCCCGTCTCCAGCAGCGGTGCCAGCGCGGGCGCCGCCGAGCCGGCCGGGTCGATGACCTGGACGGTCAGTTCGCCGACCGGGTGGGCGGCGAGCAGGCGGGCGGCCAGCGTGACGGCGGTGTCCAGCGCCCGGCGCCGTATCCCGGCCTCGTCGAGCGGCTCGCCGCCGCCCGGTCCGCCGGCCAGGTCCGCCGGCCCGAAGTCGCTCGCGAACGCGTCGTCCGGGGCT
Organism: Streptomyces sp. NPDC059788; assembly: GCF_042732265.1. Taxonomy (NCBI): domain Bacteria; kingdom Bacillati; phylum Actinomycetota; class Actinomycetes; order Kitasatosporales; family Streptomycetaceae; genus Streptomyces; species Streptomyces sp. NPDC059788. Next base: position 151,214 of record NZ_JBHWHY010000016.1, on the reverse strand, counting down.
CCGGCGCCGCCGAACGCCTCGGGCCGTCCGCTGTCGATCCACAGGCCACGGTCCATCGGCAGCCGCACGAGCATGGGAATGCGCAGGTCAGGGCACTCCGGCAGGCGCAGGTCACCCAGTCGTACCGCTGTCGGGTACTCCTCCGGCGCCCGGTAGCCCTGCCAGACGGGGCTGCTCCAGGAGGCGAGGGCCGGGGGCAGGGCGGGCTCGACGACCTCGGCCTCGGCGGTGAGCTGGGCGAGGTCCCGGTCGAGCACCTCGCGGGCCTGGGCGGCGAGGCGGGCGTGCTTGTCGTGGGCGGCGGCACGCGCGGCGTCCGCGGCGGCCCCGAGTCGGTTACGGGGGTCGGCGTTGACGGCGTCCAGTTCCTTCGCCAGACGGGACTGGGCGAAGTCCATGGCGCTGCGGTAGGCGGCGACCGTCCGCGCCAGGTCCTCGAACATGCTCCAGACCTGGTTGTAGAGCCGCTCCTCCATGGTCCGGCCCGCGGCGTCACCGGCCACCGGGCCGGCCTGCGCGGGGGTGGGCGCGGGGGCGGGGGCGGGCGTCGGCGTCTCTGAAGACTCGGACGGCGCGGGGGCGGCGTCCCGGTGGGGCTGCGGGGTGGAGGTGCGGCGTTTCGGGTGCCGGTAGTCGATGGGGCCGCCGTCGGCGGGGGTGCCGTTGGTGGGGATGCCGTTCGCGGGGACCCCGTTGGTGGGGACCCCGTTGGTGGGGGTGCCGTTGGTGGGGGTGCCGTCGGTGGGGGTGTGCGGCTTCGGCTGGGCGTCGTCCGGTGTCGGGGCCCGCTCGGCTGACGGGGTGGGGCCGGTACCCGCGACATGGCTGCTCGCGGCATGACTGCTTGCCGCGTGACTGTCCGCCGCGTGACGGTCCGCCGCGTGGCTGTTCCCGGCCCCTCGGGCGCTCGTCGCGGTGGGGGCCGGTACGGAGCGCGCGTGGCCGCTGCGTACCGCCTCCTGTATCTCCGCGGCCAGCTCGGCGGCCTGCGGCAGTCCCTGGTCCTGGAGCAGCGCCGCGAGCCCGCCCGCGTACCCCTGCCCCACGGCCCGCACCTTCCAGGCGCCCTGCCTGCGGTACAACTCCACCGCTACGACGGCGGTTTCGGTATCGAGGCCGGTGAGCGTGAAACTGGCGATCTCCGTACCGTCGAGGCCGGTGACGGCGACGAACGGCGCCGCCGCGGCTCCGAAGGCCGCCGGGCCGCCGATGCCGACGGGCAGCGCGAGCAGCACGCCGGCCCGGTGCACGGTGGCGGGCAGGGCGTCCAGATCCACCGCGATCCGGTGCTCGGCGGCTGCCTGCCGGGGCACCTCGACGCCGCCACGGCGCGGCGCGCCCGGGTGGGCGACCGCCTCGACGCCCGTGAGGCTGCCCTGTTCGTCGGCGAGCGTCACCCCCGTGACGACGGGCCCGCCCGCCGCGATCCTGATCTCCAAACGGGTCCGGTCCAGTGGGTGGTTCTGCCCGCGGACAAGCTCGGCCGTCATCGTCGTTCCCCCGAAGTGTCGTGCGCCCCGTGCTCACCGACGGGGCCGGTGCGTGCTTACAGGTACGGCAGTATCGCCGGGACCACGTCCTTGAACGTACGGCCGTTGGACGGTTCGCCGATCGCGGTCATCTGCCAGCCGTTGCCGGAACGGTGCACCTTGCTCATGATCTGCGCGGTGTAGTCGCCGCCACCGGTGAGGGTGTAGCGGGCCAGCTCCTGGCCGGTGGTCTCGTCGACCAGGCGGCAGAACGCGTCCTGCACCTCGGCGAAGGTCTGGCCGGTGAAGGAGTTCACGGTGAAGACGATCTGGTCGATGTGCACCGGCACCCGCGACAGGTCGACGAGGATCGCCTCGTCGTCGCCGCCCTGGCCCGCGCCGCCGACCACGTTGTCGCCGGTGTGCCGCACCGAGCCGTCGTCGCTGACCAGGTGCTGGAAGAAGACGACGTCCATCGGCTGCTTGTCGGCGAACAGCACCGCCGAGGCGTCGAGATCGATCTCCCGGGTGCGGGACCCGAACAGGCCGCGGCGCGGCGCCGAGCGCCAGCCCAGCCCCATCCGCACCGCCGTCAGCGTCCCACCGTCGGACTTCGCCAGGCTGATGCCCTGCCCCTTGGACAAGTTGACCGACACGTGCCGTCCCCTCTCGCTCTGTTCTCCCCGTTGCCGCCTCCCCGACGGCCTGTCACCGACCCTATGCACGCCCTGCCCCCGCCACGTACCCGCCCCGCGCTTTGTGGCGTTCCTGCAACACAGCCACGCCGTGCGCGGTACGGGTCCGTACGGAGTACGGGAAGGCCCCACCTGGCGCGGAACGGCGACGTGCCCCACCACCGCCCACCGACGCATCCCACCCCCACGTATCCGGCCCAACCCCAGCCCGGCCCCGGCCGCCGAGCCCAACCCGCGCAACACCGCCGAGCCCATCACCGCCCCGACACTGCCAAGCCCGTCTCCACCCTGACACCCCCAAGTCCATGCCCGCCAAGCCCAGGACAGCCCATCTCCCCGGCGGTCCATCGCCGCCCCAGCCGGGGCGGCGACACCCGCGTCGGGCCGCCGACTGCCGACGCCTGGCTCCGACGCCCGGCTGCCGACCGCCGACCGTCCACCACCGCTCCGGGCCAGGTCAGCTCACCCCACGCCCGGCCGCCGGCCGCCGGCACCCGGCCGCCAACGCCCCGGCGCCGGCCACCGACCATCCGCCGCCCCAGGCCTGGGCAGCTCGCCCCACGGCCCCGCCACCGGCCGCCGACGCCCCCTTGCACCCCTCCCGGGCGCGCGCCTCGCGGGCGCACCTCAGCGCAGTCCGGCCTCCTTCATCTGCCGCAGTTCCTTCTTCAGCTCTCCCACCTCGTCGCGCAGCCGGGCGGCCACCTCGAACTGCAGCTCCGCGGCCGCGGCCCGCATCCGGTCGGTCATCTCCTCGATGAGTTCGGCCAGTTCCGCGGCGGGCCGGTCGGTGGGCGTGGCGCCCTTCGTGCCCTTGCCCTTGGCGGCCTTCCCGCCCAGCGCGGGCACCGGCGCCTTGCCCTTGGCGTCCTTGCCGTCGGCCGCCTTGCGATAGCCCGTGCCCAGCAGCTCCTGGGTGTCGATCTCCTCGCGCGCGAGCGTCGCGACGATGTCGCCGATCTTCTTGCGGAGGGGCTGCGGGTCGATGCCCTTCTCCTTGTTGTACGCGAGCTGCTTCTCCCGGCGGCGGTTGGTCTCGTCGATGGCCCGGCGCATCGCCGGAGTGATCTTGTCCGCGTACATGTGGACCTGGCCCGAGACGTTACGGGCGGCCCGGCCGATGGTCTGGATCAGGGAGGTGCCCGACCGGAGGAAGCCCTCCTTGTCGGCGTCCAGGATCGCCACCAGCGACACCTCGGGCAGGTCGAGGCCCTCCCGCAGCAGGTTGATGCCGACCAGGACGTCGTACTCGCCGGCCCGCAGCTCCCGCAGCAGCTCCACGCGGCGCAGGGTGTCCACGTCGCTGTGCAGGTAGCGGACCTGGATGCCGAGCTCCACGAAGTAGTCCGTGAGGTCCTCGGCCATCTTCTTGGTGAGGGTGGTGACCAGGACGCGTTCGTCCTTCTCCGTACGCGTACGGATCTCGTGCACCAGGTCGTCGATCTGGCCCTCGGTGGACTTGACGATCACCTCGGGGTCGACCAGGCCCGTCGGACGGATGATCTGCTCCACGTAGCCGTCGGAGCGCGAGAGCTCGTACGAGCCGGGCGTCGCGGACAGGTAGACCGTCTGGCCGACGCGCTCCAGGAACTCCTCCCACTTCAGCGGCCGGTTGTCCAGGGCGGACGGCAGCCGGAAGCCGTGCTCGACCAGGGTGCGCTTGCGGGAGGCGTCGCCCTCGTACATCGCGCCGATCTGCGGGACGGTGACGTGCGACTCGTCGATGACCAGGAGGAAGTCGTCCGGGAAGTAGTCCAGGAGGGTGTTGGGCGCGGTGCCGGGGGCGCGGTCGTCCATGTGCATCGAGTAGTTCTCGATGCCGGAGCAGGAGCCGACCTGGCGCATCATCTCGATGTCGTAGGTCGTGCGCATCCGCAGCCGCTGGGCCTCCAGGTGCTTGCCCTGCTTCTCCATCGTCGCGAGGCTCTCGGCGAGCTCCGCCTCGATGCCGGCGATGGCCTTCTCCATGCGCTCGGGGCCCGCGACGTAGTGGCTGGCCGGGAAGACGTAGAGGTGCTCGTCCTCGCTGATGACCTCGCCGGTCAGCGGGTGGAGCGTGGACAGCGCCTCGATCTCGTCGCCGAACATCTCGATGCGGACGGCCAGCTCCTCGTAGACCGGGAAGATCTCGATGGTGTCGCCGCGGACGCGGAAGGTGCCGCGGGTGAAGGCCATGTCGTTACGGGTGTACTGGATGTCGACGAAGCGGCGCAGCAGCTGGTCGCGGTCGATCTCGTCGCCGACCTTGAGCTGCACCATGCGGTCCACGTACTCCTGGGGCGTGCCCAGGCCGTAGATGCAGGAGACCGAGGCGACGACGATCACGTCACGCCGCGTGAGCAGGGAGTTCGTCGCGGAGTGGCGCAGGCGCTCGACCTCCTCGTTGATCGAGGAGTCCTTTTCGATGTAGGTGTCCGACTGCGGGACGTACGCCTCGGGCTGGTAGTAGTCGTAGTACGAGACGAAGTACTCGACGGCGTTGTTGGGCAGGAGCTCGCGGAATTCGTTGGCGAGCTGCGCCGCGAGGGTCTTGTTGGGCGCCATGACGAGGGTGGGGCGCTGCAGCTTCTCGATCATCCACGCGGTGGTCGCGGACTTGCCGGTACCGGTGGCGCCGAGCAGGACGACGTCTTTCTCGCCACCGCTGACGCGCTGCGCCAGCTCGGCGATGGCCGTCGGCTGGTCGCCGTTGGGCTGGTAGGGGCTGACGACCTCGAAGGGCGCCACCGTGCGTTCGATCTTGGAAACGGGCCGCATGGAAACAACGGTACGGCTCCCCACTGACAATCGGCTCGAAAACGCTCCGACCTGCGGTTCTGTAGGCGGTGACGGCGGGGTGCGGCGCCGGGCGGCAGGCCCGGGCGGCGTCGGGGAGGGGCCGGGACGCGGCAGGGAGAGTCCAGGGCACGACGGGGAGGGGCCGGGACGCGGCTGAGCACGGCCAGGAGGCGGCTGGGAGGGGCCGGGACGCGGCGGGCGCAAGCCCGGAACCGGCCAGCCGGGCCGAGCGCGACGATTTCCCGGTCTGCGGGCGTGGAGGCCGGGACTCCGCGCCTCCTGCCGGGTCCGGCACGTGCGTATGTTGCGTGCTTTTTGAGGAGATCACGGGACCGAGGCGTTCAAACACGGGGCACAGGACACTTCTCGTTCAATTTCTGTCCATCCGACGCCTGTCTTCCGGTACACCCCAACTGCGACCCTCTGCGCGTCCCACCCCGAATCCACCTCGTTCCCCGCAGGGGTCCCGGCTCCGCTCCCGGCCGCTCCGAGGCCGGGCCGCGGCCCGTGTACCCGGCGTCCCGGGGCCGGCCCGTTCCGGCCCCGGTCCCCGCACGCGCCCGCCTTCACGTCGTCACTAGGAGTCCGTATGCGTATCCGTCCTGTCGCCACTGTCGCCGGTGTGCTCATGGGCCTGGCCGCGTCCACGCTCCCCGCGGCCGGCGCCCAGGCCGCCGACGCCCGGGCCGCCGACGGTCACCGCAGAGTGGTGACCGTCGCCCACCGGGGCGCCTCCGCCTACGCGCCCGAGAACACCCTCGCCGCCGTCGACGCGGCGGCCGACCTCGGCTTCACGTGGGTGGAGAACGACGTCCAGCGCACCAAGGACGGCGAGCTGGTCATCCTGCACGACACGTCGCTCGCCCGGACGACCGACGTCGAACAGGTCTTCCCCGGCCGCGCCCCCTGGAACGTCTCCGACTTCACCCTCAAGGAGATCGAGCAGCTGGACGCCGGCAGCTGGTTCGGCCCGAAGTTCGCCGGTGAGCGCGTCCCCACGCTGGAGGACTACATGGACGCGGTCGAGGACAACGGCCAGAAGCTCCTGATGGAGCTGAAGTCGCCCGAGCTCTACCCCGGCATCGAGCGACAGACCCTCAAGGAGCTGCGCGCGGAGGGCTGGCTGGACCGGGACCACGTCAAGAACCGGCTGATCGTCCAGAGCTTCAACGCCGACTCGGTGAAGAAGGTCCACAGTCTGCGCTCCGACATCAAGACGGGCTTCCTCGGGACGCCGGCCGTCGCCGAACTCCCCAAGTACGCGGTCTTCGCCGATCAGATCAACCCCCAGTACAAGTCGATCGACGCCGGATACGTGGCGTCGGTGCACAAGGTCAAGGGACCGCACGGCCGGCCGCTGGAGGTCTTCACCTGGACCATCGACGACGCCGCCAACGCGGTCAAGGCCGCCGGGCAGGGCGTGAACGGGATCATCAGCAACAAGCCGGACGTCGTCCGTGACGCTCTGGAGAAGTCCGGCCGCTGACGCGGAGCGCGTCGCCGAAAACGCCGCGGACAACGCCTCCGGCCCTGGTTCCGGGGGCGTTGTCAGTGGTGGGCCATAGGCTGATGACGTGATGAACGCAGAGCGTGATCAGCGGGGCGGCCGGTCGGGGCAGCAGGAGCGGCCCGGCGCCGGAGAGCCGCCCGTGCAGGGGGAGCCGCTCCGGCGGGACGAGCCGCGCGACTGGGCCTGGCGTGTGCTGGACACCCCCATCGGCCCGCTGCTGCTCGCGGCGACCCGCGACGGCCTGGCCCTGGTCGGCTTCCACGCCGACGAGCGCACCACCCGCCGCACGCTGAGCCGCCTCCGGCAGGCGTTCGGGCAGGACCCGCTCCCGGAGATACCCCACCTGGCCACGGCGGCCGACGAGCTGAACCGGTATTTCGCCGGTGGCCTGCGGGCCTTCACCGTCCCCCTGGACTGGTCCCTGTCCGCGGGCTTCAACGAGCGGGTACTGCGCGAGCTGGCCGCCCACGTCTCGTACGGCACGGTGGTCGGCTATCAGGATCTGGCCGACCGGGTCGGGGAGCCGGGGGCCGCCCGCGCGGTGGGCGCGGCCATGGGTTCCAACCCGCTCCCGGTCGTCGTCCCCTGCCACCGCGTGGTGGCCAGCGACGGGGGCATCGGCGGCTTCGGTGGCGGTCTGGAGACCAAACGCCAGTTGCTGGCTCTGGAGGGCGTCCTCCCGCAGCCCCTCTTCTGACGGCTCCGACCCCTTCCTGCCGAACGAAAGGCACGCACCCGCCATGTCCCGCCAGGTCGCCCTGCTCCGCGGCATCAACGTCGGAGGCAACAGGAAGTTCCCTATGGCCCGGCAGCGCGAGCTGTTCGCGGCCCTGGGCCACGAGGACGTGACGGTCCTCCTGCAGACCGGCAACGTCGTCTTCGCCGATCCGGGCATCCCGCCCCAGGAGACCGCGCGCCGCATCGAGGCCCGGATCGCCGAGGATCTGGGCTTCTTTGTCCCCGTGCTGGTCAGGACGCGTGACGAGTTGGCCGCCGCCGTCGCGGCCAACCCCTTCCCGCAGGCCGTGGCGGAGCCGAAGACCCTCCACGTGACGTTCCTGTCCGAGGTCCCGGCCGACGTGTCCCCGCTGGAGGCGCTCGACTCCGACGCGTACGCCCCGGACCGCCTCCGGCTCGTCGGCCGCGAACTGTACCTGTGGTGCCCGGGCGGGATCGGCCGCTCCAAACTGGCCGAAGCGGTCTCCCGCGCCCGGCTCGGCGTGACGGCCACGGCCCGCAACTGGAACACGGTGACCAAGCTGCTGGCCCTGGCCGACGCCTGACCCGGCCCGCGACCGCCGCGGGAGCACCCGTGGGTCAGTGCAACGACGTGTCGGCCGGGCCCGTCGCGAAGCGGGTGAACCGTACCCGCAGGCCGGCCCGCCGCGGCGAGCAGCAGAAGGGGCCGGCGAGCGCTGTCGCGTCCGGGTCGAGCGGCGCCAGCCGCACCATGCGCCACGGCTCCTGTTCGCGCCGCGCCCGGACGGTCAGCGCGTCACCGCTGCGGCTCACACGCACCGTGACCTCGCGCCCCGCCCACGTCGGTACGGGCGCCAGCGACCAGTCCGACCACTCGCGGGTGACCACCGCGCCCAACTGCGGCACGCCGTCGCTCATTTCCACCCCGGCCTTGACCCAGGTGCGCTCGTCGACCCGCACCATCGCCCCGGCCTGGTCGTACAGTTCGCCGAAGGCGGCGACGAAGGACACCTCGACGGCCGAGTCCGCCGGGAAGGCCGTCAGCAGCGCGTGGCCGGTGTCCCGGACCCAGCCGTAACCGGTCCGCCGCCAGAAGTCGCTGCCCGCGGCGGCCGTGACGACCAGCGGTCCGCTGCCCGGTCCCCCGCCCTCGCGCACCGCTGCCGGCGGCGGGTTCAGCCACCGCGCGTCCTCGGTGTCCCAGCCGATCTCCTCCATGCGCAGCGCCCTCCCGGCTTCCGGCACGTCATGGCCGTCGGCCCACGCTAACCGGCAGCGGCCTCGGCCGTGACTGATTGTCAGTGGCGGGCCGTACGGTTTTCAGCAGGGGGCGGCCACGGTGGCTGTCCGGGGAGGGGGCCGTCACGACGGCGAGCAGAACATGTCCGTACGGCGACGGCGGCGGTCAGCGGTGTCCGCTCCAGGCCGGGCGGTTCGGATCGTCCGCCTTCACGACGACATCGGCGGCCTCCTCGGGCCGCACCTCGTCCTCGTACCGCGCGAAGGCGGGCAGCGTCCACCGCTCGTCCTCCGATGTGCGGCGGGCCAGCGCGGCGGGCGACAGCTTCAGGTGGACCGACAAGTCGAAGGGGAACCAGTGCCCGAACAGCAGCGGACCGTGCAGCAGCAGTACGCCGCCCGGCGGCAGCTCGGTATACGGGCTGCGCGTGGCCCGGTCCGTCCTGGGGTCCCACAGGTCCGGCAGCACCCGCCCCGTACCGCCCGGATCGAGCGGTGTGAACACCTCCCGCCACAGCGCCTGCCGGTCGAACCACTCGTCGTAGTACGCGTCCGGGTCCTCCTTCCCGTACTCCAGGCGGAGCGACGCCGGGCGCAGAAAGCCGTCGGCCGCGACGGCGTGCACGGGCCTGCCGCGCAGTCGCAGAGCCTCGGCGAGCCGCCCGGAGACGTCTGCCGGGCGGGCGGCCGGCGCTCCGTCGATCGCGACGCGCAGCCAGGGGCCGCCGTCCGCCGCCGTCGTCGCGCCGACGCGCTCGGCGAGCGCGTCGGTCAGCCGGTCCCAGGTGATCGCTTCGAGCCGCACGCCTTCATTCTGCCGGGCGTGCCGGGCACACCGGTTAGGGTGGCCGGTCGGGCCAGGGGTGAAGGGTGGGACGCGTGGGGGAAACGGTCGCGGACGGGCAGAGCTGGCTGCGGGTCCCCGTCGGTCCGGAAGGACCGCAGTGGTCCACCCGGGCCGGGACCGCACGCGTCCTGTTCGTGGTGCACAACGTCACCTCCGCCACCCGGCTCCTGGACGTGCTCCCGCTGTTCGACGCCGACCCGCGCGTCCAGTGCCTCGCGACCTGTACGGGTTCCTCGCCTTACCTGCACGGCGTGCCGGAGCTCCTGGCGGACGCCGGGCTGCCCGTCCTGCCCTGGGAGCAGGCCGTGCAGACCCCGGTGGACCTGGCGGTCAGTGCCAGTTACGGAGGCGAACTGCACCTGCTGCGAGGCAAGTTGGCCGTCCTGTCGCACGGCATTGGCTACAATAAGAGGCTTCCGACACCGGACACCGGACACCGGACACCGGACACCGGACACCGGACACCGGACACCGGGCGCAGAGGGCCGTGGGGGCCTTCGGGGCCGGGCGGGATGACGCGCAAGCGCCGGTCTTCGGGCTCTCTCCGGAGTGGCTGCTGCGGGACGGCGAGCCCGTCGCGACGGCGACCGTGCTGTCCCATCCCGAGCAGCTCATCCGCCTCCGCCGCGCCTGCCCGCCCGCTGCCCGTACCGCCGTGCTGGCCGGTGACCCCTGCTTCGACCGCCTGCTGGCCGCGCTCCCCCGCCGCGACAGCTTCCGCCGCGCGCTCGGGGTGTCCGCAGGTCAGCGCCTTGTCGTCGTCAACTCGACATGGGGGCCGCGCTCCCTGTTCGGCGACGACAACGACGTCCTCCCCTGGCTCCTGGACAGCCTCACCCGCGAACTGCCCGTCGACTCCTACCGCCGCTGCGCCGTCCTGCACCCGAACATCTGGCACGGGCACGGCCCCGGTCAGGTGCGTGCCTGGCTGCGGCACGCCGAGCACGCCGGGCTGACCGTCGTCCCTCCGCTGGGCCCCTGGCGGCAGGTCCTGGCCGCCGCCGACGCCGTCATAGGCGACCACGGCAGCGTGACGTACTACGCGGCCGCCATCGGCACGCCCGTACTGCTCGGCGCGTTCCCGGCACAGGACCTCGACCCGGCGTCGCCCGTCGCCGAACTGGGCCGCACGGCGCGACGACTGCGCCCGTACGAACCGCTGCTCCCCCAGCTCGACGAGCTGTGCGCCCACCATCGACCCGGCCGGTACGACCAGCTCACCGCCCTGGCCAGCTCCTCCCCGGGCGCCTCGGCCGCACTGCTCCGTCGCGCCTTCTACGGCCTCATGGACCTGCCCGAGCCCGACCTGCCCGCCTTTCTGCCGCAGCTGCCCGACCCTGCCTACGGGGATCAGTCCCCCGCCGCACCGCCCGCCGCACCGCTCCTGGCCCCTCTACGGGTCCAGACCCGTCTGCGCGACCGGCGACCCTCCGCGGTCCCCGAGATAACCGTCATCCGCCACGCGGACGGCCCCGGCTCGGCCGCGTACCCGACCCCGCCCCCGGATACGCCCGCGTCGGCATCCGCGTCCGCCGGCCACGTCGCGTCCCACTCCGGCGCGCACACCACCGTCCACGAGGACGTGCCCGACGCGACCCGGCTGCCCCTCGCCGACCTGGTGCTCCACCATTGCCGGTCCGAGCCCGGGGCGTGGGCGCATGACGTCATGCAGCGCCACCGGCACTGCGCCATGGCCGCGTGCGTCACCGCACCGGACACCTGTCTCGTACGGATACCGGACGGTCGTCTCGTCACCCTTGCCGCGGCGCCCCACGCGAACGGCCACCGCGACCTGTGCGATCCGGCCGCCTACGCCTCGGCTCTCTACGCCTGGTACGAGCGCGGATTGCCCGTCGAAGCGCTCCTCGACGGCCTGGTCGTGGTGACGGGCGGCACCAGCCACCATCTCCAGGTGACCATCACCCCTCCTCGTTGACCCTGCCCGGCGCCTGCGCCTCCTCCCCCTCTTCCGCATCGACGGCCCTCTGCCGGACGGCTTCCGCCCGGTCGAGACGCGCCCGTACGGCACCGGTTCTGGGCGCTCCCGTCCGCTCGTGGAAGCCGAGCGCGGCCCGGAGATACCGGATCTCACCCGCCGTGTCACCGGCCCGGCTCGCACGGTCGGCGCGCAGCTCCGCCAGGTCCGCCTGCTGGACGACCGAGCCTTCCGCCGCCATGACCGACGCGGCCCGGCCGAGCGGTTCGTCGGCTTCCTCGGGGCGCCCGGCGTCCACCAGGGTCCGTCCGATGCTCATCAGTACCCGGGCCTCGTTGTAGGGATCGGGCAGCGCCCGTATCAGCCCCAGCGCGTGCCGCAGTTGTGTGACCGCCTCCTCGTGTCGGCCCATGCCCTGGAGCGACCGTCCGAGGTGGTGTTCGAGCAGGGCCAGCGCACGCGGGTCGCCGACCTGCTGCGCCAGGGTCCTGGCCGACCGGAAGCACTCGGCGGCATGGCCCCACCGCTCCTGCTTCAGATGCAGCAGCCCCAGGGACTCCACCGCCGTTGCCTCGCCGCGTATGTGCCCGGCGCGCCGGTCGGCGGCTGCCGCCGCCTCGAACTGCGCCTGCGCCTGCCCGTATTCCGCCAGACCCAGGTAGCCGAAGCCGAGTTGGGCGTGCATCCGCCCTTCGGCCTCGGGGCTCTCCTCAGCGCAACGGGCAGCGGCCTCGACGCCGAGCCGGTGGGTGGACACCCACTGCTGGTGGAAGCCGAGCCGTAGGTGCAGCCCCCACATGGTTTCGCACAACTGCCATGTCAGGTCGTCGAGTCCGTGGTCCGCGGCGGCCCGCACCGCCTCGGCCAGATTCTCGCGCTCGCCCCGCAGCCAGGCCAGGGCGCTGAGGCCGTTCTCGTAGGCGGCGGGCCGGCCTGCCAGCCGCGTGTAGGCGGGCCCCAGATGCCAGCGGCCAGGCAGTACGCAGGCGTCGGCCGCGGCCGCGGCGCGCACATACCAGAGCAGTGTCCGGCGGACGGCTGCCGCCGCGCCGGCGATGCCGTCGTGCGTCAGCGCGCGCTGCTCCGCGTACTGCCGCCACACGTCGTGAAACCGGTAACGCACCTGGCAGGAGCCGCCGCCCCGGTCGCCGGGCGCCTCCAGCAGCCGTGCGTCGGCCAGTTCGGCCAGCAGGGCGCTCGCCGCGTCCTCGGGCACTCCTGCGGCAGCTGCTGCGGCGCCCGGCGTCACATGCCACCACGGCCGCAGGCTCGCCAGCCGGAACAAGCGGGCCGCGCCCTCCGAGAGGCTTCCGTACGAGGCGTCCATCGCTCCTCGCATCGGCCCACCCGTCGCGGCCGTCGGCACCTCCGCGTCCCGCGGTTCACGCCCCGCCTCCGGCTCATGCCCCGTCTCAGGCTCATGCTCCGCCTCAGACGAGACCCGTCCGGCGCCCGCGGCTACGCCGCTCTCACCGGCCTCGTCGTACCCGTATCCACTCTCGCTCCGGCGGCTCGCGTTCATCTCGCGCTCCAGCAGCTCCCAGTCCGGCTGTTGCGTCCCGGCGGCGCGCGCCCCGATCGCGCACAGCGCGAGCGGCATTCCGCCGCACCGCCGCACCGCCGCGCCACCGCCTCGACTCCCGGGCCGCTGCCGCCCAGGCGGGCGAGCAGCCCCACCGCGTCAGGCGTGCGCAGCGGTCCGAGCCGTATGGCGTGCGCGCCGTATTCGATCACCAGGCGGCCCAGGTCCGTACGGCTGGTCACGATGGTCAGGGACGCCGGGGACGCGGCCAGCAACGGTCTCACCTGGGCGGCCGAATGCGCGTCGTCGAGGATCGTGAGGATGCGCCGCCCCGCCGTCACGCTGCGGAACGCACTCTCCTGCGCGTCGGGCTCCGCCGGTATCCAGTCCCGGTGGACGCCGAGGTCGCGCAGGAAGCGCAGCAGCACCTCGGACGGCCCGGCCGCTGTCGCGGCGGTGGCGCCGCGCAGGTCCGCGTACAGCTCGCCCTGGCCGAAGCGCCCCCGCAGCGCGGCGGCCAGGCGCAGGGCGGTGGCCGACTTGCCCACACCACCCGGCCCCCACAGGACGACCACGAGCGGCGCCCCGCCGTCCCCCGCGCCTTCGGCGCCGCTGCCCGGCAGCGCCTCGTCCAGTAACCGCGTCACCTCGGCCAGTACGGAGTCCCGGTCGACGAAATGGCGGGTGCCCGGCGGGAGCGTACGGGGCACCGGCGCTCCCGGCACGATCGCCGGCGCGGGCTCCTGGATGGTCAACGTACCGATGCTCTGGGCCTGTACGGCGGCCCCGTATACCGTGCCGCTGATGTCGTTGCGCACACCGGCGGCCACTCCGACGCCCACGGACTGTCCGGGCACGGCCTGTTGGGATGCGGCCGGGCCGGCTGCGGAGGACGGGCCGTGCCCGCCGGCCCCCGTGTCAGTCACGAGCGGGCCCCGTCCCGGCTCCGCCGCCGCCCAGGTTGAGCCCGGAGACCACTCCGGCCTGGATGACCGTCCCGTGCTGCACCCCGCCGCTGATGGTGTTGTGCACCTCGCCCACTTCGGTTCCGGTGCCCTCGTCGGGCCGCAGCTCGGCCAGCAGCTGCCGTAGTTCCCCGGCCGCGGCCGGGTTGTCGCGCAGCGCCCGCCGCAGCCTGACCCGCCATTCGGCGGCCACGTCGGCCGCGCCATCCTCGTCACCGCTGCGCTGCGCGGCGACCAGCTCCGTACGCGACATCTCCAGCTCCCCTTCGAGAGCTTCCTCTTCTTCGCCGCCCCGGCGCCGCGAGAAGAACGCCGCCACCTGCTGCCGTGCCTGTGCCCATCCTTCGGTCACCATCTGCTGCACCAGCGCCGTCGCTCCCGCTGTCGCGAGCGCTGTCAGTTCCGCGTCCATCGGCCCCCCTTGTTCCCGCCGTTCGCCGTACGAGGTGTACGGACGTGTGTGGCTGCCACGGTAGGGAGAACTTCCTCCTCACGCTCCCCTTCCGCTCCCCTTCTCGACTTTCTGTTACTCAACGCTACTCGCCCCCACTGACAGTACGCGTCTCCCGCTCGGCGGGTCACGCCGCCAGGAGCCTCCGGGCCAGGTCAAGGCGGGTGGTGGCGGTCCCGGACGAACTGGTGCGGGTGCGGTGGCGGGGAAGGCGTTCGACAGAGGCGGTGCCGGTTTCGGATTCGAGTGCCGGGGCGTAGCCGGCGGCGCGGAGCGCTTCGAGTGTCGTCGCGGGCGGTTGGGCGCTGGCGAGGACGGTGGGGGCGATGGCGCGCAGGCCGAGGGCCTGGAGGGAGCGGTGGGCGGCGAGTTCACGGATCAGCGCCTCGTCGTCGGACCGGACGCAGCAGGCGGTGGGCACGACGCGCATGCGGCCGTGGGCGCGCGCGGCCTCCTGGACGAGGTAGGTCAGGGGCTGCGGCAGAGATCCGGCCGCCGACGCCTCGGTGAGGCCGCTGAGCAGGGCCGTGGCTTCGTGGCCGGCGTCGAGGGCACGGCGTACGGAAGCAGGAGTGAACCGCCAGGTCACGGCATGGCCTTCGGATTCACGGTCGGCGGCCGACGACAGCAGTCCTGCGAGGGTGACGGACGGTGGCCCCGGCACGACGGCCGTCAGGTCGGCCTGGAAGTGGGCCTGTTGGACGGGCGGTGGGAGAAGGTCGCGGAGGGCGGCGCCGAGGGCTTCGGGGTTCGCCGGGGATGCCGCGAGGAGGGCGTGGCCCAGGGGTGTCAGGGCACCGTGCGCGGTGAGCGCGAGGAAGGCCGCCTCGTCGAGGATGTGGGTGGCGCGGGCTTCGGCCAATGGTTCGCCGACGACGGCCAGTGGGCGGTGCCAGGCCGCGGCGTCGAGGAGAGCGACCAGGTCGGGCCGGTGGTCCGGCACGTCGGACGAACGGGACGATACGGACGCGCCTGCCAGGTCCCGGGAGGGCAGGACGCCGGGTGGGGCGTCGGCCAGCGCTGCGAGGAGGGCGTGGCGCAGGGCCGGCGCGTGCCGGTCCTCGCCGCGCACCAGGACGGTGGGGGTTTCGCCGAACGGGGTGTGCGTGGGGATGGCCCAGAGCGTGGTCCAGGCGGTGAGGACCGGCGCGAGCCGTTCACCGGGGGCCAGATCCAGCCACGCGTCGTACGCCTCGGTGGGTACGGCCGTGATGCCCGCGGGGGTCCGGGTCAGTGCGACGAGGTCGGCGGCGAGAACGAGGTCGAGCAGGAGGCGGGTGCGGGCCTCGGTCGTGCCCGCGGCCTTGGCCAAGCGCTTGATCTCGCGGAGGGCCAGGCCGCCGGTCTTGCGGAGCGCCGCGGGCTGGGCGGCTAGCGAGGCGAGCAGGCGGTCCAGGGTGGCGGCGAGGGTGGATGCCGCGGCCTGGGACTCGCCCTCCAGGGAGGCCGTGGCGAAGGCGCCGGAGCCGGGCGTGGCGGTGTCCGGTGCGGGCGGCTGTGGGGCGAAGGCGCCCAGGTCGTGGGCGGCCAGGAGCTGCGGCGTGCGGGGCGGGACGATGATGGCGCCGTCCTCGGTGGGAGCGGCGAGCCCGTCCTCGTAGAGGAGGTTCAGGGCTGTGGTGACGGCATCGCGGGCGGGGCCGGGGGCGGCGGCGCCGAGGGCCCGGTAGGCGTCGTCCGCCGGGACCGGTTCGGTGGCCAGCTCCGGGAACGACAGCCGGTGTGCCATCAGCGACTGGTAGTCGGCCCCGGCGGCGGGGGCGGCCGGCACGGGGGCGGCGCCGCGGGCCAGGTCCTGGCTGATGCGGGCGGTGGCGGCGAGCAGGTGCAGGCGGGGGTGGTCGAGGTGGAGGACGGTGTGGTGGAGGGTTTCGTACGACCACAGGGCGCCGGCCAGTTCGCGGAGCCGGGTGGGCGCGGGCCTGCGGGACAGCGGTTCCGCGTGGCGGGTGAGCAAAGCGGCCAGCTCTTCGGGCGTGCGCTGGGCGAGGGAGCGGGTGAGTGTGTCGAGACCTTCCACGGCCCCGAGGTTAGTCACTGGCCGAGCAGCGCGGTGAGGGCCCCTACGGGGTCGGCGTCGGCGCGGCCGGTGGGCCACCAGTCCTCGGCGCCGGGATCGGATTCGTAGGGATACCAGCGGTGGTCGTGTCCGAAGCGGAGCTGGATGCCGCGGGCGGGGTCGGTGAGGTGGTTGTACCGGGGCCTGAGGGCGGGCAGGTCGGCGGCGAGCAGGGCGCTGCGGGCGCGGTCGAAGTCGCCGGCCGGCGGATTCCAGGTGGTGTCGAGGAGGGTCAGTCCTTCGATGCCGCCCTGGCGCCAGGCGGCGACGGCGCGCGCCACGTCCGTCACAGTGCGGCCGGTGGCCGCGGCGAGGTCGCGGTAGAGGGCGCGGGTGGTGGCGGTCAGTCCGGCGGTGGGGTGGGCGGTGGCGGCGAGCCGGATGCCGTCCTGCCAGGGCGTGAGGGCGGGGAACGGCGACAGGCCGGAAGCCTGCCCGGGATCGGGCCGCGGCGAGGGCGGCATGGAGGAGGGCTGAGCCACGGCCGACGGCTCCGGGGTGGTGGCCTGTATGGCGGTCAGGTAGGCGTGCGCACGGGCGGTGGCGTCGGTGGCCAGGAATTCGAGTGAGTCCGCGTCCAGCGGGAGGCCGTCCGCGTCCGGAAGGGCGTGGGCGAGCCCGGGGTGGGGCGGAAGCGGCAGAGGTGGCGGGAGGGGTGGCAGCAGCCGGTCGGCCAGGGCGGCACGGGCGAGTACGCCGCGCGGCGACCGGGGGTCCCGGACCGGAGCCGACGACGCGGAGAGCGGCGCGTGTTCCTCGGGAACCGGCTCATACCCCTCCGGAACCGGCGCGTACTCCTCCGGCTCCTCCTTCGCCTCGGCCTCTGCGGCCTCGGGTTTCCCCGGCGTGCCGGCGGTCCTCGCCGCCGTCCTGGCCGCGGCGGCTGCCGCTCGTGCGTCGGCACGCGGTCCGGTGCGGGCGCCGGACAACGGCCCGGCGGCCGTCCCGGGCGGGGCGAGCTGGGCGCTGCGGGATTCGCGGGCGGTGAGTGTCGCGTTCCGGCGGGACAGTTCGTCGAGGAGTTCGCGTTCGCCCCGGCCGCGCATGAGGAGCAGCACGAACGGGTCGCCGTCCAGCAACCGTGCCACTTGGAAGCAGACGGCGGCGGCGTGCTTGCAGGGGTTGCCGTGATCGGGGCAGGAGCAGCGCGGTACGAGGTCGCCCGGGCCGGGCAGCAGCCGTATGCCCGCGTCGGCGACGGCCCGCGGGAGGTTCTTGGCCAGGAGGGCGGTGAGCTGGGCGGGCTCGGCGGCGATCGAGTCCAGGAGGGTGGTCCACTCGTCGTCGGCGAGCTGCTGGAGGCGGATCACCACGTTGTACGGGCGTGGTCTGCTGCCTCTTACGGAGGCAGCGATGCGACCGGGGGTGATGTTGATCGTGTCGACGTTGCCGTCGCGTGCGTACGTACGGCCGCGGGCGAGACGGGCGCTGTCGAGAGCCGTGGTCTCCAGTGCGTCCAGCCAGGCGCTCCCCCACCATGTCTCGGCGAACAGCCCCCGGGCGCCCTCACGTTGCGGCCGCGTTGGGAACGTACGCGAACGGTCCGAGCGGTCCATACGCCCCGGGCGGTCCTGCGGGGCGGTGCGGCCCGGCCGGCCGGCGGCCGGGGGCGTGTCCGCATCGCGTGCCGGGAAGCGGCCGGCGCCGTCTCCGGGAAGGGGGCGGGGGCGGCGGCTCATGCGGCCCTCCTCAGGGAGACGAGGTCGGCGAGCTGGGCGTCGGTCAGTTCGGTGAGCGCGGTCTCGCCGCCGGAGAGGACCGCGTCCGCGAGGGCCCGCTTGGCGGTGAGGAGCTCGGCGATGTTGTCCTCGACGGTGCCTTCGGCGATGAGCCGGTGGACCTGGACGGGCTGGGTCTGGCCGATGCGGTAGGCCCGGTCGGTGGCCTGCTCCTCGACTGCCGGGTTCCACCAGCGGTCGTAGTGGATCACGTGGCCGGCCCGGGTGAGGTTGAGTCCGGTGCCGGCGGCCTTGAGGGAGAGCAGGAAGACCGGCGCGAGGCCGGACTGGAAGCGGTCGACCATTTCCTCGCGCTGGTTCACGGGCGTGCCGCCGTGCAGGAGTTGGCTGCGGATGCCGCGCGCGGTCAGGTGCTTCTCCAGGAGCCGCGCCATTTCCACGTACTGCGTGAAGATCAGCGTCGCGCCGCCTTCCGCGAGGATCGTGTCGAGCAGTTCGTCCAGCAGCTCCAGCTTCCCCGAGCGGGCCGCCAGGCCGGGCGCGGCTTCCTTCAGATACTGCGCGGGGTGGTTGCAGATCTGTTTGAGGGCCGTCAGCAGCTTCATCACGAGGCCGCGGCGGGCGATGCCCTCGGCCGCTTCGATACGGGCCATGGTCTCGCGGACGACCGCCTCGTAGAGCGCGGCCTGCTCGCGGCCCAGCGCCACCGGGTGGTCGGTCTCGGTCTTGGGCGGCAGCTCGGGGGCGATGCCGGGGTCGGACTTCTTGCGGCGCAGGATGAACGGGCGGACCAGCCGGGCCAGGCGCTCGGCCGCTTCCGGGTCCTCGCCTCCTTCGACCTCGCGCGCATACAGGGCGCGGAAGGTCTTCAGGGAACCGAGGAGGCCGGGGGTGGTCCAGTCGAGGAGGGTCCACAGCTCGGACAGGTTGTTCTCGACGGGCGTGCCGGTGAGGGCGATGCGGGCGGGTGCCTTGATGCCGCGCAGGGCCTTGCCCGTGGAGGAGCGTGGGTTTTTCACGTGCTGCGCCTCGTCCGCGACGACCCATGCCCAGGGGCGGGCGGCCAGTGCGGCGGCGCTCGAACGCATCGTGCCGTATGTGGTCAGCACGAATCCGCCGGCCAGGTCGTCGAGGCTGCGGCCGGTGCCGTGGAAGCGCCGCACGGGGACGCCGGGAGCGAAGCGCTCGATCTCGCGCTGCCAGTTGCCGAGGAGGGAGGCCGGGCAGACCACGAGGACGGGAGCGGCCGGCCGTTGGTGGCGGTGGAGGGCGATGACGGTGATCGTCTTGCCGAGGCCCATGTCGTCGGCGAGGCAGCCGCCGAGCCCGAGGGACGTCATCCGGTCCAGCCAGGCCAGGCCGCGGAGCTGGTAGTCGCGCAGGGTCGCGTTCAGCCCGGAGGGCTGTGGCGGGACCGGCGCCTCCTGGGTGAGCCGGGAGCGCAGCGCGGCGAGGGCGCCCAGGGGCACGACCTCGACCTCTTCCCCGTCGACTTCGGTGGTGCCGTTCAGCGTCGCGGCGAGGGCGTCGACCGGGTCCAGGTACCCCAGTTCGCGCTTACGGGCCTTGCGGACGAGCGCCGGGTCGACCAGCACCCACTGGTCGCGCAGCCGCACCACGGGCCGGTGCGCCTCGGCGAGGGTGTCCATCTCCGCCTCGGAGAGCGGCAGGCCGTCCATGGCCACCTGCCAGCGGAACTGCAGCAGCTTCTCGGTGTCGAAGAAGCCGAACCCGTCGGCGGCGGAGCCGGGGGCCGGGCGGATGACGGCGGCCGCGGTCAGCCCGCGGGCCAGCTCCTTCGGCCAGTGCACGGCGACTCCGGCGGCGGCCAGGCGGGGCGCCGCGTCGCCCAGCAGCTCGTACAACTCCTCTTCGGCCAGTGGGAGGACGTCGGGAACCGGCCGCTCCAGGAAGCGGGACAGCGGGGACCAGACCCGCGCCGCGCGGCGCAGGGCGAGCAGGGTGTCGACACGGGCGCGCGGCCCGAAGTGGTCGGGGCCTTCGCCTTCCCACAGCTGTACGGCGTCGGCGACGAGGGTGGGGTCGGTGAGGCTGTGCACCTGGAGGACGGCCGCCGCGGCACTGCGCTCTTCCGTGACGGCACGGTCCGATGCAGACGCGTCGAAAGCGTCGCTCCCCTCGTCATCGGGCTCCTCCCGCATATCGAAGAGCCCCCGGGCAGCCAGGTCGAGCCGCAGCGACAGCCGGACCCCGGCGTCCACCCCGGCTGCCACTTCGGCGGCCCAGTCCCGCGCGGCGGGCAGGTGCTGGGGGGCCGTCGCCGCGAAGGGGGCGCCGGTCATGTGGGCCGCCGCGGGCGTGCGGGGCAGCGCGTCCGCCACCGCGTCCACACAGGCTCTGACCAGCAGCGCCGGATCGGGCACCTGCAAGGGACTGCAGTCGGGCAGCGGAACGGCGTACGCCTCAAACGGCATCGCGGCGGCCACGGCCCGGAGGTGCGCGATGTCCTCGGGGTCCAGTGGACCGGCGCGCCAGGCATCGGTGTCCTGTGCGGTCAGTCCGGGCAGCAGCCGACCACGCGCGGTCAGGTTGAGAGCGTGCAGGACGGCCGCGCCCCAGCAGGCCGCGGCGGGGTGGGCGGCCGGATCGTGCCGGGCGCGGACCAGCAGCGGCACCGCCTCGGCGATGGGAAGCAGCACCGCGGGGACCGTACGCCTACGGGCACCGTTGCCGTGCCGTCGCACGACCGTCATCTCGGCGGCTTCTCCGGCGTGCACCGCGAACTGCGGAGAGGCGGCTTGCGAAGGCGTGACCTGTGGAGACGCGGTCGCTGACCGCTCTCCCCCAGCTATCGGAGCACTCGGAAGAGGGCCCCCGTCCGGCCGCCAGAACGCGAAACGGCTCGCCCGGGGCGGCTCGGCAGGCACGAACACCGCGGCGCAGCGGGCAAACGCGGCACCGTCCGCGCTCTCCTGCTCCACCCGCTCCACCTGCTTCTCTCGCGCCGCTCGACCGGCTCGCCCCGTGGCGTTCGCGGCCTTGACGGCGTTTGCGGCAGGCGGCAGACCGGTCGCGGGCACCCGCCGCCCCGCCGTCTCCTCGCTCTCCGCCATACCGCCGCCTTTCCCGCGCGATTCCCGTGTTCTTCGCGATTCCCGCGTGCCTCGCGCCTTCTGCGCCTCTCTCGTCCCCGCCGCTGCTGCCCGACACTCATGCCTCGCCGGCCCCGCACCCCGACCTGCGAGTTTACGGTCGTCCACCGCACCCCTCCCTTCCGCTGATACGCCGCCGCCGGTGACGTACCGGAGTCGGCACCGCGCCAGCAGCACCACATCCGAGCCCCGACACCGCTCGAACCGCGTGAGATCGATGGAAGCAGACGGCACTGACAACGCCCCTGCCGACGAGCGCCCGGTCCGAAGTTATCCACAGGCTTCGAGAGAAATCCCACGGCGGGCTCGCGATCGGCTACCGTCGCATCAGTCGTCACGCACAGTGACGAAAGCGCCACGACGCGAGGAGCAGTCATGCACCGTCCGACGGCCGAGCAGACCGCCGCCACCGACGCCTTCCGCGCGGGAGATCATCTGGTGATCCAGGCCGGAGCAGGCACCGGTAAGACCACGACGCTCGCCATGCTCGCCCACTGCCCACCCCCGCGCGGCCGCCCGCCGTGCGGGCAGGGCCGGTACATCGCCTTCAACAAGGCAATCGCGCGGGACGCCGCCCGCCGCTTCCCCGGCCACGTCACTTGCAGTACCGCACACGCCCTCGCGTACGCGGCCGTCGGCAGGAACTATCAGGCCCGGTTGAACGCCCCGCGGCAGGCAGGCTGGCGGATCGGCGCCGCCCTGGGCATCGACGCGGGGATGAGCGTACGCATCGGCGCACGCCACATCGGCAACAAGGCCCTGTCGTACTCGGCCTTGCGCACCGTGACGCAGTTCTGCCAGTCCGCCGACCCCGACCTCACGGCCCAGCATGTGCCACGGCTGCGCGGAGTCGAGGCGGACGAGCTGCACGGGCAGCTGTCGGAGATCGTCCTGCCCTTCGCCCGCAAGGCGTGGGCGGATCTCCAGCATCCCGAGCGGGGCACCGTGCGTTTCGAGCACGACCACTACCTGAAGATGTGGGCCCTGACCGGCCCGAAGATCACGGCGGACTTCCTTCTCCTGGACGAGGCCCAGGACACCAACCCCGTGGTCGAGCAGGTCTTCACGTCCCAGCGCGCACATGCCCAACTGGTCCTCGTCGGAGATTCCGCACAGGCCATCTACGGCTGGCGCGGGGCACGCGACGTGATAAGCGCCTTCGACGGCAGACAGCTGTCCCTGTCCCGGTCCTTCCGCTTCGGCCCGGCGCTGGCCGCGGAGGCCAACCGCTGGCTGGTCATCATCGGCGCCCCGATCCGCCTCGACGGCGCACCGTGGCTGGCCACGGAGTTGGGAAAGGTCCCGAAACCGGACGCGGTCCTGTGCCGGACCAACGTCGGCGCGATGGTGGAGGTGATACGACAGCTCGAACAGGGGCACCGGGTTGCCCTGGCGGGCGGCGGCGGGGCGCTGGCCGCTCTGGCGCAGTCCGCACACGACCTCAGATCCGGTCGCCGCCCGTCCCATCCCGAGCTGATGCTCTTCGAGTCGTGGGGCGAGCTGCGGGAGTACGCGGAGTACGACCCCTCCGGGCGGGATCTTCTGCCGTTGGTCGAGCTGATCCACGAGCACGGTACGGAGGGCGTGCTGCGAGCGCTGAACAGGCTCTCGGAGGAGGAGGCAGCGGAGGTCACGGTCTCCACGGCGCACCGGGCCAAGGGACGGGAGTGGCCGACGGTCCGCATCGCGGACGATTTCACCGGCCCCGACGACCTCGACGAGCGGGACACGGACGGAGAGCCGCTCCCCGGCCCCATCGACCTCGCGGAAGCGCGCCTGGCCTACGTGGCCGTGACACGGGCCGGGGCCCGGCTCGACATCGGCGGCCTTGCGTGGATCAACAGCCACCCGGCCGGCGACCCCTGCCCTGATCTGCCCCGGGGATCACCGTAAGCACGGCGCGTCGACGGCGCATCGGTGGCGGGCCACATGACGAGCCCACGGATCGGGAGGACCCTGGGAAGGAGACGAGAAGGAGGCTGGAAGGAGGGCCGAAAGGGGGGCGGAAGGAGGGACGCATTGCGGACACATGACGTGAGCGAGCTTTGCGCCCGGCGCCGGAGGTACAGCACGGCGCGGCGCCCGGGAGGGGAGACAGCGGGAGAGAGCGCGTCGGGTACGTCTGAGGGTCTGCGAGTGCGTGCGGTGAGCGATGTGTGGTGGGTGGTGAGTAGTGGTGAACGGTGATGCGTACCGGTAATGAACCTCTCCAGGCTCGAAGCCTGCTGAAGATGCGCCGTGGGCTGGCGTTGTGGGGGTTGTTCTGGGCTGCGGCAGGCACGGTCGCCTTCGTGCTGGCCGGCAGGCCGGGATGGGCGGCGGCGTGTGCCGTGGTGACGCTGCTCGCCGCGACGGACCTGGCGGTGGTGATACGGCACATCCGCCAGGGCGCGCACTACCAGCCGGGTAAGGACGTCCCACCGTACGAACCCGACCGCGGCTCGGCGGCCAGACCCTCGCGCCACAGCACCGCCGATCTTGGCTGGGGCAGCGGATGGCCCGCCGGCCGCGGCGGGGGCAGCCACGACCGTGACCGAGGCCACCGCGGGGACGGGAGTGGAGGCGGCAGCGGCAGCGGCAGCGGCAGCGGCAGCGGCAGCGGCAGCGGCAGCGGCAGCGGCAGCGGCAGCGGCAGCGGCAGCGGCAGCGAGGGATAGTACGCGGACGAGCGGCGCGGCGAGAGACGGAGTCGCGACGGGCGGAGCCGAGACGGCCGGAGCGACGGTGGGCGGAGCCGTGGCGGGCGAGGCCGTGGCGGGCGGAGCCGTGACGGGCGGAGCGATGACGGGCGAGGCCGTGGCGGGCAAGGCCGTGATGGGGGGGCCGTGGCGGGCAAGGCCGTGATGGGGGGCCGTGGCGGGCGAGGCCGTGATGGGCGGAGTGGTGACGAGTCGAGCCATGACGAGTTGAGCGACGACGGCCCATAGGGGGAGGGGGTGGGGGCGGGGCGGGGGGCGACCCCCGGAGAGAGAGGGCCCGGGGCGGCGGGCAGGGAGCCGCCAGCGGCGGTAGGCCTGCGCGAGAAGCGTTCTGAAGTGGGCTGGTGGTGCCTGGCTGTAGCGGGCTGGTCCCGAGCTGGCCGGAAGCTGGCAGGTGCAGTTGGCCGGAAGCCGACGGCTACAGCTGGTAGCCGGAGGTCGAGGTCTACAGCTGATGACCGGAAGCCGGCGTTCACAACTGGTGACCGGAAGGTAGCGAGTACAACTGGCCGGGACCTGGCATGAACGGCAGGCCGGGAGCCGAGCCGGTACGGCTGGGCAGGAGCCGAGCCGGTACGGCTGGGCAGGAGCCGAGCCGGTACGGCTGGGCGGGAGCTGAGACGGTGGTGCAGCAGGCCAGTGGCCGAGCCGGTGCAGCAGACCGGTGGCCGAGCCGGTGCAGCAGGCCGGTGGCCCGAGTCGGTACGGCAGGCCGGGAGCTGAGCGGTCCAGCAGGGCGGGAGTTGGTGTGTGCTGCTGGTCTGGGGTCGGCTCGGGGCGGGTGGCTTGCGACGGTTGGGCGTTTTGGGGCTACTACGCCTCTTCCGGGGTTGGCGGGGGCGGCGGGAAGCGGGCGGCTTCGATGAAGTCGGGGCGGGGGTCGAGGGCTGCGGCCAGGCGGAAGTGGCGCAGGGCCTGGTCAGGGCGGTTGGCGCGTTGGAGGGTGCGGGCCAGGGCGAAGTGGGCGAAGGCGTTGTCCGGTTCGCGTTCCAGGACGATCTGGAATTCCAGCTCGGCGGGGCGGAGTTGCGCGGCGAGGAAGAAGGCGCGGGCGCGCAGCAGGCGGGCCGCGGTGTTCTCCGGGTGGGCGGCGATGACCGGGTCCAAGAGTTGCACAGCGCCGCGTGGGTCGCGGGCCGCCAGCAACTGCTCGGCGGCCCGAAAGTCGATGACGTTCGTTTCGGGGCTGCGTTCGGCCACGGCCGTCTCCTCTCCCGTACCACTGGCCATCATCCGCACGTGGCTCGCTGTTTCGATGCGGGCAAGCACATGCGTCGCCCGCTCTGCGGGCGTTACGTGCGGCACAACAAGCGCGTCGCCCGACACATTCCCCACTCGGGTCGGCCCGCGCGCACCGCTCCTCAACCCGGCCCGTGATCTTGGCTCTCCGAGATCTCGCCCGGCGCGGACAGAGGTGGGGGTGGGGTGGGGTGGGGTCGATTCCGCCCGCGCCGTCAGCTGGTACGTGGCACAGAGGCGTGCCCCCGTACCCAGGGCGGGCGGCGATCGCAGGCTGGCGTGGAGCACCCTGCACGACGGCCCGTGCACGGTCCAGTGCGTACGGTTGTCTTCGCGCAGCATGCAGGTCCCGCCCGGACCCACCTCCGGCGTCTGACCGGCCTCGGTCTCAAATCATTGCGCGGCCCCTGCTGAAGGCCCCGGACAGTTGATCGGTCTCGGCCCCGGCCCCGCTCTCCGTGACCACACCTGGCGTGATCTGCTGGATTCCCGCATGCAGCACTCACACCGCAAGTAGTAGGCGAGCCCGGACACCAGGATTCAGCCGACCGCGACGCGCCTCGCCCGCGGACGAGCAGCACCCCCGCGGCACAGCTCAACCCCGGCTCAACCCCGGCCCGCCCTCACCTCGCCCGCCCCCGAAAGCGCTCCCACGCCTCGCGTACCTGGGGCTCCAGTGCTTCCAGCGGGCCGTCGTTGTCGATGACCAGGTCCGCGATCGCGAGGCGTTGCTCGCGTGTCGCCTGGGCCTCCATACGGGCCTTCGCCTCGCCCTCGGCCATCCCGCGCAGCCGTACCAGGCGGTCGAGCTGGGTGTCCGGCGTGGCGTCGACCACGATGACCAGGTCGTACAGGGGCGCGAGGCCGTTCTCGGTGAGCAGCGGCACGTCGTGCACCACCACCGCGTCCGGGCCGGCCGCGGCCTCCAGTTCGGCTGATCGCGCGCCCACCAGTGGGTGCACGATCGCGTTCAGCGCCTGGAGTTTCTCCGGGTCGTTGAAGACGATCGCGCCCAGTTTGGGCCGGTCGAGGGTGCCGTCGGCCGACAGCACGTCCGTACCGAACTCCTCGGTCACGGCGGCGAGTCCGGGCGTGCCCGGCTCGACCACCTCGCGTGCGATCTTGTCGGCGTCCACGATCACCGCGCCGTACGAAGCGAGCAGTCGCGACACCTCGCTCTTGCCCGCGCCGATACCGCCCGTAAGCCCCACCTTCACCATGGGGCCCACGCTATACGTACCGATCCGCTCCGGCCACGCCCGCCGAGGGCGGGAGGAAACACGGCAGACAACGGCTGACAACGATCCCCTCAGGACGACACCCAGGCCGACACACAGGCGGGCCCCAACCCGCCCCCCAGCCCGGCCCTCATCCCCCGGCCCTCATCCCGCCGACTCTCAGGCCCCGCCGCCCTCTCCTTCGCGCTCCGCCAGGAAGCGTTCCAGTTCCCTGCCGATCTCGTCCGCGGACGGCAGTTCCATCGGCTCGGCGACCAGGCTGCCCCGGCTCTCCGCGCCCGCCACGGCGTCGTACTGGTGCTCAAGGCCGCTGACCAGCGCGACCAGTTCCTCGTCCCCCTCGGAGATCTGCCGTTCGATCTCCTCCTGGGTGCGCAGCGCCTCCGTGCGCAGCGAGTGCGCCGCCGTCGGCAGCACCAGGCCGGTGGCGGCCGTGACCGCCTCCAGCGCCGTCAGCGCGGCGTCCGGGTACGGGGACCGGGCCACGTAGTGCGGTACATGTGCGGCCACGCCCAGGACGTCGTGTCCGGCCTCCGCGAGCCGGAACTCGATCAGCGACTCGGCGCTGCCGGGCACCTGGGCCTCGTCGAAGAAGCTGCTGTGGCCGGGCATCAGGTCGGTCCGGTTGCCGTGGGGCGTGATGCCCACGGGGCGGGTGTGGGGGACGCCCATGGGGATGCCGTGGAAGTTGACGGCCAGCCGTACGCCGAGCCGCTCGACCATCTGCCGGACCGCGGCGGCGAAGCGCTCCCACTCGACGTCCGGCTCCGGGCCGGACAGCAGCAGGAACGGTGCGCCGGTGGCGTCCTCGACGAGCCGCAGTTCGATGCTCGGGGTCTCGTACGCGGTCCAGCGGTGGCGCTGGAAGGTGAGCAGCGGCCTGCGGGCGCGGTAGTCGACGAGCCGGTCGTGGTCGAAGCGGGCGACGACCCGGTGGGAGAGGCTGCCCAGCAGCCGCTCCACGATCTGGTCACCGGTCTCACCGGCGTCGATGTAGCCGTCGAAGTGGTACAGCAGCACCAACCCCGCGGAGTCCCGCGCGGTGATCGCTTCTACCGCCGCGAGCCCGCTCGGCTCCCATTCGTACAAACCCTGGGGATCCAACACAGTGTCCGCTCCTCCTCGATGTCCGTCCCCCAGAACGTCGTACGTGCTTCCGGCATTCCCGCCGCCGGTCACCACCCACCACGCCCCGCCCCCGTCCGCCCCACCTCACCCCATGCGAGCCCCACCCCACCCCACCCCACACACAAGCCCGAACCCACCCCAAACCAACCGCCACCCCCACCCCACACACAAGCCCAGCCCCACCCCAAACCAACCGCCCCCTAACCCACCACCCTCCGATGCACCTCCCCCACCACCTTCCGCGCCGACGAGAA
The DNA here is from genome assembly GCF_042732265.1 of Streptomyces sp. NPDC059788. NCBI lineage: Bacteria > Bacillati > Actinomycetota > Actinomycetes > Kitasatosporales > Streptomycetaceae > Streptomyces > Streptomyces sp. NPDC059788. The sequence continues at coordinate 123,694 of NZ_JBHWHY010000016.1, read as the reverse complement.
CGCCCCGTGCTGCCAGGCGACCGTGTGGCTCAGATAGTCGCCCGCGAAGTAGACCCGGCCGGCGGGTTTGGTGAGCGCGGCGAACCGGGCGGCGTCCGGGCCGCCCTCCAGGCTGTGCCAGGCGGCTTCCACGTGCGGCATCTGGCGCCAGTGCTGGGAGAAGGAGGAGCGGAGTTCGGTGCGGTACTTCGTCCCGTGGATCTTGACGCCCTGGGCGACGGCGCGCCGTTCGCGCTCCTTCGGGGACGGCTTTCCGTACGCGTCGGCGTCCCGGCCGAAGTTGTAGTAGCCGATGACGACGCCGCGTTCCGCGTGGAAGGCGTGTGACGGGTACCAGATGACGCCGAGGTCCAGTTCGGTGTTGGTGATGCCGCCGTAGATCCGGTGGTCGTTCTCCCACCACCGGCTGCGGTATTCGAGGCCCAGTTTGGCCACGGAGTCGGGTGTGCACGCCTCCAGGGCGCTCTGTACCGCGCCGCCCAGGTTGTGCGGGGTGCGGGCGAGGATGTTGGGCGGCAGTGCGGCGATGCAGTAGTCCGCGTCGAGGGTGCGGGTGCTGCCCTGGTGTGTGTACGTGACGGTGACGCCGTGCGCCGTGTCCGTAATGCGGGTGACCACCGCGCCCGTACGGATCTTCCGTTCGCCCACCGCGCGGGTGAGTGCCTGCGGGATACGGTCCATGCCGCCGACCGGCTGGTACATCAGCATCGCCTGGTCGTAGCCGAACTCGAAGGAGAAGGCGCGGCCGACGCCGCTGGTGAGGACGTCGGACACGGAGGGTACGGGGCCGAGGACCGTGCCCGGGGTGCCGGCGGCGCCGGGGTCCGTGCGGTAGCCGCGCCGGGTGCTGCCGGTGTAGCGCCAGCTCCTGGCCGGGTCGTCGGGGACCCGGCCGCCGATGTCGCCGAAGTCGCGCAGGAATTCCAGCAGGCGTTCGCGGTCGGCGGCGGTCAGTTCCTTGTCCAGGGCGCCCTGGTCGGTGGCCTTGGCCAGGAGTTCGGCGACATAGCCGTAGACGTCGGCCTTTGCGGTACGGAAACGGACCGGGTCCGGTGCCGTGCGCGACGTGTGGATGTACGCGCTGGCGTTCACGTTGGTGAACACTTCCAGGGGGACGCCGAGTTCGCGGCAGTAGTCCATCGTGATCATCCACTGCGGAATCCGGGCGGGTCCCGTGTTCATGTAGTGGCCGTCGGAGAACTGTGCGGTCTGCTTGCCGCCGTGCGTGTCGATGACGGTGTCGCCGCCGCGTACGGTCAGGTTGCGGCCGCCGGCCCGTTCCCCGGCCTCCAGTACGGTGCAGTCGTACCCGGCCTTGCCCAGTTCGTACGCCGCGGTGAGCCCCGCGATGCCGCCGCCGACGATCACGACCTCGGCGGCGGCTCTGCCGGTCAGCGTGAAGTCGCTCGCCCGCGGTGCGGTGAAGGCCGGTTCGGCGTCGGCGGCCCGTGCGGTCGGCGCCAGGCCCAGCGCGCCCATCGCGGCGAACATCGTGCCCGCGCCGCCGGTGACGCCGACGGCTCGTAGGAAGTCCCTGCGCTTGAAGTCCGACATGGTTGCACCCCCGTGCATATGAACCCTGTCCCGCCTATATGAACCTTGTCGCCCCTATGGGGCTCGGCATCCGATAAGACGCGAATCTCCAACGTCGGGATGCCCGCGCCGGCACCTCACTCCGCCCCCGCGATCCCCCAACACCTCGCGTTCCCCGGGCGGTTGACCGGGCATCGATAAGTGCTACCTTCACCACGGTCCCTGTTCATGTTGACGACCTTCGTTCACGTACAGGAAGGCGCCCTCGATGCGCACAAGATCCCCCCTCCCCCGCCCCGCCGTCACGCTCCCCGCTGCCCGGCTTCCCGCCACCACGCTCCTCACCGTCGGCGCCCTGCTCGCAGCCTCCGCGACAGCACACGCGACCCACAGCAGCAGCCCGCTCCCCACCCCCATCACCACCACACCCATTACGCCCACCCCCATCACCGCCCCCACCCGCACCATCGACGTCTCCACGGCCTCCCAGCTGAAGAGCGCGCTCTCGGGCGCCGAGTCGGGCGACACCATCCGGCTCGCGGACGGCACGTACCAGGGGAACTTCAAGGCGACCGCCGCGGCCGGCGCCTCCTCGCGGATCACCCTCACCGGCTCCGCCAAGGCCGTCCTGAAAGCGAGCGGCGGCTACGGGCTCCACCTGGACGGCGCCGCGTACTGGACGGTGCGGGGCCTCACCGTCACCGGCGGCCAGAAGGGCATCGTGGCGGACGCCGCGAACGGCGTGGTCCTCGACTCCGTCACCGTCCACGGCCTGGCCATGGAGGGTGTGCACTTCCGCAAGTCCAGCAAGGACGGTGTCCTTGAGAACTCGAAGATCTACGACACCGGCCGGGACGGCAGCGGCATGGGCGAGGGGGTGTACGTGGGCAGTGCGGGCGGCACCGGGGACAGGAGCGACAACGTACAGATCCTGCGCAACACCATCGGGCCCGGCGTCGGCGGCGAGAACATCGACATCAAGGAGGGCACGACCGGCGCGAAGATCATCGGCAACACGTTCGACGGCAGCGGGCTGACCGGCGCGCACTACGACGACTCGTGGGCCGACATCAAGGGCAACAAGGTGCTGGTGGAGGGCAACACCGGCAAGCACACCCGTAACAACGGGTACGAGACGCACAGCCAGCAGCCCGGCTGGGGCTGCGGCACGGTCTTCCGCGGCAACCGCTCCGACCTCGGCGGAGCGACCGGACCGAACCGCTACGGCTTCCACATCACCAACTACGGCGCGTCCCGGTGCCCGGTGACGATCACCGGCGACAACAAGGTCACCGGCGGTCGCGGGATCGCCACCCCGGGCGTCCCGGTGGGCTGATCACGCCCTCGCACCACGACGAAGGCCCGCCCCCCGTCAAGGGGAGCGGGCCTTCCTTGTCCTACCGGCCGATAGCGGACTACCGGCTAGCGCCTACCGGCTGACGCGTTCAGCTCTGGCCGCCGGCCAGCTTCTCGCGCAGCGCGGCCAGGGCCTCGTCCGACGCCAGGGCGCCGGAGTTGTCGCTCGACTCGGAGGAGTACGAGCCACCGGAGACGTTGCCGCCGCCGGCGTTGCCGGAGCCGCCCGCGGCCGGAGCCGCCGCACCCTCGGCCGCCGCCTGCTCGTCCGCCTCGCGGGACTTGATGACCTGGGCCTGGTGCTGCTCGAAGCGCTGCTGCGCCTCGGCGTACTGGGTCTCCCAGGCCTCGCGCTGGGTCTCGTAGCCCTCGAGCCAGTCGTTGGTCTCGGGGTCGAAGCCCTCGGGGTAGATGTAGTTGCCCTGGTCGTCGTAGGACGCGGCCATGCCGTACAGGGTCGGGTCGAACTCGACCGCCGTCGGGTCGGCGCCGAAGGACTCGTTGGCCTGCTTCAGCGACAGCGAGATCCGGCGACGCTCCAGGTCGATGTCGATGACCTTGACGAAGATCTCGTCGTTGACCTGGACGACCTGCTCCGGGATCTCCACGTGGCGCTCGGCCAGCTCGGAGATGTGGACCAGGCCCTCGATGCCCTCGTCGACGCGCACGAACGCACCGAACGGAACGAGCTTGGTGACCTTACCCGGGACGACCTGACCGATCTGGTGGGTCCGGGCGAACTGCTGCCACGGGTCTTCCTGGGTCGCCTTGAGCGACAGGGACACGCGCTCGCGGTCCATGTCGACGTCCAGGACCTCGACCGTGACCTCCTGGCCGACCTCGACGACCTCGGAGGGGTGGTCGATGTGCTTCCAGGACAGCTCGGAGACGTGCACCAGGCCGTCGACGCCACCCAGGTCCACGAAGGCACCGAAGTTGACGATCGAGGAGACGACGCCGGAGCGCACCTGGCCCTTCTGGAGGGTGGTGAGGAAGGTCTGACGGACCTCGCTCTGGGTCTGCTCCAGCCAGGCACGGCGGGACAGGACCACGTTGTTGCGGTTCTTGTCCAGCTCGATGATCTTGGCTTCGAGCTCCTTGCCCACGTAGGGCTGCAGGTCGCGCACGCGGCGCATCTCGACCAGGGAGGCCGGCAGGAAGCCACGGAGGCCGATGTCGAGGATGAGACCACCCTTGACGACCTCGATGACGGTACCGGTGACGATCCCGTCCTCTTCCTTGATCTTCTCGATGGTGCCCCAGGCACGCTCGTACTGGGCGCGCTTCTTCGAGAGGATCAGGCGGCCTTCCTTGTCCTCCTTCTGGAGAACCAGGGCCTCGATCTCGTCACCGACGGCGACGACCTCGTTGGGGTCGACGTCGTGCTTGATGGAGAGCTCGCGGCTGGGGATGACGCCTTCGGTCTTGTAACCGATGTCGAGCAGGACCTCGTCCCGGTCGACCTTCACGATGACGCCGTCGACGATGTCGCCGTCGTTGAAGTACTTGATCGTCTCGTCGATCGCGGCGAGGAAGGCTTCCTCGTTACCGATGTCGTTGACCGCAACCTGCGGGGTGGTGGCGGTGGTCTCGGTGCTGCTCGTCATGTGGGAAAGGGCTCCGGTACGGACATTGAAGTCGTAGGTACTGCTACGCCGGGAGCCTTTATCGCTTCTGCATAAGACCGGACAGCGTCAGAGACGCGTGAACACGGAACTTCGAACCAACCGAAGCACCGGCAGCGTCCCGAAAACCGAGGGGACATACATACAGATGCGAGCGCGACCTGCTCCGTCTGAGGTGCGCAGGCCCGCAGCGCAACTTGTAGCATACGGGGGCAGCCGGACACGGTCAATGCGCGAAGGCGCACACCCGGGGCGGAACGCCCCATAACCGGCACACGCCGTGTTCCGCGAGGCCAACGGGGCCTCGTGGTGACCGGCAGCCACAAGCTCAGCGAAGAGTATGACGACGGGCGCGATGATCCAAGAGTACGAGCCGGAGGCGACGCGACGTGCCGCCTCGGACACGGAGAGCAGCCGGGCCAGCCGAAGCTGGTGGGACCGCAACGCGGACGAGTACCAGAACGAGCACGGCGCCTTCCTGGGCGACGACCGTTTCGTCTGGGGCCCCGAAGGGCTGGACGAGGCCGAGGCCGGTCTGCTGGGGCCGGCGGCGGAGCTGAAGGACAAGCGGGTCCTGGAGATCGGGGCGGGTGCGGCCCAGTGTTCGCGCTGGCTGGCGGCGCAGGGCGCCCGCCCGGTGGCGCTCGACCTCTCGCACCGGCAGCTCCAGCACGCCCTGCGGATCGGTACGGGGGCGGAGCCCACCGGCCCCGGCCCGGCCCCGGGCGTGTCGGCGCAGGTCGGGCTGGTCGAGGCGGACGCCGGCGCGCTGCCCTTTCGCGACGCCTCCTTCGACCTGGCCTGTTCCGCGTACGGCGCGATCCCCTTCGTCGCCGACCCGGTGCGGGTGCTGCGCGAGGTACGGCGGGTGCTGCGGCCGGGCGGGCGCTGGGTGTTCTCGGTGACCCACCCCATCCGCTGGGCCTTCCCCGACGAGCCGGGCCCGGAGGGCCTGAGCGTCGGCGCTTCGTACTTCGACCGCACGCCCTACGTGGAGCAGGACGAGGCGGGCCGGGCGGTGTACGTGGAGCACCACCGGACGCTCGGCGACCGGGTGCGCGACGTGGCCGCGGCGGGCTTCCGCCTGGTGGACCTGGTCGAGCCGGAGTGGCCGGAGTGGAACTCCCAGGAGTGGGGTGGCTGGTCGCCGCTGCGCGGCAACCTCATTCCCGGTACGGCGGTCTTCGTCTGCGTCGCCGACTGAAGCAGCGGCCTGAAGGAACGGTCCGGCACCGCTGCGTACAGCCCTGTAGGAACGCGTACGGCTCCGTAGGGGCGGCTACTGCTGCGTACAGCCCTGTACGACCCCCTACTGAGCGGTCCGGGAAACTGGTGGCGTGATCCGCCACGACGCCCTCGCCCAGTTGCCCGTACGGACCGCCCTGCCCGCGCTGGAGCAAGCGCTGGCCGGGCACGGCGCGGCGGTGCTCTGCGCGCCCCCGGGCACCGGCAAGACGACCTTGGTGCCGCTGGCGCTGGCCGGTCTCACCGCCTCGGAGGGCGCTGCGGGTGGCCTTCGTCGTGTGCTCGTCGCCGAGCCGCGGCGGATTGCGGCCCGTGCCGCCGCCCGGCGGATGGCCTGGCTGCTGGGCGAGCAGGTGGGCGACCGGGTCGGGTTCACCGTGCGCGGCGAGCGCCGGGCCGGCCCCCGTACGGTCGTCGAGGTCGTCACGACCGGTGTGCTGCTGCAGCGGTTGCAGCGCGACCCCGAACTGGCGGGTGTCGACGCCGTCATGCTGGACGAGTGCCACGAACGGCATCTGGACGCCGACACCGCCGCCGCCTTCCTCCTCGACGTACGGGCGACGCTGCGCCCGGAGCTGCGGTTGATCGCGGCCTCGGCGACGACGGACGCGGAAGGCTGGGCCCGGCTGCTGGGCGGCACGGACGGAGCCGGCAGCACAGACGGGACCGACAGCACGGCGGACGCAGCGGATAGGAGTGGGGATGGCAGCGGAGCCGGAAGCACGTACGGGAACGGGGCCGGAAGCGCGAACGTAGGCCCCGGCCCCGGCGCCGCTCCCGTGGTGGAGGCCGCCGGGGTGTCGCATCCGGTGGAGGTCGTCTGGGCGCCGCCGGAGCGGCCGGTGCGGCCCGCGCACGGCATGCGGGTCGATCCGGCGCTCCTCGGGCACGTGGCGGCGACGGTGCGGCGGGCGCTGCGCGAGCGGGCGGGGGACGTGCTCTGTTTCCTGCCCGGCGTCGGGGAGATCGCGCGGGTGGCGGGGCAGTTGGGCGATCTCGCGGACGGCGGTACCGAGGTTCTGCAGGTCCATGGGCGGGCGCCGGCCGCCGTTCAGGACGCGGTGCTGGCGGGGAGCGCGGGCGGGCGGCGGGTGGTGCTGGCGACGTCGGTGGCCGAGTCGAGCCTGACGGTGCCGGGTGTGCGGGTGGTCGTGGACTGCGGGCTGGCGCGGGAGCCTCGTACCGATCATGCGCGTGGGCTGAGTGCGCTGACGACCGTACGGGCTTCCCAGGCGTCCGCCCGGCAGCGCGCGGGGCGGGCCGGGCGCGAGGCGCCGGGGACGGTCTACCGCTGCTGGTCCGAGGGGGAGGACGTACGGCTGCCGCGCTTCCCGGCGCCGGAGATCAAGGTCGCGGACCTGACCGCGTTCGCGTTGCAGGCCGCGTGCTGGGGCGATCCGGACGCGGCGGGCCTGGCGTTGCTCGACGCACCGCCCGCGGGCGCGCTGGCCGCGGCGCGCGAGGTCCTGACGGCGGTCGGCGCGGTGGACGCGGGCGGGCGGGTCACGGACCGCGGCGTACGGATGTCGCGGCTCGGCCTGCATCCGCGGCTGGCGCGCGCCCTGCTGGACGGCGCGCGGCAGGTCGGTGAGCGCCGTGCCGCCGAGGTGGTGGCGCTCCTGAGCGAGGAGCCGCCGCGGGAGTACGGGGACGATCTGGCCGCCGCGTGGCGTACGGCCCGGCGCGGGCAGGACGCGTACGGCGCGCGCTGGCGCCAGGAGGCCCGCCGGCTGGATTCGGCGGTGTCGGGGGCGGGCGCCGGGGAGCGGCCCGGCGGGGCGGCGGGCGGGAGCCCTGGCCGTACGGAGGCGGGAGCCCCGGCCGAACACAAATACGGGCCTGAATCCGGGCCGAAAGCCGAACGGGAAGCCGAACGGAAATCCCGGCGGGAAGCCGGCCCCGACTCCCCCGGGACCTCCGACGACGCGGCTGCCGGTCTGGTGGCCGCCCTGGCGTTCCCCGAGCGGGTGGCGCGGGCCCGTGGCGCGGGTGCGTTCCTGATGGCGTCCGGGACCGGCGCCGAGCTGGGGGACGGTTCGCGGCTGCGCAGCGCGCCGTGGCTGGCGGTGGCGGTGGCGGACCGGCCCGTGGCGGCGGCGTCCGCGCGGGTGCGGCTGGCGGCCGTGATCGACGAGGCCACCGCGCGCGCCGCGGCGGGGGCGCTGTACTCGGCGGGCGAGGAGGTCCACTGGGCCGACGGGGACGTGGTGGCCCGTTCCGTCGAACGGCTCGGCGCCGTCGAACTCGTCGCCCGCCCGCTGCGTTCCCCCGAACCGGCCCTCGTACGGGAGGCGCTGGCGGACGGGCTGCGCGGGGACGGGCTCGGGCTGCTGCGGTGGACCGACGGTGCGCGGGCGCTGCGGCAGCGGATGGCCTTTGTGCACCGGGTGCTGGGCGACGACTGGCCCGACGTGTCGGACGCGGCGCTGCTCTCGCAGTTGGACACCTGGCTGGGGGTGGAGCTGGACCGGGCGCGGCGGCGCGCCGACCTGGAGCGGATCGACGCGGGGCAGGCGCTGTCCCGGCTGCTGCCGTGGGCGAGCGGGGCGGCGGTCCGGTTCGACGAGCTGGCGCCGGAGCGCATCGAGGTGCCGAGCGGGTCGCGGGTCCGCGTCGACTACGGGGGTGAGCAGCCCGTGCTGGCCGTCAAGCTCCAGGAGTTGTTCGGCTGGCAGGAGTCGCCCCGGGTGGCGGGCGGCCGGGTGCCCGTCCTCGTACACCTGCTGTCTCCCGCCGGGCGTCCGGCTGCGGTGACGGCCGATCTGGCGTCCTTCTGGAAGGACGGTTACCGGTCCGTACGGGCGGAGTTGCGCGGGCGGTACCCGAAACACCCGTGGCCCGAGGACCCGTCCGGCGCGCAGCCGACCCGGCACACCACGGCGCGTCTCAGGCGGAGCTGACCCGTTCCGGACGGTCCGGCTCCGCGGGGTTTCGCGCGGGGCGGCGGCCGCGGGCCTCCAGGAGCAGGCTCAGGGTGAGCAGCACGGCGCCGAGGACGAGGAAGCCCCACGGGAGGTGGCTGGTGAGGAGCAGGACGAGCCGGCGCTGGGAGGTCACGAGGTCGACGGTGGCGGCCACGTAGTCCGGCCGCATCTTGACGTGGCCGGCGAAGGCGGTGACCTTGCCGCCGCCGGGGACGAGGCTGCCGCCGCGCAGTTCCTCCCGGTGGGTCTCCTCGCCGTTGACGGGCGCGCCGGTGACCGGTTCGACCCAGAACATCCGCTTGGTGCTGTACCAGCGGGTGGTGCCGGCCTTCTCCACGGACTGCGGGGTGATGCCCTGGACCGGCATCTTCTTCGGGAGCGGGACCTTGGTCCAGGGGATGGTCTGCTCGAAGTAGTAGACGTCCAGGCCGTGGAAGGTGCGGGTGCCCTTGTAGTGGATGGGGGCGGAGGTGCGGGACTGGGCGTCGAAGTAGTCGTAGTCGCGGCGCTCGGTGAGGAAGGGCCACTTGAACTCGATGCCGGTGCGCCGTACGGGGTCGCCGTCGACCATCTCGCCGGTGGCGTGCACGGGTTCCTGGGTGTGGGCGTCGAAGATGTAGCGCTCGGGGATCTGGGAGACCATCTTGCCGTCGGGTCCGGCGATGTGGGAGAGCGCGTCCCAGACCACCACGTCGCGGCCGGCGGTCTTCTCGATGCGTTCGGACTCCTCGACGTTGCCCTTGAGCGTCTGCACGATCGAGACCTCGGGGACCTGGCGGGCCTTCATCGTGCCGTAGTCGAGGAGGGTGGCGGGCCTGGCCTCCAGGACCATGTCCTGGTACTGGTTCGGCGGGATCTTGGCGAGCCGCGGGAAGGCGTACCAGCGCAGCAGCGGGGACAGCGCGGCGAAGAAGACGGCGAAGGCGAGCAGGACCAGGCTGGCTTTGCGTCGCATGGCGGCGGCGCCCTCCCTCTCAGGGGTGTGCGGGGACCGTGGTGCGCAGCGGTTCGGGGGAGGTCTCGCCGCTGGGCGCGCCGGCCGCGGTGACGGCGAGGACGAGGGCGAGGGCCGCGGCCAGTCCGATCGCGGCGGCGGTCAGTGCGCGCATGGTCGGCCTCCCTTGAGCTGTCGGGGCGTCAGGGCGTCGGGGCTGGGGCACCGTAGCAACGGGCGGCGCAGATGAGAACACGTTTCACCACGGCCCACCACGGCCGCATCACGGCCGCGCCTCGCGGCCGTGCCCGCAGGCTCGACCGCGCCCGCCGCCGCCACCGCGTCCACGACGACCACCGCCGTCCGGCTCGGCGGGAGCGGGACGGCGGTGGCAGTGGCGATGGCGGTGGCGTGGTTGTGCCGGCGCGCGCCGGTTACGGGGTGACGGTCAGCTTCACGGTCAGGACCGCGCCGTCGGCGGTGGTCAGGCGCAGCAGGAAGGTGCCCGTCTGCTTGTCGGCGCGGATCTCCGGCAGCTTCAGCAGGCCGTCGGCGCCGGTCTTCAGCGTCAGGCTGCGGAGCGGCTTGGCCTTGTCGTCGGCCTTTTCGTCGGCCTTGCCCTTGTCCTTGTCCTCGGCCTTGTCCGCGTCCGTGCCCTTGCCCGCGGCGGTACCGGCGAAGTACGGCCCCTTGTCGTTCTCCACGGGCTGCTTCGGGTCGTCGGTGATCATCGTCGCGGTCACCGCGACGCCCGCCGCGATCTTCCCCTGGTACGTGGCCTTGACCTCGATCGCGCCCTCGGCGAAGGCCGCGCCGGCCTTCGCCGTCAGCTCGGCGTCGGTGGTGCGGGCCAGTGCGTCGGCCTTGGGCGCGGGCGCCGGCTTGGCCTTGACGGTGGCGGTGACGTCGGCCGCGGGGATCTGGCGGCCCACCGCGGTCGCCCGGACGGTGAAGCTGCCCGCCCGGTCGCCGGCGCCGAGCTTCGGCGCGGTGGCGATGCCGTCGGCGCCGGTCCGGACCGTGACGTGGTCGGCCTTGTCCGGGAAGCGGGCGCCGGTCTCGCCGACGATGCGGAACTCGACGGGTACGCCCGCGGCCGGCTTGCCCTCGGCGTTCTTCGCCCGTACGCGCACGGGTTCGGCGAAGTCCTCGCCCGCGGTGGCGGTGATGTCCTCGGCGCCGATCCGCTCCAGGGCGGTGACGGGCGCGGGCTTCGTCGGAGGCTTCGTGGGCGGTGTGGTGGGCGGCGTGGTCGGCGGGTCGGTGGGCTTGGGGGTACCGGGGCCGGTGGGCGGGGTGGTCGGCTTCGACGGCGTCGTCGGCTTGCCGCCGGGGCCGCCCGGCTTGGTGGCCCCGCCGCCCTGGCCGGTGCCGGGCCGGTGGGTGCCGGGGCCGGCCGTACGGCCCGGGGTGGGCCCGGTGCCCGTGGAGACACCGTTGCCGCTGCCGGTACCACCGCGGTGCACGGGCAGGAGGCCCTTGCCGTCGGGGACCTCGTGGGTGCCCTTGCGGTAGAAGGCGAGCCAGGACAGGACCGTGTTCAGGTACTCCTGCGACGGGTTGTAGCCGAGTATCGCCTTGTCCAGGTCGTGCTGGACGGACAGGTCGCGGTGGTTGGCGCAGAGGTAGCGGCCGGCGCCGAGGGCGGCGTCGTAGATGTTGTTGGGGTCCTTCTGTCCGTCGCCGTTGCCGTCGGCGCCCCAGCCCTTGCCGTCGGGGCCGCCCTTGGACCAGGTCGAGGGGATGAACTGCATCGGGCCCACCGCGCGGTCGTGCGTGGTGTCGCCGTCGAAGGCACCGCCGTCGGTGTCGGTGATCCGCGCGAAGCCGTTGCCGTTGAGCTGCGGGCCGGTGATCCGCTGAAGGGTGGTGCCCTCGGCGTCGACGGCTCCGCCGCGGGCGTGGCCGGATTCCACCTTGCCGATGGCGGCGAGCAGTTGCCAGGGCAGCCGGCAGCCGGGGTCGGACTGGGCGACCCGGGCCTCGGCCTTCTTGTACGCGTCCAGGACGGTGGCGGGGATGCCCGCCTCGGCCGGCCCGGTGGCGGCGGGCCCGCCGGTGCCGGGCGAACCGCCGGGCTTGACCGGACTGTTGAGGGGCGGCAGGTCGGTGTAGTAGGGCGAACCGCCGTCGATGGGGGTGTCGCCCGCCTGGGCGGGGTCCTCGGTGCTGTTCCCGGACCTGCTCTCGGCCGCTCCCGGGGCCTGGGACGCGGTGAGGGCGGCCAGCGCGAGCGCCGCCACCGCCGTCGATGCCGCTCCCTTACGGAGCCGCCGCCCGAATGTGGCTGCCATCTGTGCCCGTCCCCTCCGCGTTGATCCACCGCGCGCACGGCGCCGTGTCGCGCTCCCCGGCGCACCCAACTCACGTGACACTACGACAACTTCCGGCGGGCATCTACTGCCTCCAACGCCAGACATACTGATCCTAAACGATCAGGGAGAGAGTCATGCCGTTCACACTCAGCCATGCGGCTGCCGTCCTTCCGGCCTTGCGCCGGACCGGCACGGCACGCGGCCCGCTGGTCGCCTCGGCTCTCGTCGCCGGGTCGTTCGCGCCGGACCTGACCTATTACGCGGACACCGTGCTGCCCGGCGCCATGCTCTTCGGCGACTTCACCCACGGCCTGCCGGGCGTGCTCACCGTGGACGCGCTGATCACCGCCCTCCTGGTCGGCGGCTGGCTGCTGCTGCGCGAACCGCTGGTCGCCCTGCTGCCCGCGGCCCGTCGCGGCAAGGTCCACGCGCTGGTGCGCGGCCGCCCCTGGCCGGCGGGCGGGCGGCCACTGGCGGCGCTCAGCGTCTGGTTCTACGTCTCTGCGGTACTGGGCGCCCTGACCCACACGGTCTGGGACGCGTTCACGCATCCGGGCCGCTGGGGCACCCGGCTGATCCCCGTGCTCAACGAAGTCGTCGGGGGCTTCCCGCTCTGCATGTACGTGCAGTACGGCACGTCGGCGCTGGCCCTGGCGGCGATGGGCTGGTTCCTGTGGACGGCGCTGCGCCGGGCGCCGGACGCGCCCGCTCCGGCCGGGCTGCCGGTGCTGAGCGGCGGGCGGCGGCTGCTCGGCGTGGCGCTGCTCGTGCTGTGCCTGCTCGGCGGCGCCGTGCACCGTACGCTGCGGGCCCGCGGCGCGTTCGGGGACCTGACGGTGACCTGGTTCGACTACGTACCGACGGTGCTCTTCGGGGCAGGCGCCGGCCTCGCCCTGGGGCTGCCGCTGTACGCGGTGGCGGTACGGCTGCTGCACCGCCGCGACCGCGCGCTCCGGACCCGCCCCACGGCCGCGTACGAGCAGCCGAGCACGCGGTCATAGCCCGGCACCCGGCCGTAGCCCGTCGGGCGCCGGACCGCGAGGGCGCGCGGCACCGCGTACGCATCGCCCGGCGCCGCGTACGCATCCGTACGCGGCAGCACAGTGCGCAGCCGCACGCCCCAGCCCGGTGGTCACCCGAGGCGGAAGCCCCCGGGGCAGCGGGCACCCCGGACCGTACGGCCCAGGGCGACAGGCACCCCGGGCCGTACGCCCCCGGATCAGTGCGCCGCCGACTCCCAGTCGTTGCCCGAGCCGACCGAGACATCCAGCGGGGCGCGCAGTTCGACGGCGTCCGCCATCTCGCGCCGCACCAGCTCCTCGACCTGCTTGCGCTCGCCGGGCGCCACCTCCACCACGATTTCGTCGTGCACCTGGAGCAGCATGCGGGAGGTGAGGCCGGCCGCCCGCAGCGCCTCGTCGACCCGCAGCATGGCCACCTTGACGATGTCGGCGGCGGTGCCCTGGATCGGCGCGTTCAGCGCCATGCGCTCGGCCATCTCGCGGCGCTGGCGGTTGTCGCTGTTCAGATCGGGGAGGTAGCGGCGGCGGCCCATGATGGTCTCCGTGTAGCCGGTGGCGCGGGCCTTGTCGACGACGTCCTGGAGGTAGTCGCGGACGCCGCCGAACCGCTCGAAGAAGTTGTCCATCAGGCGGCGGGCCTCGTCGGGCTGGATGCCGAGCTGCTGGGAGAGGCCGAACGCGGACAGCCCGTACGCCAGGCCGTAGGACATCGCCTTGATCTTGCGGCGCATCTCCGGGTCGACGTCGGACTTGGCGACCGAGAAGACCTGGGAGGCGACGGTGGTGTGCAGGTCCTCGCCGGAGGTGAACGCCTCGATCAGGCCCGCGTCCTCGGAGAGGTGCGCCATCACGCGCAGCTCGATCTGGCTGTAGTCCGCGGTCAGCAGGGACTCGTACCCCTCGCCGACGACGAAGCCGCGGCGGATCGCGCGGCCCTCGTCCGTGCGGACGGGGATGTTCTGCAGGTTCGGCTCGGTGGAGGAGAGACGGCCGGTGGCGGCCACCGTCTGGTTGAAGGTGGTGTGGATACGGCCGTCCGCGGCGATCGTCTTGATCAGGCCTTCGACCGTGGTGCGCAGCTTGGACTGCTCCCGGTGGCGCAGCATGATCACCGGGAGTTCGTTCTCCGTCTGCGCCGCCAGCCAGGCCAGGGCGTCGGCGTCGGTGGTGTAACCGGTCTTGGTCTTCTTGGTCTTGGGCAGGCCCAGCTCGCCGAAGAGGACTTCCTGGAGCTGCTTGGGCGAGCCGAGGTTGAACTCGTGTCCGGCCGCGGCGTGCGCCTCCTGCACGGCCTGCTGGACGGCGGCGGCGAACTGCTGCTCGATGCGCTCCAGCCAGCCGCGGTCGGCGGCGATGCCGGCCCGCTCCATCCGGGCCAGCAGCACGCTGGTGGGCAGCTCCAGGTCGCGCAGCAGGCCGGCCGCGCCGACCTCGTCCAGCTTGGTGGTCATGGCGGCGCCGAGGTCCAGGACCGTACGCGCCTGGTTCATCAGGGCGTCGGCCTGGGCCCGGTCGTCGGCGCCGAAGGCCAGCTGCCCGTCGCCCTCGGCGGCCGGGGCCAGGTCACGGCCCAGGTACTCGACGGACAGGGCGTCCAGCGCGAAGGAGCGGCGGCCGGGCTTGACCAGGTAGGCGGCGAGGGCGGTGTCCATCGTGACGCCGTCGATGCGCCAGCCGTGCTCGCCGAAGACCCGCATCAGGCCCTTGACGTTGTGCATGACCTTGTGGCTGGCCGGGTCGGCGCTCCAGGCGGCGAAGGCGCGCTCGTCGGCCTCGTCCAGCTCGGTGGGGTCGAACCAGACGGCGGGGCCCTCGGCGGTGGCGAGGGCGACCTCGGCGACGCTGCCGCTGCCCACCGTCCAGGTGTCGACCGTGCAGACGCCGAGCAGCTTCGTGCCGTGCTCGGCGAGCCAGGGGGCCAGCTCGCCTGCGCCCGCGACGGTGCCGTCGATCTCGACCTCGGCGGGCGCGGGCGCGGCATCCCCGGCCTCCTCCGCGCCGGGGTCGGCGGCCAGCAGGCGCTCCCGCAGGCCCTGGTTGCGGATCTCCAGCGCCTCCAGGAAGACGGTCAGCGCCTGGCGGTCGTAGGCGCCCCGCTCCAGCTCGGCGGGGCCGCAGGGCAGCTCCACGTCGCGCACCATCTCGGTCAGGACGCGGTTGAGCTTGACCGCGTCCAGGTGGTCGCGGAAATTCTGCCCGGCCTTGCCCTTGACCTCCTCGGCGCGCTCGACCAGCTCCGCGAACGAACCGAACTGGTTGATCCACTTCGCGGCGGTCTTCTCGCCGACGCCGGGGATGCCGGGCAGGTTGTCGGACGGGTCGCCGCGCAGCGCGGCGAAGTCCGGGTACTGGGCGGGGGTCAGGCCGTACTTCTCCTGGACCTTCTCCGGGGTGAAGCGGGTGAGCTCGGAGACGCCCTTGGTCGGATACAGCACCGTCACGTCGTCGGTGATCAGCTGGAAGGAGTCGCGGTCGCCGGTGACGATGGAGACCTCGAAGCCCTGGGCGGTGGCCTGGGTGGCGAGCGTGGCGATGACGTCGTCGGCCTCGAAGCCCTCCACGGCGAAGCGCTTGACGTGCATCGCGTCCAGCATCTCGCCGATCAGCTCGACCTGGCCGCGGAACTCGTCGGGGGTCTTGGAGCGGTTCGCCTTGTAGTCGGGGAACTCCTCGGAGCGCCAGGTCTTGCGCGAGACGTCGAAGGCCACCGCGAAGTGCGTGGGCGCCTCATCACGCAGGGTGTTCGCGAGCATCGACGCGAAGCCGTAGATCGCATTGGTCGGTTGCCCGGTGGCGGTGGTGAAATTCTCCACGGGCAGGGCGAAGAACGCCCGGTACGCCATGGAATGCCCGTCCATCAGGAGCAGCCGGGGACGGCCGCCCTCCACCGCTTCGGTGCCGGTCGCTTCGCTCTTCTTCGCTGCCTTTGCTGCCACATCCCCGATCCTGCCACGCCCCACTGACAATCCCCGCCGCGACGACCGCGGCGGCGCCGCCGTCAGCCGTCCGTGACAGGATTCTGTATACGGCACCGATCGCCGCCCCGCGGTGTCGGCGGCGCCGGTACCCCTCACCGCACACCACTCGGCTCAAGGGAGAGCGCCATGGCAGGCAAGCCGCCCGCGTCGGACCCGATCCAGGACTCGCCCGAGGTCACGCCGCCCGAGCATTACGCCGTCGGTCTGCCGGCCATCGGCCATGCGCTGCGCGTGTCCCAGCAGCAGATGGGGGTGCGCCGCACGGCCCTGACACTGCTGCGGGTCAACCAGAAGGACGGCTTCGACTGCCCCGGCTGCGCCTGGCCCGAGCCCGAGCACCGCCACGCGGCCGAGTTCTGCGAGAACGGCGCCAAGGCCGTGGCCGAGGAGGCCACGCTGCGCCGCGTCACCCCGGAGTTCTTCGCCGCCCACCCGGTCGCCGACCTCGCCGGGCGCAGCGGCTACTGGCTCGGCCAGCAGGGCCGCCTGACCGAGCCGATGTACCTCGCCGAGGGCGCCGACCGGTACGAGCCCGTGTCCTGGGAGCGGGCCTTCGACATCATCGGCGAGGAGCTGGCCGCGCTCGCCTCCCCCGACGAGGCCGTCTTCTACACCTCCGGCCGTACGAGCAACGAGGCCGCCTTCCTCTACCAGCTCTTCGCCCGCGAGTTCGGCACGAACAACCTGCCCGACTGCTCGAACATGTGCCACGAGTCGTCCGGCTCCGCGCTGACGGAGACCATCGGCATCGGCAAGGGCAGCGTCCTGCTGGAGGACCTGTACAAGGCCGATCTGATCATCGTCGCCGGACAGAATCCGGGCACCAACCATCCCCGGATGCTGTCCGCGCTGGAGCGGGCCAAGAGCGGCGGCGCGAAGATCATCTCGATCAATCCGCTGCCCGAGGCGGGCCTGGAGCGCTTCAAGAACCCGCAGTCCCCGCGCGGCCTCGCCGGCCGCGGCACGGCGCTGACGGACCTCTTCCTCCAGGTGCGCATCGGCGGCGACCAGGCCCTGTTCCGTACGCTCAACCGGCTCATCCTGGAGACCGAGGGCGCCGTCGACACCGAGTTCGTCGCCGAGCACACCCACGGCTTCGAGGAGTTCGCGGCGGCGGCCCGCGCGGACGCGGACTGGGAGGCCACGCTCGCCGCCACGGGCCTGACCCGCGAGGAGATCGAGCGCGCGCTGGAGATGGTCCTGGCCTCGCGCCGCACGATCGTCTGCTGGGCGATGGGCCTGACCCAGCACAAGCACTCCGTCCCCACCATCCAGGAAGTCGTCAACTTCCTGCTGCTGCGTGGCAACATCGGCCGCCCCGGCGCGGGCGTGTGCCCGGTGCGCGGCCACAGCAACGTGCAGGGCGACCGCACCATGGGCATCTTCGAGCGCCCCGCGCCCGCCTTCCTCGACGCCCTGGAGAAGGAGTTCGGCTTCGCGCCGCCCCGTGAGCACGGCCTGGACGTCGTACGGGCCATCCGCGCCCTGCGCGACGGCGACGCCAAGGTCTTCTTCGCGATGGGCGGCAACTTCGTCTCCGCCACCCCCGACACCGACGTCACCGAGGCCGCCGTGCGCCGCGCCCGGCTGACCGTCCACGTCTCCACCAAGCTCAACCGCTCGCATGTGGTCACCGGCGCCCGCGCCCTGATCCTGCCCACCCTGGGCCGCACGGAGCGCGACGTGCAGGCGGGCGGCGAGCAGTTCGTGACCGTCGAGGACTCCATGGGCATGGTGCACGCCTCGCGCGGCCGGCTGGCGCCCGCGAGCCCGCGCCTGCTCTCCGAGCCCGCCATCGTCGCCCGCCTCGCGCGCCGCGTCCTCGGCCCGGACAGCCCCACGCCCTGGGAGGACTTCGAGAAGGACTACGGCACGGTCCGCGACCGGATCGCCCGCGTCATCCCCGGCTTCGAGGACTTCAACGCCAAGGTGGCCCGCCCCGGCGGCTTCGCCCTCCCGCACGCCCCGCGCGACCAGCGGCGCTTCCCCACGGCCACCGGCAAGGCCAACTTCACGGCCGCGCCCGTCGAGTATCCGGAGCTGCCCGAGGGCCGGCTGCTCCTGCAGACACTGCGCTCGCACGACCAGTACAACACCACCATCTACGGTCTCGACGACCGCTACCGCGGCATCAAGAACGGCCGCCGCGTCGTCCTGGTCAACCCCGAGGACGCCCGCGCGCTCGGCCTGGCCGACGGCTCGTACACGGACCTCGTGAGCGAGTGGACCGACGGCACGGAGCGGCGCGCGCCCGGCTTCCGCGTCGTCCACTACCCCACCGCGCGCGGCTGCGCGGCGGCGTACTACCCGGAGACCAACGTCCTCGTACCGCTCGACCACACCGCCGACACCAGCAACACCCCCGCCTCGAAGTCCCTGGTCGTCCGCCTGGAACCGGTGGCTCCGCAGGCGTAGCCGCGCGGCTCGCGCCGTCCGTCCGGCCCGGGGTCTCGGCCCCGGGCCGGACCGCCGCTGCGTAGCCTGATAAGAACATGCACGACTCAACGACCGGCGTCGGACCGGCACCGCACGGACCCGCCGCACCGACGCCACCGGCACACGAACGGAGCCGCAGGACATGGGCGAGCAGCGCGCGACCACGTTTCCGCAGGAGATCATCGACCAGTGGGCCGGGCTCGGCCTGGACCTCACCGCGCTGTTCTCCGCCGGCAACCTCGGTACGCGCATGAGCGTGCAGGTCCTGGAGGCCGCGCCGGAGCGCATCGTCGGCACCATGCCCGTCGAGGGCAACACCCAGCCGTACGGACTGCTGCACGGCGGCGCCTCCGCGGTGCTCGCCGAGACCCTCGGCTCGGTCGGCGCGATGCTGCACGGCGGCCCCACGAAGCTCGCCGTCGGCGTGGACCTGAACTGCACCCATCACCGCGGCGCCCGCTCCGGCCTGGTCACCGGCGTCGCCACGCCCGTCCACCGCGGCCGCTCCTCCGCCACGTACGAGATCGCGATCACCGACGAGGACGGCAAGCGGGTCTGCAGCGCCCGGCTGACCTGCATGCTGCGCGACGCGGACGCGTCGGTGTACCGCGGCTGAGCCCGCCGCCGCGCCGGGCACGGTGCGGCGGCGTCCACACCGTCACGACGGCCCCGTTCCCGGTCCAGGGAGCGGGGCCGTCGCCGTACTCCCCGGGACACTCCCGCCCCCGGGTCTGCGCCGGGCGCGCACCTGCGCTCCTCCGCTCCGTCCCGTACGCCCCCGCGCCCCATAACGCTCCGTAGCCCGCCCGGCCGGCACCTGCGCCGCCGGGCTCCCTTCCGTGCACCCGCCGCGCATCCGTCCCGCACGTCACATCCGATATGCGGACATCGAGACCATGATCGGCCTCAAATCCCCTGCGGGAAGTGCGAGTTCACGCTCCGCCCGGCGTCCGCGCCGGATGTAAGGGGCATGAGGGCAAAACGCTCATCGACGGTCATAACAAGAGCGTCACATCCTGGTCAGCGCCGCTGTCAGGTCACACGGCACCGCTCTAGAGTCACCGCCAGTCACCGCGCCGCCGGGCGCGCGCCACGAGCACGGACCCTGTACCACCCGTACAGCCCGGCGCGCGAAACGGTCGTGCGACGCGCACCGACCGCGCCAGGGAAAGGACTGATCGTGCGTCACCGTTCCTTGCTCATACTCACCACCGCGGTCACCGCCGGCGCCCTCACCGTCTCCGCATGCGGTTCCCGCGGCGACGACAAGAAGGGCGGCGAGGGCTCGAAGACGTCCGTGACCATCGGCCTCGACGCCCCGATCACCGGCGAGCTCTCCGCCCTGGGCCTGGGCATCCGCAACTCCGCCCAGCTCGCCGTCGACAACGCCAACAAGGCCGGCGAGGTCAAGGGCGTCGACTTCAAGCTGGAACCGCTCGACGACAAGGCGCAGGCCAACGTCGGCCAGCAGAACGCCACCAAGTTCGCCGGCGACAAGGACGTCCTGGGCATCGTCGGCCCGCTGAACTCCAGCGTCGCCCAGTCCATGCAACAGGTCGCCCAGCAGAGCGGCGTGGCCCTGATATCCCCGGCCAACACCACCCCCGACCTCACCCAGGGCAAGGACTGGAAGCAGAACAAACGCGTCCGCCAGTTCTCCACCTACTTCCGCACCGCCACCACCGACGAGGTCCAGGGCGCCTTCGACGGCCAGTTCGCCTGGGAGAAGGCCAAGTTCAAGAACGCCTACGTCATCGACGACCAGAAGACCTACGGCGCGGGCCTCGCCGCCTCCTTCAAGACCCAGTTCACCAAGCTGGGCGGCAAGATCGTCGGCTCCGAGCACGTCAACCCGGAGGACCGCGACTTCAAGGCCGTCGTCGCCAAGGTCAAGGCGGCCAAGCCCGACGTCGTCTTCTACGGCGGCGAGTACCCCGCGTCCGGCCCGCTGAGCCAGCAGCTCAAGGACGGCGGCGTCACCGTCCCCCTGATGGGCGGCGACGGCATGTACAGCGCCGACTACATCAAGCTCAACAAGAAGGCGCAGGGCGACTACGCCTCCTCCGTGGGCAAGCCCGTCGAACAGCTCGACTCCGCCAAGAAGTTCATCAGCGACTACCAGGCCGCCGGCTACAAGGACCGCTACGAGGCGTACGGCGGCTCCTCCTACGACGCCACCTGGGCCCTGATCCAGGCCGTCAAGAAGGTCGTCGGGGACAACGGCGGCAAGCTGCCCGGCGACGCGCGCAAGAAGGTCGTCGACGCCCTGAACCAGGTCTCCTTCGACGGCGTCACCGGCCACGTCGCCTTCGACAAGTACGGCGACACCACCAACACCATGATCACCGCCTACCAGGTCGACCAGGGCAAGTGGACGGCCCGCTTCAGCGCGGAGTTCAAGAAGTTCGACAAGGCCGGCAAGAGCTGAGACCCGGCCCGGGGAGTGCCTTTCGGATCAGCCCGACCCGGAAGATCCGCAAGACGCGCCCCGGCCGGCCCCGTACCGCCGAGGCCGGCGGGCCCGGACCGTCCGCGGTCCCCGGGCCCGCCGCACCACACCGGCCAGTGCCCCGCCCGCGCCAGGACGCCACGAACGCCCCCGGCACCCGGGCCGCCGCCACCGCCCGTACCGTCTTCCCACCCCACGGAGGCCCTGCGGTGAACGAACTGCCGCAACAGCTGGCCAACGGACTCATCCTCGGCGCGATGTACGGACTCATCGCGATCGGCTACACGATGGTCTACGGCATCGTCCAGCTCATCAACTTCGCGCACGGCGAGATCTTCATGGTCGGCGGCTTCGGCGCGCTCACCGTCTTCCTCGCCCTGCCGTCCGGTACGTCCCTCCTCCTCGCGCTGCCCCTGATGCTCCTCGGGGCCGTCGTCGTCTCGGTCCTCGTCGGCGTGGCAGCGGAACGTTTCGCCTACCGGCCGCTGCGCGGCGCGCCCCGCCTCGCGCCCCTGATCACCGCCATCGGCCTGTCCATCGCCCTCCAGCAGGCCGTCTGGAAGTGGTACCCCGAAGGCAACAAGGCCCGCGTCTTCCCCCAGTTCAAGGGCGACGCCTTCGAGATCCTCGGCGCCACCGTCCAGCGCGGCGACATCTTCGTCATCGTCGCCGCCCCCGTCTGCATGATCGCCCTCGGCTTCTTCGTCGCCCGCACCCGCAGCGGACGCGCCATGCAGGCCACCGCCCAGGACCCGGACACCGCCAAACTCATGGGCGTCAACACCGACCGGATCATCGTGCTGGCCTTCGCCATCGGCGCCGCCTTCGCGGGCGTCGCCGCCGTCGCCTACGGACTGCGCACCGGCGAAGTGCAGTTCCGCATGGGCTTCATCCTCGGCCTCAAGGCCTTCACCGCGGCCGTCCTCGGCGGCATCGGCAACATCTACGGCGCCATGCTCGGCGGTCTCGTCCTCGGCGTCGCCGAAGCGCTCGCCACCGCCTACGTCGAGGAGATCCCCGGTATGCAGCAGTTCGGCGGCGGAGCCTGGAAGGACGTCTGGGCCTTCGTCCTCCTCATCCTCGTACTCCTCCTGAGGCCACAGGGCCTGCTGGGCGAACGCGTCGCGGATCGGGCGTGATAGCGATGACCACCACACCCGCCAACGGCGGCAACGGCAACCCCGCGAAGACCGCCGGCGCCCCACCGCAGCACCCGCCCGGCGTCCTCCCCCTCGCCGAACACGGCGCCCGCCTCACCACCGCGGCCGCCGCCCTCGCCACCGCCGCCTCCACCGCCCTCGCCTGGACCTGGAGCAGCGACTTCCCCGGCGACCTCACCTACTACGGCTCACCCGCCGGCCTCCAGCTGATCACCCTCGCCGGCGGCGTCCTCACCCTCCTGTTCACCCTCTCCGGCCTCGGCGTACGCGGCCTCGGCTGGCTCACCCCCGCCGGCCGCAACGCCCCCGTCCTGTTCGCCGCCACCGCCACCCTCGCCGCCACCTGGTTCACCCTCGGCGCCATCGCCGTCCACCTCGGCGGCCTCGTCAACCTCGAACCCGGCGGCTTCGTCGCGGGCGCCGCGGCCCTCGCCACCCTCCTCGGCGCCCTGGGCCTGCCCGCCGACCGCACCGCCCCCGCGGGCCGCGAGACCGGCCCGCCACCCGGCGCCTGGCACCGCTTCACCGGCGCCCTGGCCCCCGTCCCCCTGCGCAAACCCACCCTCACACTGCCCTCCTGGGGCGAGATCCTGGTCATCGCCGCCGCCTTCGGCGCCGCGCTCTTCGTCTTCACCTACGGCGTCGACGCGGAGGACGGCCCGCCCTTCGTCGGCTACCTGATCTTCGTCGCGCTCGCCGTACCCGCCCTGCACCGCGCCGGGCTCATCGGCCGCCTCACCGCCATCACCGCCCGGCACCGCGGCGTCGCGCTGGCCGCCGCCTTCGTCGCCGCCGCCGGCTTCCCCTTCACCCAGGAAACCGACCAGTACACGATCATCGGCGCCAACATCCTGATCTTCGCCACCGTCGCCCTCGGCCTGAACGTCGTCGTCGGCCTCGCCGGGCTCCTCGACCTCGGATACGTGGCCTTCCTCGGCGTCGGCGCCTACGCCGCCGCCCTGGTCTCCGGCAGCCCCGAATCCGCCCTCGGCGTGCACTTCCCGTTCTGGGCCGCCCTGCTGACCGGCGCCGCCGCCTCCCTCGTCTTCGGCGTCCTGATCGGCGCCCCCACCCTGCGCCTGCGCGGCGACTACCTCGCCATCGTCACCCTCGGCTTCGGCGAGATCTTCCGCATCGCCATGCTCAACCTCAACGGCACCACCGGCCCCGACGTCACCAACGGCGCCATGGGCATCCCCAACATTCCCAACCTGGAGATCCTCGGCTTCAACTTCGGCGAGTCCCACGAAATCCTCGGCGTCACCATCGCCACCTACGGCAACTACTACCTCCTGATGATCCTCGTCACCGCCTTCGTCGTCCTGGTCTTCCGCCGCGCCGCCGCCTCCCGCATCGGCCGCGCCTGGATCGCCATCCGCGAGGACGAGACCGCCGCCGTCGCCATGGGCATCAACAGCTTCCGCCTGCGCCTGCTCGCCTTCGCCCTCGGCGCCGCCCTCGCCGGACTCGCCGGCACCGTGCACGCCCACGTCGTCACCACCGTCACGCCCGAACAGTTCCAGTTCGCCGGCCCCACCCCGCCCAACTCCGCCTTCCTCCTCGCCGCCGTCATCCTCGGCGGCATGGGCACCCTCAGCGGCCCCCTCGTCGGCGCCGCCCTGCTCTACCTCATCCCCGCCAAACTCGACTTCCTCCAGGACTACCAGCTGCTCCTGTTCGGCCTCGCCCTCGTCCTGCTCATGCGCTTCCGCCCCGAGGGCCTGATCCCCGACCGCAGGAAGCAGCTCGAATTCCACGAGACCGGCCAGCTCGACGTACCGCCCGACACCGGCCTGCCCGAACGGGACCAGGCCATCGGCGGCACCCAGGCGAAGGCGTGACGCGACCATGACCACACCAGCCAGCACCGCCGGTATCGCCGGTACCGTCCTCGAAGCCGCCGGCGTCACCATGCGCTTCGGCGGCCTGACCGCCGTACGCGGCGTCGACCTCAGCGTCCGGGCCGGCGAGATCGTCGGCCTCATCGGCCCCAACGGCGCCGGGAAAACCACCTTCTTCAACTGCCTCACCGGCCTCTACGTCCCCACCGAAGGCACCGTCAGCTACAAAGGCAGCCGCCTCTCCCGCAAACCCCACCTCGTCACCCAGACCGGCATCGCCCGCACCTTCCAGAACATCCGACTCTTCGCCAACATGACCGTCCTGGAAAACACCCTCGTCGGCCGCCACACCCGCACCAAAGAAGGCCTCTGGTCCGCCCTCCTGCGCGGCCCCGGCTTCCGCAAGGCCGAACGCTCCTCCGAAGAACGCGCCATGCAACTCCTGGAGTTCACCGGCCTCGCCGCCAAACGCGACCACCTCGCCCGCAACCTGCCCTACGGCGAACAGCGCAAGCTGGAGATCGCCCGCGCCCTCGCCAGCGAACCCGGCCTGCTCCTCCTCGACGAACCCACCGCCGGCATGAACCCCCAGGAGACCCGCGCCACCCAGGCCCTCGTCCTCGCCATCCGCGACCAGGGCACCGCCGTCCTCGTCATCGAGCACGACATGCGCTTCATCTTCAACCTCTGCGACCGCGTCGCCGTCCTCGTCCAGGGCGAGAAACTCCTCGAAGGCACCTCCGAGGTCGTCCAGGCCGACGAACGCGTCATCGCCGCCTACCTCGGCACGCCCTTCGAGGACGCACCCGGCGCCGAGGAGGCCGCCGAAGTACGGGCCGCCGAGGAACAGGCCCGCGCCGCCGACCGGAGCCAGGCCGCCCAGGAGGACGCGGCACGCACGGACCCGGCACGTACAGCCTCGACACGTACGAACTCGGCACGCACGGACGCCGCGGGCACGGACACCACGGGGACGGACACCGCACGTACGGACTCCACCCGAGGACTCCCCACCCGGGAACGCCACCCCGGAAGGAGACCCCCGATGACCACGGCCGCCCCACCCCTCCTCCAGGTCGAGGACCTGCGCGTCGCCTACGGCAAGATCGAAGCGGTCAAAGGCATCTCGTTCACCGTCGAGGCCGGCCAGGTCGTCACCCTCATCGGCACCAACGGCGCCGGCAAGACCACCACCCTGCGCACCCTCTCCGGCCTCCTCAAACCCCTCGCCGGAAAGATCACCTTCGACGGCGCACCCCTCACCGGCACCCCCGCCCACAAGATCGTCGAGCGCGGCCTCGCCCACTCCCCCGAAGGCCGCCGCCTCTTCCCCCGCCTGACCATCGCGGAAAACCTCAAGCTCGGCGCGTTCCTGCGCAAGGACCCGGCCGGCATCGAGGCCGACATCCGGCGCGTCTACGAACTCTTCCCCATCCTCGGCGAACGCAGCCGCCAGGCGTCCGGCACCCTCTCCGGCGGCGAGCAGCAGATGCTCGCCATGGGCCGCGCCCTGATGTCCCGCCCCAAACTGCTGATGCTGGACGAACCCTCCATGGGCCTGTCCCCCATCATGATGCAGAAGATCATGGACACCATCCGCGAACTGCGCGCCCAGGGCACCACCATCCTCCTCGTCGAACAGAACGCCCAGGCCGCCCTCTCCCTGGCCGACCGTGGCCACGTCATGGAAACCGGCACCGTCGTCCTGTCCGGCACCGGCCAGGAACTCCTGCACGACGAATCCGTACGGAAGGCATATCTGGGCGAGGACTGAACAGAACACGCGGAAGGGGGCGTGCCGGTCACCGGCACGCCCCCTTCCGTCCCTCCCCGAAGTCCTGCCCCTCCTACCCTTCCTTCTCCTTCTTCAGCTTCTTCTCCTCGGCGTCCTCGATGACCGCCTCGGCGACCTGCTGCATGGACAGCCGACGGTCCATCGACGTCTTCTGGATCCAGCGGAAGGCGGCGGGCTCGGTCAGCCCGTACTGGGTCTGCAGGACACTCTTCGCCCGGTCCACCAGCTTGCGGGTCTCCAGCCGCTGGGTGAGGTCGGCGACCTCCTTCTCCAGCGTCTTCAGCTCCGTGAAGCGGCTCACGGCCATCTCGATGGCCGGCACCACGTCACTCTTGCTGAACGGCTTGACCAGGTACGCCATGGCCCCGGCGTCCCGCGCCCGCTCCACCAGTTCGCGCTGCGAGAACGCGGTGAGCATCAGGACCGGGGCGATGCTCTCCTCGGCGATCCGCTCGGCGGCGGAGATGCCGTCGAGGACCGGCATCTTCACGTCCAGGATCACCAGGTCCGGCCGGTGCTCCCGGGCCAGCTCCACGGCTTGCGCACCGTCCCCGGCCTCGCCGACGACGGTGTACCCCTCTTCCTCCAGCATCTCCTTGAGATCGAGACGGATGAGAGCCTCGTCCTCGGCGATGACCACACGGGTCGTCTGCGGCGGGACATGCGACTGGCCGTCGTCGGCGACGGGCTGCTCGGGCTCGGCGGCGCTCACGGGTCTCCTCGTTCCAGGCAGGTGGTGCTCTTGCAGCCTACCTAGCGGCAGCTGCTCAGCGGCACACGGTATGGTGTCCTAAGCGACCGGCCCGGTTGGTGGAACTGGTGAGACACGCGGCTCTCAAACAGCCGTGCCTTAGGGCATGTGGGTTCGAATCCCACACCGGGCACCCTCAGCGTAAAGCGGACGACCACATTCTCGTGAAATTAGGGCGTCACGCCACACGTCACGCAGCCATCACGCAGGGTTATCGTGTGACAACACACAGCTCCGAAGTGCGGCTCAAAGCCCTGTCCGTGCTCCGCTCGGGCTCCAGAAACGCGGACGTCGCCAGGGCACTGAACGTGCCGCTCGGGACGGTCAGCTACTGGCTGCACGTGGACCGCTCAAAGCGCGGAACGTGTCCGGGCTCCCACAACCCCCAATGCCCCGGTGCGACGGACGCCCTCGCGACGAAGCCGCCTACTCCTACCTTCTGGCCCTCTACTTGGGCGACGGCCACATCATCCAGCACTCCCAGCACCGCGTACCAAGCCTCATGATCGCTTGCGGGGACGTGTGGCCCGGCCTCATGGACGAGTGCGAAGCCGCGATGCGCGCGGTCTTCCCGGACAACTCCGTATGCCGTGTCCGCAGAACCGGCTGTCACAACGTGAAGGTGTACTCCAAGCGTCTCTGGTGCCTGTTCCCACAGCACGGCGCCGGCCAGAAGCACGACCGGCCGATCACACTGGAGCCCTGGCAGCAGCACATCGTCGACGCCCGCCCCTGGGAGCTCATCCGCGGTCTCTTCCATTCCGACGGATGCCGCATCACGAACTGGACCACACGGATGGTCAGCGGCCAAACGAAGCGCTACGAATACCCGCGCTACCTGTTCGCCAACAAATCAGACGACATTCGCACGTTGTACTCGGACGCCCTCACCAAGGTGGGCGTCGAGTGGTCGACACTCGCACGCGGCAGCGACCCCTTCAACATCTCCGTGGCCAAACGAGCCTCCGTAGCCCTCATGGACGCCCACATCGGCCCGAAATACTGGCCGCCGCGGGCCCTCCTCCCCCTCCGCACACCCGGAAGGCGGTGCATCTGCCGTGTACGACCTCGTCGCCCGCAAGCGCGCCCTCGCTCTGCTGGCTCAGGGGCGGAGTCTCCATTCCGTGAGCAAGGAGACCGGGATATCGCGATCCGCGATCCGCGAGTGGCGGGTCAGGCTGGAACCGCTCGCACGCAGTTCGACGGAGTGTTCGCGGTGTGCGGGCGAGCCGCGGCCGCCCGCCGACCCCGCCGCGTACGCCTACCTGCTCGGGCTCTACCTGGGCGACGGTTGCGTCAGCCCGGATCCGCACGGAGGCTTCGTGCTGCGTATCGCGTGCGCGGACGCGTGGCCGGGGCTCATCGCCGCCTGCCGTACGGCTGTTGCGGGGGCGGGGGTCGGGAACAGCGTCTGCCTGGTGCGCAAGCAGGGCTGCGTCATGGTGTCGAGTTACAGCCGGCACTGGCCCTGTCTGTTCCCGCAGCACGGGCCCGGGAAGAAGCACGACCGTCGCATCGTTCTCGAAGCCTGGCAGCAGGAGATCGTCGACGCGCACCCGTGGGAGTTCCTCCGCGGGCTGTTCCATTCCGACGGCTGCCGGATCACGAACTGGGCCACCCGCCTCGTGGGCGGTGTGCGCAAGCGGTACGAGTATCCGCGGTACTTCTTCACCAACACGTCCGCCGACATCGTCCGGCTGTGTACGGACACGCTGGACGCCGTGGGTGTGGCGTGGAAGCGGGCCCGCCACGGCCCCCGCGCGCAGAACGTGTCCGTGGCCCGCCGCGCCTCCGTAGCCCTCATGGATCTGTACGTCGGGCCCAAGTACTGAATGCGTGTACCGAAGCGGTGGCCCGGGGTGGGGTTACTTCGGGGTGTCGTCCTCGCCGATGTGGTGGACGCGGACGAGGTTGGTGGAGCCGGGGACGCCGGGTGGGGAGCCGGCGGTGATGATGACGACGTCGCCGCGTTCGCAGCGGCCGATGCGCAGGAGTTCCTCGTCGACCTGGGCGACCATCTCGTCGGTGGAGTCGACCTTGGGGCCGAGGAAGGTCTCCACGCCCCAGGTGAGGTTGAGCTGGGAGCGGGTGGCCGGTTCGGGGGTGAAGGCGAGGAGGGGGATGGGTGAGCGGTAGCGGGACAGGCGGCGGACGGTGTCGCCGGACTGGGTGAAGGCGACGAGGAACTTGGCGCCGAGGAAGTCGCCCATTTCGGCGGCGGCGCGGGCGACGGCGCCGCCCTGGGTGCGGGGCTTGTTGCGGTCGGTCAGCGGGGGCAGGCCCTTGGTGAGGAGGTCCTCCTCGGCCGCCGTGACGATGCGGGCCATGGTGCGTACGGTTTCGGTGGCGTACTTGCCGACGCTGGTCTCGCCGGAGAGCATCACCGCGTCGGTGCCGTCGATGACGGCGTTGGCGACGTCGGAGGCCTCGGCGCGGGTGGGCCGGGAGTTCTCGATCATGGAGTCGAGCATCTGGGTGGCGACGATGACCGGCTTCGCATTGCGCTTGGCGAGTTTGATGGCGCGCTTTTGCACGATCGGGACCGTTTCCAGCGGCATTTCGACGCCGAGGTCGCCGCGGGCGACCATGATGCCGTCGAAGGCGGCGACGATGTCGTCGATCGCGTCGACGGCCTGCGGCTTCTCGACCTTGGCGATGACCGGCCGGAAGCAGTTCTCCTCGCGCATGATGCGGTGGACGTCTTCGATGTCGGCGCCGCTGCGGACGAAGGAGAGGGCGATGACGTCGGCGCCGATCCGCAGGGCCCAGCGCAGGTCCTCGCAGTCCTTCTCGGAGAGGGCGGGGACGGAGACGGCGACACCGGGGAGGTTGAGGCCCTTGTGGTCGGAAACCATGCCGCCTTCGACGACCTTGGTGTGGACCTCGGTGCCGCGGACGCCGGTGACCTGGAGGGTGACCTTGCCGTCGTCGACGAGGATGCGTTCGCCGGGGGTGACGTCGCCGGCGAGCCCTTCGTAGGTGGTGCCGCAGCAGTGGCGGTCGCCTTGTACGCCGGGGCGGACGGTGATGGTGAAGGCGTCGTCGCGTTCGAGAAGTACCGGGCCTTCGTGGAAACGGCCGAGTCGGATCTTCGGACCTTGAAGATCGGCGAGGACGCCGACACTGCGGCCGGTCTCCTCGGATGCTTTGCGTACCCGCTCGTACCGCGCCTCGTGGTCGGCGTAGGTGCCGTGGCTGAGGTTGAAGCGGGCCACGTCCATTCCGGCCTCGACGAGTGCTTTGATCTGCTCGTACGAGTCGGTGGCGGGTCCCAGTGTGCAGACGATCTTTGCTCGGCGCATGGTCCGACCCTACGACCTACTCATAGGTAGGGAACTGTGGGGAAGTGACTGGCCAACGGCCTTTGCGTGAAAGGCTCTTGACAAGTAGTTGAATGGGCGCGGACATGCTCCGATGAGCGGATGAACGGGGGCGGGAGGGTGTCGCCCACGGCCCCGCGCGGGGCGGGTGCGGTCACAGGGTGGGGCGCGTCATCGTGAAGCGGGCGTTGATCTGTGCGTACACCTCTTGTCGTGCCGGTTCGAGGTCGAGGGCGGGGGCGCTTTCGGCCTCGCCGCCGTAGGCGACGGAGCGGAACGCGCCGCCGGGTACGGGCATCGGCGTGGTGTCCTCGGTTCCGGTATCGGCGAGTTCGAGGACGGCGTCGAGGCGCGCGCCGAGGGCTTCGGCGTATTCGCGGGCGCGCTGGACGGCTTCGCGCACGGCCTGCCGGCGGGCCTCGCGGTGGGCGGGCGAGTCGGGGCGCAGGGCCCACCAGGGGCCGTCGACGCGGGTGAGGTCGAGGTCGGCGAGGCGGGTGGTGAGTTCGCCGAGGGCGGTGAAGTCGGCGAGGGTGGCGGTGACGCGGACGCGTCCGTGGTAGGCGCGTACGCGTTCGTGGCGGCCCTTGGCGGTGATCTCGGGGGTGACGGAGAAGGCGCCGGTGTCGAGCTTCTCGACGGCGTCGCCGTAGCTCTTGACGAGGGTGAGGACCTGGTCGTTGCGGCGCGTGAGGTCCTTGAGGGTGGCGGTGCGGTCGGTGCCGCGGGCCTGGACGGTGATGTCGATGCGGGCGATCTCGGGGTCGGCCTCGATGCGGGCTTCGCCGCGGACGGCGAGGCGGGGTGCGTCGGGGGTGCCGTACGGGAGGGCGGCGGGCCGGGTGTCGGGGTCGGTCATGGGGGCAGCCTGGCACGGGGCGGGGTGTTTGTCAGGGAGTGGTCCGGCGGGACGGTCATCTGATCGCAACCTGTGAAGGCTGTTGCGCGCGGGGTTGCTGAGCCAGAATCTACGCGCGTTGTCCTTGGCTGCCGCGGCCTTCCCTCGCGGTCGTCGCCGCAGCCCACCGCCGTGTTTCGTCAAAGGAGATGTTCATGCCGCTCGGCCGTAGGAAGTTCCTGGAGAGTTCGGTCGCCACGGGCGCGGGGGCCGCGCTCATCGGTACGGGGACGCCGTCGGCGGCGGCCGCGCCGGTGTCCGGCGGCGGGGCGCGGCCGGCCCGGCGCTATGCCTTCACGGTCATGGGGACGACGGATCTGCACGGCAATGTCTTCAACTGGGACTACGCCACGGATGCGGAATTCGACGACAAGGACCACAACGATGTGGGTCTGGCGAAGATTTCCACGCTGGTGCGACGGGTCCGGGCCGAGAAGGGGGCGCGCAACACGCTGCTGATCGACGCGGGTGACACGATCCAGGGTACGCAGCTGGCGTATTACTACGCGAAGGTCGATCCGATCACCGGTCCGAACGGGCCGGTCCATCCGATGGCGAAGGCGATGAACGCCATCGGCTATGACGCGGCGGCGCTCGGTAATCATGAGTTCAATTACGGGCTGGCGGTGCTGCGGAAGTTCGAGGAGAGCTGTGATTTTCCGCTGCTGGGGGCGAACGCGGTGGACGCGAAGTCGCTGCGGCCGGCTTTTGCACCGTACTGGATGACGCGGTTGCGCACGCCGTGCGGCCGGGATGTGAAGGTGGCGGTGCTGGGGCTGACGAATCCCGGTATCGCGATCTGGGACAAGGCGCACGTACAGGGGAAGCTGGCGTTTCCGGGGCTGGAGG
This sequence comes from Streptomyces sp. NPDC059788, assembly GCF_042732265.1. NCBI lineage: Bacteria > Bacillati > Actinomycetota > Actinomycetes > Kitasatosporales > Streptomycetaceae > Streptomyces > Streptomyces sp. NPDC059788. The sequence goes on along the minus strand of NZ_JBHWHY010000016.1, from coordinate 92,263 downwards.
AGCAGGCCGCGAAGTGGGTGCCGAAGCTGCGGTCGATGGGTGCGGACGTGGTGATCGTGTCGGCGCATTCGGGGACGAGCGGCACGTCGTCGTACGGGGACCAGCTGCCGTATGTGGAGAACGCGGCGGCGCTGGTGGCGGAGCGGGTGCCGGGGATCGACGCGGTCCTGGTGGGGCACGCGCACGTGGAGGTGCCGGAGCGGCGGGTGGTGAACCGGCGGACGGGGCGTGAGGTGGTGCTGTCGGAGCCGTTGAAGTGGGGGCAGCGGCTGACGCTCTTCGATTTCGAACTGGTGCGGGCGCGGGGGCGCTGGTCGGTGGAGTCGGTGTCGGCGAAGGTGCTGAATTCGAATACGGTGCCGGAGGATGCGCGGATCACGCGGCTGTTGCGTACGGAGCAGCGGAAGGTGGTCGCGTATGTGAATCAGGTCATCGGCCGGTCGACGGCGGAGCTGACGGCTGCGGAGGCGCCGTACAAGGACACGCCGGTGCTGGATTTCATCGCGTATGTGCAGGCGGAGGCGGTGCGCAAGGCGCTGGCGGGTGGTGCGTACGCGAAGTTGCCGGTGTTGTCGCAGGCGTCGTGTTTCTCGCGGACGGCGTCGGTGCCGGCGGGTGAGGTGACGATCCGGTCGATGGCGGCGCTGTATCCGTTCGACAACACGCTGGAGGCGCGGATTCTGACCGGGAAGCAGTTGCGGGAGTATCTGGAGTTCTCCGCGCGGTATTACGTGCGGACGCCTGCGGGCGCTCCGGTCGATCCGTCGAAGCTGACGAACGCGGACGGCATTCCGGATTACAACTACGACGCGGTGAGCGGTGTCGCATACGAGATCGATATCGCGCGGGAGCCGGGGCGGCGGATCGGGAAGCTGACGTTCGAGGGCGAGCCGGTGGCGGACGACGCGCGGTTCGTGCTGGCGGTGAACAACTACCGGGCGAGCGGTGGCGGCAATTTCCCGCAGGTGGCGAGGGCGCCGCAGGTGTGGTCGACGTCGGAGGAGATCCGGAACGTGATCATCGGCTGGGTGAAGGAGACCGGGGTGATCGACGGTGCGAAGTTCGCGTCGGTGGACTGGCGGCTGACCCGGGACGGGGTGCCGGTGTTCTGACGCGCGGCGCGGTGTGCGGTGGCCCAGGTGTCCGTAGGGGTGGAGCCTGGGCCGGGCGGGTCAGGGGTTCTCGATGAGGGTGGAGTGGGGGCGGGGGATGTCGGTGCGGGTGCGGGGCGGGGAGGGGCGCAGGCCGAAGGTGGTGAAGGCGGTGCGGGTGGGGAGGGGGTAGGCGGGGCTGTCGGTGAGGGTGTTGAGGATGGTGGCGCTGCGCCAGGCGGCGAGGCCGAGGTCGGGGGTGCCGACGCCGTGGGTGTGGTGTTCGGCGTTCTGTACGTAGACGGAGCCGGTGACGCAGGGGTCGAGGACGAGGCGCTGTTCGATGTCGATACGGGGGCGTCCGGCGGCGTCGCGGCGCATGTAGGGGTCGAGGGCGGCGAGCAGGGTGTCGGTGCGGCTTTCCCGGTATCCGGTGGCGAGGACGACGGCGTCGGTGGTCAGGCGGCTGCGGGCGCCCTGGTGGGGGTGTTCGAGGTGGAGTTCGATCTTGGTGGTGCCGACGCGGCCCGCGGTGCGGACGGTGACGCCGGGGGTGAGGGTGGCGTCGGGCCAGCCGCCGTGGAGGGTGCGCCGGTAGAGCTCGTCGTGGATGGTGGCGAGGGTGGCGTGGTCGATGCCCTTGTGGAGCTGCCACTGTCCGGGGACGAGTTGGTCGCGTACGGGTTCGGGGAGGGCGTGGAAGTAGCGGGTGTAGTCGGGGGTGAAGTGTTCGAGGCCGAGTTTGCTGTATTCCATGGGGGCGAAGGCGGCGGTGCGGGCGAGCCAGTGGAGGCCTTCGCGGCCGGTGGGGCGGGCGCGCAGCAGGTCGAGGAAGACCTCGGCGCCGGACTGGCCGGCACCGATGACGGTGATGTGTTCGGCGGCCAGCAGGCGTTCCCGGTGCGCGAGGTAGTCGGCGGCGTGCAGGACGGGTACGGCGGGGGCGTCGACGAGGGGTTTGAGGGCGTCGGGTACGTGGGGGGTGGTGCCGACGCCGAGGGCGAGGTTGCGGGCGTGGGCCCGGCCGAGGGCCACGGCTTCGCCGTCGTCGCCGAGTTGGGTGTAGTCGACTTCGAAGGCGGCGCGGTCGCTGTTCCAGCGGACGGCGTCGACTTGATGGCGGAAGTGCAGGGCGGGGAGGTTTTCGCTGACCCAGCGGCAGTAGGCGTCGTATTCGGCGCGGTGGATGTGGAAGCGTTCGGCGAAGTAGAAGGGGAAGAGGCGTTCCCGGTGCTTGAGGTAGTTCAGGAAGCTCCAGGGGCTGGTGGGGTCGGCGAGGGTGACGAGGTCGGCGAGGAAGGGGACTTGGAGGGTGGCGTCCTCGATGAGGAGGCCGGGGTGCCAGCGGAAGGCGGGGCGCTGGTCGAAGAAGGCGGTGCGCAGGTGGGCGAGGGGGTGGGCGAGGGCGGCGAGGGACAGGTTGAAGGGGCCGATGCCGAGGCCGGCGAGGTCCAGTGGTTCGTCGGGGACGGTGGAGGACCGGGCGGGGGCGGGCTCGGGGGCGGGGGGTTCGGTGCCGGTGGTGCGGGGGCGGACGAGGGTGGCGGGGCCGGGGTCGGGAGAGGGCAGTTGGAGGGTGACGGCGTCGGTGTGGGGGGTGCTCATCGGGGGGTGTGCCCTTCCACGAGTTTCAGGAGCGAGGTGAGGTCGTCGGTGGTGGTGTGGGGGTTGAGGAGGGTGGCCTTGAGCCAGAGGCCGGTGGGGGTGGTGGCGCGGCCGAGAACGGCGCGGCCGTGGTGCAGGAGGCGGCGGCGGATGGTGGCGACGGTGGTGTCATCGGCGCCGATGGGGCGGAAGAGGACGGTGCTGAGGGTGGGCTGAGAGTGGAGTTCGTAGGCGGGGTGGCGGTCGACGAGGTCGGCGAGGGTGCGGGCGGCGGCGAGGGTGCGGTCGACGAGGTCGGCGAGGCCGGTGCGGCCGAGGGCCTTGAGGGTGACGGCCATCTTGAGGATGTCGGGGCGGCGGGTCGTGCGCAGGGAGCGGCCGAGGAGGTCGGGGAGGCCGGCTTCGGTGTCGTCGTCGGCGTTGAGGTAGGCGGCGCGGTGGGCGAGCGGGGCGAGGTCGGCCGCGTGGGGGACGGCGAGGAGGCCGGCGGCGACCGGCTGCCAGCCGAGTTTGTGCAGGTCGAGGGTGACGGTGTGGGCGCGGTGGAGGCCGTCGAGGAGGGTGCGGTGGGTGGCGCTGAGGAGGACGGGGCCGCCGTACGCGGCGTCGACGTGGAGGCGGGCGCCGTGGGTGCGGGCCAGGTCGGCGAGGGCGGGCAGCGGGTCGATGGCGCCGGTGTCGGTGGTGCCGGCGGTGGCGCAGACGAGGACGGGGGCGCCGGGGGTGCCGGGGTGGCAGAGGTCGGTGAGGGCGGTGTGGAGGGTGTGGGGGTCGAGGATGCCGTCGGGGGTGGGGAGGGTGAGGGGTTCGGGGAGGCCGAGGAGCCAGGCGGCGCGGTGGATGCTGTGGTGGGCGTTGGCGCCGCAGACGACGCGCAGGGGCGCGGTGTGGTGGGTGCGGGCGTGTTCGCGGGCGAGGAGGAGGCCGAGTTGGTTGGATTCGGTGCCGCCGGTGGTGACCAGGGCGTCGGGCCGGTCGTCGTCCGGAGTGCGGAGGGGGCCGGTGGGTGCCCCGGGAACGTACGGGCGCGTGGGGTCGTGCGGGCGCGTGGGGCCGTACGTGCGGGTGGGGTCCGCGAGCGCGCCGGTCGCGAGGGGGCGGGCGAGGCCGGTGGGGGTGACGGGGCCGGTGGAGGTGACGAGGGCGGTGGGTGCGTCGGGGTCGTACGGGCCGGTGGTGCCGCCGGGCGTGTGCGGGTAGACGAGGGCGGCGAGTTCGCGGGCGGTGCGGGCTTCGAGGGCGGACGCGGCGGGGGCCTGGTCCCAGGAGTCCATGGACGGGTTGAGGGCCGCGGCGGCCAGGTCGGCCGCGGCGGCGAGGGCCAGCGGAGGGCAGTGCAGATGGGCGGCGCAGTGCGGGTCGGCGGGGTCGGCGGCGCCTTCGGCCAGGGCGCGGACCAGGGTGTGCAGTGCTTCGTGCGGCCCGGTGCCGGTGTCGGGGAGGACGGGCCCGGCGGCTGCCCGCAGCCGCGCGGCGACGCGGCCGGGACCACCGGGGGGCAGCGGACCGCCGCGGGCTTCGGCACCGTCGCGCAGCGCGTCGAGGACGGTGCCGAGGAGTGGGCGCAGGGCCTCGGGGCCTGCGGCTCCGCCGGCGAGGGGCGGGGTGTTCATGGGGCGGTCCTTCGGGTGCACGACAGCGGGCACGTCACAGCCTGGCCGGGGCCGGGTGGCGTGCCTGCCGAGGTGAACGAGCTCAACCCGAAAGGGGTACCGGTGCGGAGCGCGGGCCGGTTGTGATCGGATTGCCTGCTATGCAGTCCGTGCGGCCCGCGCCGCGGGGCCCGCCGCGGTCCGGGACCGGACGGGCGCGTTGCCAAATCCTTTCCTTGCGGGGGCCGTCACCCTGTGGTCAGGTCTCCGCGCCCTCCCCCGCGCGAGCCCGCGGACCGCTACGCCGCCGTTCCGCCGACCACTACGCCGCCGTCCCGTGAGCCGCCGAGCCCCCGTCCGGCGGACCGCTGTGCAGTTGTCCCGCGGACCGTCAGGCGCCCCGCACCCGCAGTGCCCTCCTGAGGTCGTCGAGCTGGTCGACGAGTCTGCGGCGCAGGGCCGGGGCGGGGTCGGCGGTGCGCAGGCATTCCTCGCCCAGTTGGAGGGTGGTGGGGTCGACGAGGGGCGTGGGGAAGGCGTAGCGGCCGGCGGAGTCGGCGAGGGCGGGGCCGCGGCGGGCGGCGAGGGCCACGGCCGCGGGGAAGTAGCGGCCCGCGTACGGGCGGACCAGATCGAGCTGTTCGGGGGCCCAGAAGCCGGCGGCGGTGGCGTTGAAGAGGTAGTTGGACAGGTCGGTGCGCTCGTCGGTGGTGAACAGGGCGTCCCAGGCGGCCTGTTTGGCGGCCGGGTCGGGCAGGGCGGCGTGGCAGGTGGCGGCGCCCTGGCGGCCGGTCGCGCTGGGGTCGCGGGCCAGTTCGTCCTCGATGGCGGCGGGGGTGGTGGCGCCGAGGACCGCGAGCCGGCCGAGGATGCGCCAGCGCAGTTCCGGGTCGAGGTCGGGGCCGCCGGGGACGCTGCCGCCGGAGAGCCAGTCCTGTATGCCGTCGGGGGTGGTGGCGCTGTCGATGAAGGTGCGTACGGCGGCGAGGCGCAGGCCTTGGCCGTCGCCGTTCTCGGAGCCTTCGGTGCGGCGCAGGATGTCGCGGGCGATGGTGCTGAGGGTGCTCAGGGCCGCGGGCCGGTCGGCGGCGGGGAGGTAGCGGTCGGCGATCTGGGTGCGGGCGAAGGCGAGGGTGCCGGAGACGATGGCGATGTCGGTCTCGTACGGGAGGTGGGCGCGGGCGGCGTCCAGGTAGGCGGTGGGGGGCAGTTCGCCGTCGCGGACCATGTCGCGGGCGGCGTTCCACACCACGGCGCGGGTGAGGGGGTCGGGCAGGCCGGAGAGCGCTTCGCGGGCGGTGTCCCAGGAGGTGGGGTCGAGGCGGACCTTGGCGTAGGTGAGGTCGCCGTCGTTGAGGAGGACGAGGGCGGGGCGAGGGCCCGGTGCGGTGTGCAGACGGTCCGGGGCGGCGCCCTCCGCGCGGGTGCCGGCCGCGGGGATGTCCCAGGCGAGGCGGTCGCGGGCGACGAGGCGGGCGGGGTCGGTGGGGTCGCGGTCGTACAGCCCGGCGAGGAGGTGGTGGGGGCGGCTGCCGTCCCGGTCGACGCGCAGGGTCCAGCCGCCGTCGGGGGCCGTGCCGAGGGCGGGGGTGAGGGTGTCGGCGCCGGTGGTGCGCAGCCAGTCGGCGGCCCAGGCGTGCACGTCCCGGTGGGTGGCGCGGGCGAGGGAGTCGACGAAGTCGGCGAGGGTGGCGTTGCCGAAGCGGTGGCGGGTGATGTGGTCGTTGATGCCGGTGAGGAAGTCCTTCTCGCCCATCCAGGCGACGAGCTGGCGCAGCGCGGAGGCGCCCTTGGCGTAGGAGATGCCGTCGAAGTTGAGGAGGGCGGAGTCGGTGTCGGGCACGTCCTCGGGGGCGGGGGCGACGGGGTGGGTGGAGGGGCGCTGGTCGGCGTCGGAGCCCCAGCCCTTGCGGGCGATGCCGAAGTCGGTCCAGGTGTCGGTGAAGCGGGTGGCTTCGGAGAGGACCTGGTAGCCCATGTACTCGGCGAAGGACTCGTTGAGCCAGATGTCGTCCCACCATCGGAGGGTGACCAGGTCGCCGAACCACATGTGGGCCATTTCGTGGGCGATGACCACGCCGCGGGTCTGGCGCTCGGTGTCGGTGACGGCGGAGCGGAAGACGAACTCCTCGCGGAAGGTGACCAGGCCGGGGTTCTCCATGGCGCCGGCGTTGAACTCGGGGACGAAGGCCTGGTCGTAGGAGTCGAAGGGGTAGGGCTCGTCGAAGAGGGTGTGGAAGCGGTCGTAGCAGCGGCGGGTGATGGCGAGGATCTCGTCGGCGTCCGCGGTCAGGTGGGGGGCCAGGGAGCGGCGGCAGTGGATGCCGAAGGGCAGGCCGGCGTGCTCGGTGCGCACGGTGTGCCAGGGGCCGGCGGCGACGGCGACGAGGTAGGTGCTGATGGGCGGGGTGGGGGCGAGGGTCCAGTGGTCGGCGCCGTCGGCCCGGGTGGCGGTGCCGTTGCCGAGGACGCTCCAGCCGGGGGGCGCGGTGACGGTCAGCTCGAAGACGGCCTTCAGGTCGGGCTGGTCGAAGGCGGCGAAGACGCGCTGGGCGTCGTCCAGGAACAGCTGGGTGTAGACGTAGGTCTCGCCGTCGGCGGGGTCGGTGAAGCGGTGCATGCCCTCGCCGGTGCGGGAGTAGGGCATGGCGGCTTCGAGGCGCAGTTCGTGCTCGCCCTCGGTGAGGCCGGGCAGGGGCAGGCGGTTGCCGTCGAGGGCGGCCGGGTCGAGGGGGTGGCCGTCGAGGGTCGCGGAGCGCAGCTCGGCCGGTTTGACGTCGATGAAGGTGTCGCCCGGGGTGCGCGCACTGAAGCGGACGGCCGTGCGGGACACGAAGTGGTCGGGGCCGTGGGTGAGGTCGAGGTCGATCGCGTAGCGGTGGACGTCGAGGAGTCGGGCTCGGGTCTGCGCCTCGTCGCGCGTCAGTGCGGGCATGTGCTCATGCTGCCGTACGGCACTGACACCGCGCATTGGACCCGTGGATTTCCTGGTCGGGCCGCCGCTTCGGGCGGGCCCGGGCCGGTCGTGGCCGGGCTCCGGTCTTCCCGCGGCCGGGTGCCGGCCGGTCGGTGGCCGGGCTGTTTCAGCTGATGCGTGGCGGGTTGTCGGGGTCGGGGACGCGGGTGGACCAGCCGCCGGGGACGCTGTGTCCCTGACGTGCGCGGAAGCGGACGGGTGCGGTGCCGACGCGGCGGGTGAACAGGCGGCTGAAGTAGGCCGGGTCGGTGTAGCCGACGCGGCGGGCGACGGCGGCGACGGGGAGTTCGGTGGCGGCGAGCAGTTCTTTGGCGTGGCCGAGGCGGATGGCGAGGAGGTAGTCCTTGGGGCTGCAGCCGGCGCCGCGGCGTACGGCGGTGCGCAGGGCGGCGGGGGTCATGCCGTGGCGGGCGGCGTGTTCGGCGACGGACAGGGGCAGGAACGCGTCGCGGGCGAGGGCCTGGAGCACGGGGTCGCCGTCCGCGTCGGTGTCGGCGCGGGCGCGGCGCAGGGCGACGAGGAGTTCGTGGACGGCGGCGGCGGTCTCGACCTCCAGGAGGGGGTTGCCGCGGCGGGCGGCGCGGGTGATGCGGCCGATGGCGGTGCGGGGAGCGGCGGTGTCGGCGAGCGGGACGACGGGGCGGTCCGGTTCGATGTAGCCGAGTTCGGTGTAGGTGGTGGTGGCGGGGCCGGTGAAGTCGACGAAGCTCTCGTCCCAGCCGGTGTGGGGGTCGGCGCCGTAGTGGTGGGTGACGCCGGGGACGAGCCAGAGGAGGGCGGGGGCGGTGACCGGCCGGCGGGTGCCGTCGGGGCCGGTGAACCAGCCGTGCCCGGCGCCGACGACGACGGCGACGTGGTGGTCGAGGACGCGTGGGCCGACGGGTGGCAGGGTGCCGTGCTGGAGGCCGACGCCCAGGCACACCAGGCCGAGCCGGTGGTGGACCGGGCTCGGTGTGAAGTACCGCATCCAGGTGTGGAACATGCGGGTGTCCTCCCGTACTGCCGTGCCGCTCCGGTCCTTCGGTTCCTGTTCCGTCCAATCACCGCCGATCTTTGTCCATGGATTCCCGTGCCGCCAGAGGTGATGGTGGGCGAAAGGCCGGACGGACGGGACGGGTGGCGTGGGCGGCTTCGTGGTGGGCGGGCGGGACTTCGAGCGGGACGGGCGGCCGGTGCGGCTGCTGTCGGGGGCCCTGCACTACTTCCGGGTGCACGAGGGGCAGTGGGGCCACCGGCTGGCGATGCTGCGCGCCATGGGCCTGAACTGTGTGGAGACGTACGTGCCCTGGAATCTGCACGAGCCGCGGCCCGGTGTCTTCCGCGATCCGGGGGCGCTGGGCCGTTTCCTGGACGCGGCGCACGCGGCGGGGCTGTTCGCGCTGGTGCGGCCCGGCCCGTACATCTGCGCGGAGTGGGAGAACGGCGGGCTGCCGCATTGGCTGACCGGCCCGCTGGGGCGGCGTGTGCGGACCCGTGATCCGGAGTTTCTGCGGGCGGTGGAGGCGTGGTTCGGGCGGCTGCTGCCGCAGGTGGTGGCGCGGCAGTACGACCGCGGCGGGCCGGTGGTGATGGTGCAGGCGGAGAACGAGTACGGGTCGTACGGCAGCGACCGGGAGTATCTGACGCACCTGGTGGACCTGCTGCGCGGTCTGGGGGTGAGCGTGCCGCTGTTCACTTCGGACGGCCCCGAGGACCATATGCTCACGGGCGGGTCGGTGCCGGGTGTCCTGGCGACCGCCAATTTCGGTTCCGGGGCGCGGGAGGCGTTCGCGGCGCTGCGCCGTCATCGGGCGGACGGGCCGCTGATGTGTATGGAGTTCTGGTGCGGCTGGTTCTCCCACTGGGGTGAGGCGCCGGTGGCGCGCCCCGCGCGGGACGCGGCGGGCGCGCTGCGCGAGATCCTGGAGTGCGGTGCGTCGGTCAACGTCTACATGGCGCACGGCGGGACGAACTTCGGGGGCTGGGCGGGGGCGAATCGATCCGGCGAGCTGCACGACGGGGCTCTGGAGCCCGCCGTCACGTCGTACGACTACGACGCGCCGGTCGACGAACGCGGGCGCCCTACGGAGAAGTTCCACCGTTTCCGCGAGGTGCTGGCCGCGTACGCGACGGGTCCGCTGCCCGAGGTGCCCGGTCCGCTGCCGGTCCTCGCCGCGCCCGTACGGGCCGAGCCGGGTGGGTGGGCGCCGCTCGGGGAGGTGCTGGAGGTGCTCGGCGGCCCGGAGGTGACGTCGGGTGTCCCGCCGACGTTCGAGGAGCTGGATGTGGACCGGGGCGTGGTGCGTTACCGCTTCGGGGTGCCCGGCCCGCGTGGTCCGTTGCCGCTGCGGGTGACGGGTTTGCGGGATCTGGCGGTGACGTACGTGGACGGGGTGCGCGGGCCGACGCTGGCCGGGGAGGACGCGGAGATCGGGGCGGCGGTGACCGGGCCCGCGGCCGTGGAGCTGTGGGTGGAGTCGCTGGGCCGCGTCAACTACGGTCCCCGTCTCGGGGAGCCGAAGGGCATCACGGGCGGGCTGCTGCACGAGCGGCAGTATCTGCACGGCGTACGGGCGCGCGGGCTGCGGCTGGACGCGCTGGAGGATGCGGCGGCGGTGGGGCGGGTGCCGTTCAGGGGCGTCACCGGGCGCCTGGCCGGCAGCGGGCAGCGGGGCCTTTACCGGGCCGCGCTGTCCGTCCCCTCCCCCGGTGACGCCGTCCTCGAACTGCCCGGCTGGAGCCGCGGTTTCGCCTGGATCAACGGCTTCTGTCTGGGCCGCTACTGGGCGGCAGGCCCGCAGCGCACCCTCTTCGTGCCGGGTCCGGTGCTGCGGGAGGGCGCCAACGAGCTGCTGGTGCTGGAGCTGGAGGGCGCCCCCGCCTTCGAGGGGGAGCGGGCAGGGGCGCCCCGTCTGGTGCCCTGACGGGTGGGGCTCCCGGGTCCGTATGCGTCAGGCTGCGTGTACCTCGGTCCGTCAGGCCTCCCGTACCTCGAACGTGTCGAGGACGAACTCCGCCTTCCCGTCCCCGCCCGTCTTCCGCAGTCCCACCCATGCCTCGCCGTTCTCCGGGGCGGTGAACTCGTAGGTGTGCGTGGTCGGCCGGGTGGCGGCGGGCAGCGGGGTGCGGTCCAGTTCGCGGGCTGCCGGTTCGTCGGTGGCCGTGATCCAGGCGTACTGGCCGGCCTTCTCGTTCTCGTAACGGAAGCTGACCCGGTAGCGGCGTCCGGGGGCGAAGCGCACGGTGTGCGGAACCGTGCGGTACACCAGGCCGGTGTTCTCGCCGCGGGACTTCAGGGACTGGCCGCCGTCGATGACGTCGTCGACGGCCTTGCCGTGCCAGCCGCGTCGGGTGAAGGGCGCGTGCCGCTGCGCGATGTGTGTGCGCGGGTCGGTGACCTGGCCCGCGTCGCCCTTGACGAAGGGGCCCCAGCCCTGCGGTACGTGCTCGAAGTCCTCGTAGGCGACGGCGCCCGGCCGGTGGGCGGGAACCGCGGGGACCACCCGCACGCTGTCGAAGCGAACACGGGGCGTGCCCGCCGCGACACCGAGGGTGAGGGTGATGGGGCCGCCGCCCTCGGGGACGGTGAAGGGGGTGAACATCCGTTGGAAGCGGGTGCCGTGCTTGCGGTCGGCGGCGACGAAGTTCCCGGCGGTGGAGGTGTCGGTCCAGTTGGCGGCCGTGACGCCGTCGCCGGTGCGTACCTCCAGGGTGGCCCGGCGCCGCTCCCCCGGCCGCGCGCCCACCTCCACCTGCACGGAGGCCGCGTAAGTGCCGGGCGCGAGGCGGGTGAGCCGCTGGGTGACGGCCGCCGCGCCGCCCGCGCCGACGACCAGCTCGTAGTCGCCGAGGGCGCTCTGTTCGACGGTCGCGGGCCCGGTGGCGTGCCAGGCGTCGAGGGTTCCGGAGTGGAAGCCGGGGTCGGCGAGCGGTGTGCCCTCGCCCCAGCCGGGCCCGTTCCTGCCGTGGCCGCCGCTCCCCCGGCCCCAGCCCCGGCCGCCCTGGGCGGGCGCCGGTCGGCGGTAGAGGACGTAGGGCTCTCCCGCCGCCGCGGTGACGGTGACCTTCCCGCCGCGTACGGCCGAGCGCCGCGCCCGGCTCCTGCCCTGGTCGGTGAGCCGGTATATGTACACGCTCCGGGCGTCCGACCAGCCGCGCGGCAGCGTCCAGGTGGTCGTGCCGCCCTCGGGGTTGTAGTGGTAGAGCTTCTCGGGGTCGGTGGCGCGGCGGGGTTCCCAGGGCAGCAGGTAGGTGCCGCCGTCGTACACGAGGCGTTTGTCGGTGGTGATCCGGCGGGTGCCGCCGGTGTCGGTGACGGTGGTGGCGGTCGGCCCCTCGAAGGTGATCTCGTGGTCGCGCCAGGTGCGGATCGGGTACGCCTGGAGGTACTTGGCGGGCAGCGCGTCGGCCCAGACGATCCGGTAGAAGGCGGGCCAGTCGGTCTTGCCGACCCAGCCTTCGAAGTTGCCCATCCGGGCGCCGCCCAGCAGCGTGGGCCACTTGTTCGCGAACACGTCCTTCTGGTGGTTGCGTACGAAGCGGATCAGGCGGGAGTTGATGCCGCGGGAGGTGTCGCCGCCGTAGTCGGTCTCGTTGGCCCAGTGCGCCCACAGGGCGGAGCGTTCCAGGCCGTGGCCCCATTCGGTGGTCACCTGCCAGCCCTGTGCGCGCAGGTGGCGCTGGAGGCGGTCGGAGTTCCAGCCGGATTCGCGGAAGACGTCGATGTAGAGGGTGTTCAGGGCGGGGTCGGTCTCCTCGCGCAGTTGCCGGAAGCGGCGGGCGATGTCGCCGGAGACCAGGTCGCGGCGGGCGTCGATGCGGTAGGACTGGTCGAGCCAGTCCCACTGCTCGTCGTTCTTGTCGACGAGGGTCTCGGAGAAGGCGTGGGCGACGGGGTAGGACTCGGTGGCGTTGACGTGGACGGCGAAGTCGCTGTGCCAGTTCTTTCCGGCGCGCAGCAGGGTGTTGAGGTCGGCGAGGCCGCCTGCGCGCCGGTTGTAGTTGCCGCCGTAGTCGGGGTGCGCGGAGTCGTGCCCCTCGGACTGGTAGCCCTTCAGGAGCGTGAACTGCCGCAGTCCGTCGGTGGCGAGGGCGATCCGCTTGACGTTGTCGAGGGTGGCGAGGAAGGGGTTGGTGGCCTGGCTGGCGAAGTTGAAGGGGATGTGGGCGACGACGCGCAGATGCTGTTCGTCGGCGCCGAGCGGGCTGACCATGATGTCGCGCAGGGCGATGGCGGCGTCCTGCCAGTCCGCCGTGCCGTCGCCGTTGCGGTCGCGGGTGAGGATGACGGTGGCGTACGGCAGGGGTTCGGTGTCGTCCAGGGGCGCGGTGGCCGCCCGGTGGGTCCACTGGCCGCAGCCGAGGCGCGCGTAGCGGTGGCCGCCGCTGGTGGTGGTCTGCCGCCACAGGCGCCCGTTCTCCCAGGTGGTGGCCCCGGTGGGCTGGTCGTACACGGTGTTGGTCTCGATGGCGGCGGCCAGCCGGCCGGTGGCGGCGACCGCGTACGCGCAGCCGACGGGCGCGGCGTCCACGGGCGTGGTGGGCGCGATCTGTACGAGTGTGTCGCCGCTTCTGCCCTTGTCCAGGTCGATGCGGGCGGCGAGCAGGGCGGCGCCGGGCTGGTCGCTGCGGACACCGAGCAGGGCGAGCCCGGGGATCTGGAGGGTGCCCACGCGGAGGGCCGGGGTGTCGGCGATTTTGGTGACGCGCCAGTCGGCGCGCCAGCCGCTGACGGTGATCTCGGCGTCGATCTCGGTGCCGCCGTCGAAGGCGAGGGTGTAGGCGATGCGGTCGGCGGCCGGGCGGGAGGTGACCCGCGGGGTGCGGGCGGTGCCGTCGACGAGGACTTGGGTGACGGGGTCGGGCTGGCCGTGGAGGACGGCGCCGGTGCCCCGGTCGGTGTAGGACAGGATGCGGGGGAAGGCGGTGTCGACGCGGACCTCCAGGGCGCCGGACCGCAGCACCGCCTCGCCGTGCCGGGGCCGCGGGTGGGGGCCGGTGCCGTCGGCGTGCGCGCTGCCGCCGCCGAGCGGGAGGGCGCCCACGATTCCGGCGAGCGCGGCGCCGACGACGATCTTCCTGCGGCCGGGCCCGTGCTCCGCGCCCGCGGCCTGCGCCACACCTGCCGGTTCCGCCACACCCGCCGGTTCCCCTGCGGCTGCCGGTTCCGCAGAGCCGGTCGGGCCCTCCGCGCCGGTCGGTTCCTGCGCGCCTGTCGGTCCGTTCACGTGCGCTCTCCGTCCTTCGCGCCGGCACTGTCCGTCGCGGGACAGGGTGCTCGGTGCGCGGCGGGCAGGCCCATGGACAAAGGAGCGGGAGGTGTTGGACTAACGGACGGGCACGGACCGGTACGGGCAGACGGTCCGGCTCGGGCATACGGACCGGTACTGGAAGACGGACCGGCACCGGCATACGGACCGGTCCGGGCAAGCGCGCGGAAGCCCGTACAGCCAGCGGGGTCAGCCCGGTCCGTACGGCGCCTCGTCCCCCGCCCCCACCGGCAGCACCGCCCGGACCTCCCAGCCGCCCTCCGGCGCGGGCCCCGCGGTCAGCCGGCCGCCCATCGCCTCCGCCCGCTCGGTCAGCCCGGCCAGGCCGAAGCCGCCGCCGCGGGCCTGTTCGGACAGGCGGGCGGGGTGCCGTCCGTCGTCGGTGACGCGCAGTTCGAGGCCGGACGGTACGGTCCGCAGCCCGATGCGTACGGCGGTGGCGTCGGCGGCGTGCTTGCGGACGTTGGTGAGGGCTTCGCGGACGATGCGGTGGACGGCCGCCGCGACCTCGGCGGGCACCGTCTCGTCGAGGCCCTGGTCGATGTGCAGGGCGACGGGCGGGCCGGTGCGGGCGTAGGTCTCGGTGAGGGCGCGTACGTCGGCGAGTCCGGCCGGCGGCCGGTTGCGGGCGGCGCCCTCCCGCAGGACCCGTACCAGGCGGCGCATCGCGCTCAGCGCCTCGCCGCCGGAGGTCTCGATCCGTTCGAAGGCGGCGTCGGCCCGCGGCCCGCTGAGCGAGGTGAAGCGGGCGGCGCGGGCCTGGACGACGATGCCGGTGACGTGGTGGGCGACCAGATCGTGCAGTTCGCGGGCGAGTTCCAGGCGTTCGGCGGACCGTACGGCGGCCAGGTCGCGCATCCGCTGGGCCTCCTGCCAGCGAAGGATCATCGAATAGGCGCTGACGACGACGGTGAGGACGCCGTAGACGACGGTGTACGGGCCCAGCCGGATGTCGCGCATCGGGGCGAGGACGCAGGCCAGGCCCAGCATGGGGCCGAGGACCGCGGCGGTGCCGCCGGGGGCGCGGTGCAGCACGCCGGTGAGCAGGACCAGCAGGGCGATGCCCTCGCCCAGGCCCCACACCTGAAGGGCGTGCTGTCCGGCGATCAGGACGACCGATCCGGCGAGGGAGACGGACGCGGCGGTCCAGGCGCGGATCTTCAGCGGGACGCGCGCGCTGGGCACGGCGCACAGGCAGACGACGACGGCGGTGGCGACGACGGTCGCATGCGGGCGGGTGGGCTGGCGGGCGAGCGCGACGGTCTCGAAGCCGACGAGGAAGAGGAGGACCGCGGCGAGGGCGGCTTTCGCGGCGGCGGCCTTGCGCGGATGGGCGCGGGCCCACCCGGACATCGGGCTCACGGCGCGTCCGGGGCGCCGCGGGGGCCGCCCGTGGCGAGCCCGCTCTCCCAGGCCCAGGCGGCGATCTCGACGCGGTTGCGGGCGTCCAGTTTGGCCTGGACGTTGGCGAGGTGGGTTTTGACGGTGGACAGCGAGACGTAGAGCTCGGCGGCGATCTCGGCGTTGGTCCGGCCGCGCGCGAGGGCCCGTACGACGTCCTGTTCGCGGTCGGTCAGCGGCTCGGCGAGGGTGCGGGCGGTGCCGCCGGCCGCCGCGGGGGCCAGTTCGCGCAGCAGCCGTACGGTGATGGCGGGTGAGACCAGCGCGTCGCCGACGGCGGCGGCGCGCACGGCCTCCACGAGCATGGCGGGGCTGGCGTCCTTGAGGAGGAAGCCGGAGGCACCGCCGTGCAGCGCCGCGTGCACGTACTCGTCGAGGTCGAAGGTGGTGACGATGACGACGCGCGGCCGGTGCCCGTCTTCGGGGTGGGCGGCGGAGCG
The DNA here is from genome assembly GCF_042732265.1 of Streptomyces sp. NPDC059788. Lineage (NCBI taxonomy): Bacteria > Bacillati > Actinomycetota > Actinomycetes > Kitasatosporales > Streptomycetaceae > Streptomyces > Streptomyces sp. NPDC059788. Next base: position 76,909 of record NZ_JBHWHY010000016.1, on the reverse strand, counting down.
CTCGGCGAGCCGGCGGGTGACCTCCAGGCCGTCGGTCTTGGGCATCCGGATGTCGAGCAGCAGGACGTCGGGGCGCAGCCGTTCCACCGCGGACAGGGCGGCCGCGCCGTCCACGACGTCGGCGAGGACCTTGATGTCCGGCTGGCTCTCCAGGATCATCCGGAAGCCCATCCGGACCATCTCCTGGTCGTCCGCGATGACCACGCTGATCGCCATGTGTCCCTCGCCCTGTCCGTGCGCCGTGTCCGGCAGTGGGCCGGGCCGCTCCCGTCGCATTCCATCTGACCTGCGGTGATCGCGCCCCGCAACCGCTGGGGCGGCTCCGTTCGCGTCAGTGGTGGGCCGCCCTGACGGCGAGGGGGTGGCCGGCGCGGTAGGGGGTCCGGCAGCCGGCGGGCGGGTGTGGGGCGGGGCGTCCGGTGTCCGGGCAGCCGCGGGTCCGGGGTTCCTTCGCGGCGCAGTCGCCGCCGGTGCGGGCGGCGGTGGTCCGGTCGTGGAGGGCGGTGCGGGTGTGGTCGCCGCCGGTGCCGGCGGGCCGGGCGGCGGTGGGAGGCGCCGCCGGGACGGTCCGGAGGCCGTGGCCGCGGCTGCCGAGGAGCAGCCAGGTGAGGGCCGCGGCGGAGGCGGCGAGCAGCAGGACGGCGACCGCGGTCGTCCGGTGGCCGCCGGGGAGTGCGACGACGTGGCCCGGGGGGTGCGGCGCGCGGCGGGGGCGGGGCTGGGTGGTCACGCGCCCCACGCTAGGGAGCGGCCGTGCGGGCCGGTATCGGCTGTCCGGCCGGTCCGCGGCGCCCGCGCACCGGCCGAAAGGACGAGGCGGGTCCCGGTGGTACGGGACGAAGGTCCCGGCGGCGCACGGCCGCGCCCCGGTGCCGTACGGCGTCGGGGCGCGGCGGGTGCGCTGTGGGGTGGCCGTCAGCCGGCCAGGCCGTCGGCCGCCTTCTTGATGTCCGCGGCGAAGGTGCTCACCTCGGTGTAGACGCCGGGCTTGCCGGGCCGGGCGCAGCCCTCGCCCCAGCTGACGATGCCGACCTGGAGCCACTGGCCGGCCTCGTCCTTGCGGAACATCGGGCCGCCGGAGTCGCCCTGGCAGGTGTCGGTGCCCCCGGTGTCCAGCTTGCCGGCGCAGATCTCCTCGCCGGGGGTGAGCTGGTCGCCGTAGGCCTTCTTGCAGGTGGCGTCGTCGACGAAGGGCACCTTGGCCTTGAGGAGGTAGCGCTGCTGCTGGCCGCCTTCCTTGTCGGCGCCCCAGCCGGCTATGTCGAAGTCGCCGTTGGTGAGCTTGTCGTCCGTGGCGATCTTCAGGGTCGGCAGGTCGATGGGCTTGGCGAGCTTGATCAGCGCCCAGTCCTTGCCCTTGCCGTTGTAGCCGGGGGCCTGGAGGACCTTGGCGGACTTGACGCTGACGGCCTTGGAGTCCTGGAGGTCGACCACGCCGGCGGTGGCGGTGATGGAGGTGTCGTCGCCGCTGCCGTCCACGCAGTGGGCGGCGGTCAGCACGATGTCCTTGGCGTACAGGGCGCCGCCGCAGCCCATCGACAGCCGGACCATGAACGGGAATTCGCCCTGGTCGGCCTTGGTTCCGCCGACGATCTTGGTGTGGATGGGGCCCGGCTCGGGTGTGGGGGCGGCCGCGGTGGCGGCGGCGGGCTGGAGGCTGGCGGCCGCGAGGGCGACGGCGCCGACGGCGGCAGCTCTCTTGAGGTGCTTCAGGTAGCTCTGCAACGGGCTTCCTTTCGTGGGGGGTTGCACATTGATGTCAGGCCCATGCCAACCCGAAAACCGGAAAGGACCGCCGAAAGCCCGTGGACGGAAGTCGGCAGCGCACCGTACGGCGTCCGGACCCAGTGGGGGATGAGCCCGCAAAGCGCCCTTGGATTATGTGGAGTCGGCGATCACAGTGGCAAGGGTGTACATCCGGCCAACTCCTGTTCTACCCACGACGCGTACACCCCATACCGGACGTTCCCGACGAGACGTACAGTGGTCGGGTGGCGGCGACGGGGAGTCCGGGCGGTTCCGGCAGCGACATCGAGCACGGCTATCCGCATCTGGAAACGGTGCGCGCGGCCCTCACCGCGCTCTACAAACGCCTGTCGTACGACACGGTGCAGACCTTCGCGACGAGCGTGCCGCCCGCCGAAGTCGCCTTCGGGGACGCGGAGGAGCTGTACGCGGGCGCGCAGCGGGTGGCCCACGCCATGGTGCAGCACCTGCGCCTCCCCGACGCGCGGGTGATCGTCGCCTTCCGCGACATGCACCTGGCGGCGAACGTCGAACTGACAGCGGGGCCCGAGTACTTCATCGAGCTGAACACCCGCTTCAAGAGCCACCGCCGGGACATCGGCGCCGCCCTCGCCCACGAGGTGATGCACGTCTACCTGCACCGCCTCGACCTGTCCTTCCCCGGCACCCGCGCCAACGAGATCCTCACCGACACCGCCACCGCCTATCTGGGCGCGGGCTGGCTGCTGCTGGACGCGTACCGCGAGCACGGCCCCTTCTCGCAGAAGCTGGGCTATCTGACGCCGGAGGAGTTCGGGTACGTCCTCGCCAAGCGCGCGCTGCTCTTCGGCGAGGACCCGGCGCCGTGGTTCACCAGCCCGCAGGCGTACGACGCCTACAAGGCGGGGCTGGGGCTGGCCCGCCGGGACGCGCAGCAGCCCCCGCTGGCGGCGGCCGGCTGGTCCGGCCGCCGCCGCTACACCAAGGACCGGCGCGCGGCCCAGGACCCGCGGCGCGCCGGCCGGCCCGGTGGCCCGGCGCCGGCCGACGGCTACGCCTTCGAGGGGGGCGCGCCGCTGCGGGTGTCGTTCCCCTGCCCGACCTGCCACCAGCGCATCCGCGTCCCCGTACGCGGCCGGCTGCGGGCCCGATGCGCGCTGTGCCGCACAGAGCTGGAGTGCGACACATAGCGACCCGCGGCGGTGTCCGGCGGCGCATGGCGACCCGCGGCGGGCCCGCGCCCCGGCTCAGCCGTGGCAGGTGACCTTGATCGCCCCGGCCGCGTGGTGGGCGCGGTCCCGGCCCGGCGAGTGGTTGTCGCCGCGGTCCATCAGCTTCACGCCGATCTTGTTGTCGCGGACCTGGAAGGTACCGGCCGGCTGCCAGCTCCCCCGGTGCGCGACCTGGTCGACGGCGAAGTTCCCGACCTTGGAACCCGGGTTGAAGGGGTCGGACAGCACCTGGTAGTGGGTCGGGCTGCCCTGGACGTCACGGTCGCTGGGGCCGTGCGGAACGTACACCGACACCTGGCAGCTGCGGGACTGCGGCCCCGGCTCCCACCACCACATGACGTTGTTGTCGGTGTCCTTCTTCGGGTCGCCGGACATCGGTACGGACGTGAACTGGCCGCTGCAGCCGCCCTCGCGGGTGCTGCCGCCGGAGAGGCCGTACCAACCGACGCCGACCTCGCCGTGGACGCCCGCCTGGTGGTAGCCGCCGCGCTCGGGGGTCGGGCAGCCGGGGCCCGCGATGCCCGTGTAGGTCACCTTGGCGCTCGCGCCCTTCGGCGGGCCGGGCTTCTTGCCCTCGGGCTTCGGGGGCTTCTTGTCCGGCGCGGTGGGAGTGGGAGTGGGGGTCTTCGCCCCCTCCGGCGTGGCGTCCGCGCCGGGCTTCTTGCCGCCCGGCGCCTCACCGGGGGCCTTGCCGGGCTTGGCCGACGGCAGGGGCGAGCCCGTCTTGGTCTGCTGCGGCTGCTTGGCGGCGACGGCCTGTTCCTGGCCGTCGCCGAAGCGCACCTGGGAGGCGCCGAGGGTGGCGAGCGCCACCGCGCCGACGCCGACGCCGGCCAGCACGGGCAGGCCCAGCGCCGTCTTCCAGACCCGGCGGCCGGGCGCCAGGCCGCGCTTCGGTGTCCGCGCGCCCTTGGAGAAGGTCTCCGCGAAACCGGACCGGGACGGGTCGGATGCGCCGGAGCGGTCCGGTCCGGCGCTCTCGTTCGGCTGTGACAACGGGGGTTCCTCCTGGAAGTGGTCGGGGGTGGCGGGGCGGTCCCGGCGGGGCGGCCGGTCAGGCCGGCAGGGCGGGCCCGCCGGGACCGGACGGAAGTGGTTGCGGTGCGGCGGTGCCGGGCGGGTCGGCGGCGGGGATGTCCAGTTCCGGTACGTCCAGTTGGGACAGCGTCCGCAGGTCCGTCTCGGACGGCGCGTCGTTCTCCGCGACGCGGTAGGCCTGCCGCTCGGTCATCGCCTGGAACGTCTGCCGGGCCGAGCGCCCGTTGCCGAACCGGCCGTCGCGGGGGACGTGGTCGAAGTAGCCGGCGAGGGTGTCGCGCGCCGCGTCGGTCAGCTCGTACTGGTGGGCCGCCGCGTGCTGCTCGACGATCTGCACGAGGTCCTCGGTGTCGTAGTCCTCGAACAGCAGCGTGCGGTTGAAGCGGGAGGCGAGGCCGGGGTTGGAGTCGATGAAGTGCTCCATCTCCACCGGGTATCCGGCGACGATGACCACGACCGCGTCGCGGTGGTCCTCCATCAGCTTCACGAGGGTGGCGATGGCCTCCTGCGCGAAGTCGTTGCCGCCCGTGGCGTGGGCGGGCGCCAGCGAGTACGCCTCGTCGATGAACAGCACGCCGCCCATCGCCTCCATGAAGACCCGCTGGGTCTTCGGCCCGGTGTGGCCGACGTACTCGCCGACGAGCGCGGAGCGGTCCGCCTCGACGAGGTGGCCGCGCTCCAGGAGGCCGACGGCGGCCAGGATGCGGCCGTAGAGCCGGGCCACCGTGGTCTTGCCGGTGCCGGGGTTGCCCGCGAAGACCAGGTGGCGGCTGAGCGGCGGCGCGGCCAGCCCGGCCGCCTCCCGGCGCTGCACCATCCGCATCAGCTTGACGAGCGAGGCGACGTCCTGCTTGACGCGGTCCAGGCCGATCAGCTCGTGCAGTTCGCCGAGGAGTTCGTCGAGGTCGGCCTCGGTGGGCGGGATCGTCGTCGCGGTGCTGCCGTCCCCGGCCGCCGCGCCCGCGGTCTGCGGGGCGGCCGCGGTGGCGGCGGCCGGGGCGGGCGCGAAGGGCGCGGGCCAGTGCGCCTCCTTGACCTGCCAGGAGACGCAGTCGCGCACCTGGGGTTCGGCGCCGTCCTCGGTGCTCAGGTCGGCGTCGGCGTCCTGGACGCGTATCCGGCGCAGGACGGGCGCGGCGGCCTCGCCCAGGTGGACGGCGGGGAAGCCGGGCCCGGTGATCTCGCAGTCCTCGAAGGTGCCGGCGCCCTTGGCGTCGACGATCAGGCCGTTCTTGCCGGGGCGGGTGATCCGTACGGCGCGCACGTCGGGCGCGGCGCCCGCCGCGACCACCATGCCGGACCCGGCCGCCTCGGTGACCTCCACGTCCGCGGCCCGTACGGTGGCGCCGCCCTGGAAGACCAGCCCGGCGGTGCCGGCGCGCAGGACCCGGCCGCCGGTCAGTTCGGCGTCGCCGCCGCCGAAGGTGAACCCGGCGCGTTCGGCGTCGGTGACGGCGCACCCGGTCAGGCGCACCGTGCCGCCGGAACCGGCGACGACACCGTTGCGGCAGCGTACGACGGACAGTTCTGCGGCCTCGGCGTTCGCCGCGCCGGACAGGTCGAGGCCGGACATGCCGCAGTCGGTGAGGTGCACCTCGGCCAGGGTCAGGCGGCTGTCGGCGACGGCGTGCAGGCCGTGTTCGGGGGTGTTCCCGGCGCGCAGCCGGGTCAGCGCCACCTCGGCTTCGCCGCCCGCGTGCACGGCGCTGAACCGGCAGTCCGTGACCTCGCCGTCGGTCAGCCGGACGGTGGCGGAGCCGGTGGCCAGCATGCCGTTGGCCGCCGAGCCGCGTACGGTCGTGCCGCGCGCCTCCAGCCGGGCGGTGCCGTGTGCGGTCAGGGCCGCGGCGGCGGTCCGCACGATCCGGGTGTCGGCCAGCCGTACGCGGGCCCGCTCCCCCGCGGTGGCACCGGCGCCGGCGCCGTCGCGCAGGACACAGCCGTCGAGCACGGCGTCGCCGGAACCGGCGACGTGCAGGGCGTCCGCGCCCGCGCCGGACAGTTCGCAGCCGTACAGCAGCAGTCCGCCCCGGGACCGCTCCGGCACCTTGCCGTCCGCGGCCTCGTACGGGTCGCCGTCCTGCGGCACCGGCGAGGAGTCCAGCACGCGTACGGCCTCGCCGCCGCAGTCCCGTATCCGGCAGTCCACGAGCAGTGCCGCCGACCGGTCCTCGAACAGCAGCCCGCTGCGGCCCGCGCCGTCGATGAGGCAGTCGCGCAGCACCACGTGCGCGTCCTCGCGGACCCGCACCCCGGAGCCGGTGGCGCCCTTGATGCGGGTGCCGGTCAGCTCCAGGCGGGAGCCGCCGCCCACCACCACGCCGGTGCCCTGGGCGCCTTCGAGGACGCAGTCCGTGAGGCGGACCGCGCCGATGGTACGGATCAGCGCCCCGGCCAGTGCGGCGCCGGTCAGGCGCGCGCCGGTCATGGTGAGCGCGGCCTCGCGCAGCACCTCCAGGCGTCCGCGGTCGGTGCCGCCGCCGTGCCAGTGGGTGACGCCGCCGGACAGCAGGACGGCGGGCCGGTCGGCGGCGCCGCCGCGTACGGTCAGCCCGTCCAGCGTCAGCCGGGCGCCGGGCAGGACTTCCAGCGCGGGCGCGCCGCCGCCGGGCGCGGCCAGGGTGACCGGGCCGCCGTCCGCGCGCAGGATGACGTCGCGGTCGATGCGCAGTGCTTCCTCGTAGGCGCCGGGCGCGATGCGGATCTCGTCGCCGGGCGCGGCCGAGCGCAGCGCGGCGCTCACGGTGGTGTGCGCGGCCGGCTGTCCGGCGCCAACCTGGTGGACCGTCCCGGTGCCCGGGTGTTCTGCGGTGGTCATACGTCGCCCATGGTCGTGTCCTCGTCGTCCGGCCGGGGAGGCCGGTCGGCGCGTCCCTTGCCCTTGCGGGGACGCTTGACCGGCTGGTCGGCCGGCTCCTCCATGCCGTCAGACTCCCGTACGGTCCAGTGCCAGGTGCCGTCGGGGTCCGGTTCCCAGCGGAAGTCGAGTCCGGGGCGGGGGCGGGTCCGCGCGCCCGTCGTGCCCGGTGCGGCCTCGTGCACCAGCATGCCGTCGCCGTCGATGATGCGGACGCGGGCGCCCAGTGCCTGGGCGTAGAGCTGCACCGAGAGCTGCCCCGGCGTGCCGGCGGCGAACGAGCCGCGCGGGTCGAGCCGTCCGCTCGCCAGCGCGGCGAACAGGTCGCGGGCGCCCGTTCCGGCCTGGTCCGCCTGGGCCAGCACCAGCTTGATGACGGGGTCCTTGCTGCCCTTCGGCTTGCTCCTGAGGTACTGCTCCACGGTGTCGAGCAGACCGCCGGGGGTGTGGAACGGCCCGGCGGCGCTGTCGGCGGCGTTCTCCAGGGCGTGGAACAGGGACCGGGGAGGCGAGTGCACCGGCGGGTACCCGGCGACGACGAGGTGCAGGTTGCGCAGGAACCCGGCCGCCTCGGAGTGGGTCGCCGCGGCCAGGCTCGCGAACGGCTTGTCGTACGCCGACACGCCCACCCGCAGCGAGAGGCCCGCGTCGCCGGGTACGGTCCCGGAGACGTTGAGCCCGAGGGTGTTGCGCGGTCCGGTGCCCAGGCCGTCGAGTCCGTCCACCACGTCCCGGGGCGAGTGGGCCGGGTCGCGTGCGGGGTCGACGGGTGCCAGCGGGTCCCGGGAGAGCCCGGTGGCGGAGTTCGTCAGCAGGTGGTCGTCCCTGCGGTCGGCCCAGTGCAGACCGCTCTTGACGGCCTTGGCGGTCTGCGGGTTGAAGTCGTCGAACGCGTCGCGGCCGAACAGCCGGCCCATCGCCTGCCGGACGTCGTTGTGGTCCTGCGGCAGGCGCTTGCTCCCGAACATTCCCTCCATCATCCGGGACAGGTCGGTGGGGGTGGCCGCGCCCTCGAAGTCGGTCACGAAGGGCACGCCGCGGTCCGGCAGCGTGTAGGTGTGCGCGGCGATCAGCCGCTCCGCCTGCCGGGTCGCGATGGCGTCCAGTTCGCCCGGGGTGAGCAGCCGGCTGACCGCCTCGATCTCGGACGTGGTCAGCGGTGCGCCGCCGCCGCTGCCGCCCGGTCCGCGGGTGGCCAGCCGCTCCCGTACGGCGTCGATCTGCCCGGCCGTCGGCGTGTCCGCGGTGGTGCCGTACGTCCGGTCGTACGGGCGCTGGGCGACGGCCTCGATCTCCCGGTCGGTGAGCCGGTGGACGAGGGAGCCGCCGGGGAAGTCCGAGCGGTCCAGGACCGGCAGGGTGCGGTTGAGCTCCCAGGCGTTGAAGGAGTTCAGGGACTCGGCCAGGCCGTTGAACTCGCTGGTGCCGGGGCTGAACCTGATGGGGTGCCAGCCGGGGCCCGCCCGGTCGAGCAGGGTGGCGGCGGCGTCGGTGAAGAGGTTGGGTTCGGGCGAGTAGGGCAGCTGCGGGTGGATACCGGCCAGGCGGGTGCGGGCCCGCATGTCCGCGCGGACGGCGGTGTCGAAGGCGGGCAGGTCGGTGGCGGAGACGGTCTGCAGCGGGCCGGCCTCCTTGGCCTTGCCCTTGCCCCCCGTCTTCGCGGCGGCCGCCACGGCCTTGGCGTGGTCGTCGGCCAGGCGGGCGTTGGTGTCCTCGATGAGCTGGGCGGTGTCGGCGCCCGGCACGTGGCCCTCGGGCAGGCGGTAGCCGCCGGACATGGACAGCGGGCGCAGCGGCGCGACACCGCCGCCGAGTTCGAATTCCCGGGCGAAGTGCTGGAAGACGTGCTCGCCGCCGGGCACGAGCCGCTGGTAGTTGTCGAAGTCCATGAAGGAGAAGTACGGGTGCGCCGGCTGGTGCGGGTCGTACATCATCGAGCGCACCAGGTACCGGCTCGGCGGGCTGGTCATGGTGAGGTTGCGGATGGTGCCGAAGGGGAACTCCTTGCCGGTCCAGCCGATGCCGACCGCGGCGACCGGGTAGGGCACGTCCAGTCCTTCGAGCGCGCCGCGGACCGCGGCGTTGACGTCCGCCATCCGGCCCGCCGGGCCGTTGACCCCGATCACCACGGCGAACTTGCCCCGGTAGTCGCCACGCGGGTCGGTGGTGATCGCCGTGAGGAAGTCCCGCAGCCGCTGCCGTCCCGCGTCCCCGGCGATCTCGCTGTGGCGGACGACGGTGTTGACCACGTACGCCATCGGGTTCTGCCGGTCGACGCTGGCGCGCACCCAGTTCATGTACTGGTCCGGCGTCAGCGGGCCCTGGCCGTGTCCGGGCAGCCCGTGGAAGGCGCCGTTGGCCGTGATGTCGCCGCGGGTGACCTTGTGGCCGAGGCCCTCCAGTTCCTGCCACTCCAGGTCGCGCGGCAGGGGTCCGTTGGTCGGCGGGCCGCCGTGGCCCAGGTCGCCGTACGGTCCCGTCCCGGCCGTCCGCGCGTCGTGCGGCGCCGCGTGGTCCCCAGCTCCGGTGGGCGCGTCCGTCATCTCCATGTCGTCGAGGTGGTGCGGGGCCGGGCCGCCGGTCACGTCCAGGTCGTCGAACGCCTGGGTCAGGTTGGTGTGCCGGGACGGCGCGCCGCCGAGCGGGCCGACGTACTCGCCACGCTTCGCGCGGTCGACGGCGATCGCGTGGTTGGCGTCGTCGATCTGCCGCCGGATGGCGTTCGGGTCCATGCCCAGTTCGTCGAGGCGGGTCTCGGCCTTGGTGAACTCGGCGCGCTTGACGCCCAGGTCGTCGAGCGCGTCGACGGCCGCGGCGGACGGCCTGGACGGGCCGGGCTGCCCTGCCCTGGGCACCAGTCCGTCCGCCTTCTCCTGAGCGCCGGCCAGGTCGGACGACGCGCGCTCGTACCGCTCCCAGGCGTGGAGCCGCAGATCGGCCTCCGTCCCGCCCGCGCCGCCGGTGATGATGTCGTGCCGGACCGCGGACCGTGCACCGATCCCGGAGCCGGGCCCGGAGCCGAGCCGCGTGGGCGGCGGGGGCGGCGCCGTGTCGCCCACGTCCCAGTGCCCGGAGTGCGGGCCGCCGTGGTCCGGGACCCAGGTCAGGTGGAGCGGCGGGCCCGGCTTGCGGGCTTCGATGTCGACCCGGTGGGCCGAGCCGTCCAGACCGCGGATCTCCAGCGGGCGGTTGAACGCCTTGGCATAGCGGTCCAGCACGATCCGCTCGATCGGGCCGAGGTCCGACACGTCCGGGCCCAGGCGCCCGGTGACCAGGCCGTTGGTCAGGGCGCGGCCGTCGAGGCCCCGCGTGTAGGTGTCGTTGACCAGGTCCTCGAAGCCGTTCTTGCCCATCTGCCGCTGTACCTGCGTCAGCAGCGTCGGGGCGTCCGGGATCGCGCCGGGCGTGATCCGGCCGCCCTTCGCGCCGGCGGTGGCCGCAGGCGGCTCCGGGAGGGCGCGCAGCAGCGAGTCGTGCGGCAGACCGCCCTGGGGCAGGACCTCGGCGATCACGTAGTTCTGCAGCCGCTTGTACGCCGCCTCCTCGGTGGAGGCGACCACCGCGTGGCTGAGGAACCGCTTGTCCGCCGGCACGATGCCGACCACGAGCCCGTCCGTACGGCCCGGTACGTGGAGGGAGATGTGCAGGCCGAGGGTGTTGCCGTCGCCGCCCAGCCCGGCGCCCAGCCGGTCGAGGGTGGCCCGGGGGTGCTCGTTGAACTCGGGGAGCCGGCCGTCGATGCCGATGGGCTTCAGCGGGTCGTCCCGGAAGCCCTGCTGCGGGGACTTCCCCTTCAGCAGGTCGTCGCGCAGCTTGCCGATCTTCGTGTCGTCCTTGGCCCGCGACAGGTTCGGGTCCAGGTCGAAGTCGTCGCGGGCGAAGACGTGCTCCACCACGTTCTTCGGGGTCAGGTGCTCCTGCGGCATGTTGCCGACGCCGCCGGCCTTGCCGTGCTTGTAGTAGCCGGACATCAGGCGGGAGAGGTCGGTGGGGACGGCGCCGTTCACGAAGTCGGCGACGAACGCGGCGCCGCGGTCGGGCAGCGCGGAGTTGGCGGCGGCGATGTCCCGCGCGACCGCGTTGCCCGGGATGTCCGGCAGGGTCTGGTCCAGTTCCCAGGCGTTGAAGTAGTTGAGCCGCTCCCGCAGCCCCTTGTACTCACCGGCGCCGCCGCCGAAGCGGACCGGCCGCCAGGCGCCCTGGCCCAGCCGCACGTCGTCCACCATGGTGACGGCGGCGTCCACGAAGAGGTTCGGCTCGGGCCCGTACGGCAGCAGCCCGTGCATGTCGGCCATCTTGGCGCGGATGCGCATGTCGGAGTCGACGACGGACGCGAACTTGTCCACGTCCTGCTGGGTGAAGACCATCCCGTCGGGGGTGTCGCCGCGGGTCTTGGTCTCCTTGATCAGCTGTTCGACCGAGCGGTCCACCGCGACGCCGTCGACGATCACCATCTCGCCGGTCTTCCCCGGCACCCGGTAGCCGCCGGTCATGACCAGCGGGCGCAGCGGCTTGGGGTCGAAGGCGCCCGGCACCGCCGCGGCGTCGTCGGACACCTTCGCCGCGGCCCCCGTGTCGTCGGGCAGCTGCTTGGCCCAGTCGTGCACGGCGCCGCCCTCGCCGAGGTTGAACTCCCGGTCGAAGTGGTCGAAGACGTGCCGGCCGCTGGGGACGGTGTGCTCGTACACGTCGAAGTCCATGAAGGCCCAGTACGGGTGGCTGGGGCCGCCCGCCCCGCCGCCGTGCATCATCGAGTGCGCCATCGACCGGGCCGCCGGGCTGGTCATGGTCAGGTTGCGGATGGTGCCGTACGGGAACGAATCGCCGTAGAAGGTGGTGGCCACCATCGCCAGCGGGTGGTCGAAGTGCGCCGAGCCGAGGGCGTCGTCCATCGCGCGGTGGATGGCGGCGAGATCCTCCAGCTTGCCGTTGACGCCGATCACCACGCCGAGGCGGCCGTCGTAGCCGTCCAGGCCGCGGGTGATCGAGTTCAGGAAGTCCTGGAGCCGGCCCGGGTTCGCGATGTCGGCGTGCGAGACGATCGTGTTGACCACGTAGGACAGCGGCCGGCCCTCCCCCGTGCTGGCCCGCATCCAGCTCAGGTAGTCGCCCGCGGTGAGCGGCTGGTGGCCCGCGAACGGCAGGTCGCGGAAGGACTGGTTGACCATGGTGCGGCCCGCCCCGTGGGTGCCCGGGTCGGGCCACAGGGCGTGCGGCGCCCGCGGGTCGGGGGACCAGTCGTGCGGTCCGACCGGCAGCGGATCGCCGCCGTGCGGGGCCGGCGCGCCGCCGAGCGGGCCGACGTACTCCCCGCGCTGCGCCCGGTCGAGGGCGATCGCGGTGTTGACGTCGTCGATCTCCTGCCGGATGGCGTTCGGGTCCATGTCCAGTTCGCCGAGGCGGGTCTCGGCCTTGGCCATGTCGGCCTGCCGGACGGCCAGGTCGTCGAGCGCGTCGACGGCCGCGGCGGACGGCCTGGACGGGCCGGGCTGCCCGGCCTTGGGCACCAGCCCGTCCACCTTCTCCTGAGCCCGCGCCAGGTCGAACGACGCCTGCTCGTACCGCTCCCAGGCGCCGAGCCGCAGGTCGGCCCCCGGCCCGCTCGTACCGCCGGTGACGATCTCGTGCCGGGCGGCGGCACGCTCGCCGATGCCGGAACCGGGGGTGTGGCCGAGCCGGTCCCCGGACCCCGGGCGGATCGGGGCGGGAGTGTCCGGGATGGGCTCGGGGTCCGCGAAGTCCGCTTTGCCCTTGCCCTTGTCGACGGCCGGTACGGGCTCGGCGTCCGCGAAGTCGGCCTTGCCCTTGCCCTTGTCGACGGCCGGTACCGCCTGCGGCTCCGGCTGCGGGTGCGGCCGCGGGCCGCCGCCGAGGCCGTGTTCGCCGAACATGCCGCTGGTGAGGGCGGTGATCTGCTTGTGGGTGCGCGGCGCGTCGATGCCCAGTTCGTCGAGCTTGGCCTCGGCCTTGGCGACCTCGGCACGTTTGACGCCCAGATCGTCCAGGGCCTCGGCCATGGCGGGCGTGGGCTCGCCGGCGGCGGCGCCGGGCGGCGGCGCCAGCTCGTCCACCTGGCGCTCCGCCTTTCCGAGCTGCGACAGCGCGTGCTCGTACCCGGCCCACGCGTTGAGCTTCGCACCGGCCTCCGGGCCGACCGAGCCGCCGAGGATCAGGTCGTGGCGGGCGCGCAGGCGCTGGTTCATGGCCGCGGCGCCGGACAGGCCGCCGAAGCGGTTGCCGGGGGGCGGGGTGACGGCGCCCAGGTCCTTGGCCCCGGGCGCGGGGGTGGGCGTCCCGGCCTTCGGCGCGGGGGCGGGCGTCGGGGTGGGCGTGTGCTCGGTGGCCTTCAGGGCGGCCGGTACTCCGGCCGCGGCCTCGTCCACCGCCTTCACCGGGCCGCCCGGGTGGGCGATCAGGTCGAGGACGCTGTTGTCCGCGGGGCCGGTGGCGCCGCGGACTCCCGCGCCGTCCAGGTCCGGCAGGGCGGACACCCCGGAGGGGTTGTCCGAGGTGGCGCTGTGGCCGGCGGACGGGACCGGCTTGCGGTCGCCGGTGTCCAGCAGGCTCATCGCCATGTCGTGTTCGTTGACGGCGGGCTGGGGCGTCACCTTGTTCGTGGCGCCCGTGCCGGTGGTCGTGACCTTGCCGGTCTCCGGGGTCTTCAGCAGCAGCGGGTCCCGCGCGCCGGCCGACGACGCCGGTACGTCGGCCGGGCCCTTGGCCAGGTCGCGGGGCGGGGGGACGGCGCCTTGGACGACGAGGTTGTCGCCCTGCGTACCCACCAGGTTCTGGGTACCCGTCGGCTCCACCCGTACGGGAGTGCCGGGCGCCGTGGCCGCCAGGTGGTCGGCGGTGATCGTGCGCGGCGCCGCGTCGCCGATGCGGAAGCTGATGCCGTCCCCGTGGAAGGCGGTCACCGCGACGTCGCCGTTGGCCAGCGCGGTCAGCTCGGGGAAGGTCATGTCCTCCAGGGCCTCGCCGTGGCCGATCGCGCCGCGGGCCATGGAGTGGCCGTCGCCGATGCCGTGCACGAAGCCGCCGTCGAACGAGGTCTCCGGGACGTGGACACCGGCGTTCTCCGGCACGTGCCCGAGCACGCCCGACGATCCGTGGGCGTCCTTGAGCAGGTCGATGGCGGTGTCCGCGGACAGCAGCAGGTTGCTGTCCATCCGGACGTGTCCGGCCGCGAAGTCCGTCTGCTGGATGAGCTGGGTGGCACCGGCGCCGTGCACGTCCGGGACGCTCAGGCCGTTGTCGAGCGTGGTCGTCCCCGGCATGTGCACGTCGGGGGTGGTCAGCAGGCCGGGCTGGTCGAAGTGCGCGCCCGTGTGCGTGAGGGAGCCGCTGGGCACGGTGATGCCGTGCGGCATGTTCACACCGGTGTGCGGCACGTTGATCCCGTGCGGCATGTTCACGCCGACGTGTGTGACGTTCCCCAGCCCCTTGACCCCCAGGCCGCCCACATTGCCGGGAATGTTGAGGTTCAGACCGCCGTGGCCGAAGGAGCCGAGGCCGTTGGGGAGCAGGTTGCCGACACCGTTGAAGTGGAAGGTGCCCAGCCCGCCCGGCCGGAACGCCCCCAGTCCGTCCAGGGAGAGCCCGCCGATCCCGTTGGGCACGGCGGCGCCCGGGAACTTGGTGAGCCCGCCCGGCGACACGGAGGGGATGTGCACCCCGGGGAAGGAGGTGCCGTGGAAGCCGCCGGGGACGAAGTGCAGGGCCGAGAGGTCCACGAAGCTGCCGGGCACGAAGTGCGTGCCGTTGCCGCCGACGGGCCGGAACGGCGCCAGCGCGCCGAAGTCGCCGGTGTGGATGCCCTTGGCCAGCGCCGCGTCCGTACGTCCCGCGTTGGCCAGCAGTGTGTGCAGGTCCGGCTGGTTGATGCCGAGCACGCGTTCGCCGAAGGCGAGCCGCGCGGCGCCGCCGAAGCCCAGCACGCCCATCTCGGTGAAGTCCAGGGGCACGACGGTGGCGATGCCCGCCCGGCCGAGCCGCTCGAAGTTGACCTTCGCGTAGGCGCCGAGCTTGCCCCAGTCCCCGGTGATGCCCTTGGTGACGTCCGCCCAGTCCTTGGAAATGGTCTTGCCCAGCGCCCCCCAGCCGCCCTTGGCGAGATTGCCGAGGCCCTTCACACCGCCCACGATGTTGAAGGCGGGGGCCGCGTGGATGCCGAGCACGATCGGCGCCACCACGATCTTCGGCATGTTGTGCAGCGAGGAGAAGTGGCCGATCTCCTTGATGATGTTCTTGCCGGCGCCGGCGATGCCCTCGACGCCGCCCTTGAGGACGCTGCCCAGGCCCTTGACGATGGAGCCGACCGGCAGGGCCTTGGTGGTGGGGAAGAGCACACCGAGGAAGGCGAGCCCGAGCTCCAGGCCGCTGGCCTTGCCCTGGCTGAAGTCGACGATGGTCTTGATCAGCAGGACCGCGTTCATGCCCCAGGCGAGGACCGCGAGGACACCGCCGGTGAAGATGGCGATGACCGAGAGGATGATGGTCAGCCACTGGAAGGCTTCCCAGAACAGGTCGCAGTCGCTGACCGGCTGGACCATCAGCGACCCGGCCGAGGTCAGCGCCTTGTCCAGGGTGCTCGCCGCGGAGCTGAGGGCGCTCTGCGCGTCGTCGGCCCGGTCCTTGTGGGTCTGCAGCTGCGGGTCGTCCTTGTCCAGCCCCTGGGCTGCGGTCAGCGCCGCGTCGGCGTCGGCCTGCGCGTCGGTGACGGCGGTGGCGTACTTGCGCAGTGCCGTCTCGGCCTGGTTGAAGGAGTCCGCGACGTGGCCGACGAAGTTGTGCAGGTGGTCGTCGACCATGTCGCGCAGCTGGTCGGCGGTCTTGCCGATGAAGCGCTGGCCGTCGCCCGCGGTCTGCTGGAGCGCCTTGAGGCCGTTGTTGATGGTGCCCGCGTGCGTGGCGAGGTCGCGCATCGCGTCGGCGATGGTGGTGATGGCGGAGGCGTCGCCCGGGGTCGGGTCGCCGTCGAGGCCGAGGGCCCCCCAGTCACCGGGACGCGTAGCCAAGCCTCTCCCCTTCGCGCAGCAGACCGTTCACTCGTGTCACGACCGGCGCGCCGTACGCGTCCGGATCATGGAACACCACACCTACGTTCACGGATCTGCACGGTGATCGGTTCACTGTGTGAACGACATCACTTCCCGCAGCTTGTCTGGTTCAGGGGTGAACCGTTCCGCTTCATGTTGCGTTTGACCTTGTAAGACGTGAAGTGATCTCCAGAGCGCGCGAGGGATGTGACCGTGTCCGACATAGCCGTCGACTATGAACTGCTCAACGATGTCGCGCAGAAGTCCGGCAAGTTGAAGGACGAGGTCAAGCAGGCCCGCGAGAGCAAGCAGGAGTACTCGGTCGACGAGGTCGGCTCCCGGGTGGCCGTCGCGGCGATCCGCAAGTACTACTCGACGTGGAAGGGCTCCTTCAAGCGCTCCGAGGAGAAGCTGGAGAAGCTCAAGAACCTCTACGAGGGCGTGGCGAAGAAGTGGGCCGACTGGGACTTCGACCTGGCCAACAAGGCGGCCAAGCAGAGCGCCCAGATCTCCTCCGACCTGTGGAACGCCCGAAACGAGGAGTGGAACGCCTGGCACGACGCGGTCGAGAAGGCCAAGAAGGAGCACCCGGACCTCGACCCGTCCCAGCTGCCGAAGGAGCCCGAGAAGCCCGGTGAGCGCCCCCACGAGTGGACCACCGACGACGGGCACGGCAACAAGACCACCACGACGTACGAGTACGGGCCGGACGGCAAGCCGACGAAGGTCACCACGAGCATGGAGACCAAGACCGGCCTGAAGGCCAGCGACACGACGAACTACCACTCCGACGGCACGTACGACTCCAAGTCGACGGACGTCTTCGGCACCGTCACGAACACCACCGGCACGTCGACGATGACCGAGACGAAGGAGCACAAGACCACCACGGACGACTTCACCAGCAAGACGAAGGACACCGAGGGCCAGGAGAGCACCACCACCGGCACCACCACCTCGGTCACCGACCAGAAGTCCGGACACCGTGACACCAAGACCACCTACACCACCGTCGGTCCCGACGAGGACGGCAACGAGCAGACGGTGAAAGGTACGACCCACTCCTCCGTCGACCTCAACGGCCACGAGGTGACCACCACCATCGAGGTCAACGAGGACGGCAGCGGCACCAAGACCGTGGTGACCGACGGCAAGACGGAGGAGTGGACGAGCGACGACGCCAAGGGGGACAAGGGCTGGAAGGTCAAGAAGGACGACTGACCGGCCTCCCCCGGCCCGGCGCGCCCGGACCTTCGTCCGGGCCCCACCCATCCCACACCGATCCAGGGAGACAGCACCATGCCCGCAGGCAACATCAACCTCGACTACAACGAGATCCAGCGCGTCTCCGGCGTGATGAACCAGGCCGTCAACGACATCAACCCGCTGCTGCTGAGCACCAAGTCCTCCGTCGAGGGCCTGCTGGACAACGGCATGTTCATGCAGCAGAGCAGCCCGGCGCTGAAGGAGTCGTACACCAACCTCACCGCGTCGTTGCAGAAGGCCGTGGAGAGCATCAACTCCTTCGCCAACCAGTTCAACCAGATCAAGAACAACGTCGAGAAGATGGACGCGGACATCGCGGCCGGCACCAAGAAGGCCGGCTGACGGACCGCACGACACGACGGTGCCCCGCCACCGGACCTCGGGTCCGGGCGGCGGGGCACCGTCGTGTGTGCCTGTTTCGGCCGGTCAGCCGGCGTCGCCCTCGCGCAGCACCGTCTCCGGCACCAGCACCGACACCAGCGCGCCCGTGACCGGGTCGACGGTCAGGCCGCGGCCGGGCGTCGGACGGCCGCGCAGCAGGTCGTACGGCACCCGTACGCCGAGGATGTCGCCCTCGCCCGGTGACTGCGGCGAGAGCAGCACGCCCTTGCGGACCCGCCGTACGAGGCCGAGCCAGCCGATGCCCACCGAGGTCAGCGTCTCGGCGGTGGCGGCGGCGACCAGGCCGATGCCGCGGTCCCGGCCGGTGGTGGCGACCTCGCGCAGCGCCGCGTCGGCCGCGGGCAGCTGGGAGAGCAGGTCGGCGTCGTCCACCAGGACCACGGCGGGCCCCGGTTCGGCGTTCAGCGCGGCGCTGACCTCGTCGGCCAGCGGGTCGGGGTCCTGGAGGACCACGGCCCGCGGGTGCCGGGCCAGGCCGCGCAGCGGCGACTCGCGCGGGGTGAGCGCCACCACCCGGGTGCCGCCGGCCAGCAGGGACACCGCCAGCGTGGTGAGCGCGGTGGACCGGCCGCTGCCGGGCGGGCCGCTGATGAGGAAGGACGGCGCGTCGGCCGCGAAGTCCACACCGATGGGTCCCAGTTCGTCGCCGCCGACGCCGAGCAGGCCCCACAGGGGTCGCCGGTCGGCCGCCGGGACCTTCTCGTACGCGTCGGTGAAGGACACCTGGCGGGGCAGGCTCAGCACGCGTGCGGGACGGCGGGCGGCGGGCACGTTCCGGTCCCGCTGCTCGGCCCGCTCACCGATCCGCTTGAGCGCCTCGGCCTGATCGCGGCCGGTGACCGGCCCCTCGGCCCGCTCGCCGAGCAGCGCGACCTGCACCTCGGTGGCGCTGCCGCCGCGCCAGCCGCGGCCCTGCGGGACGACGGCCGGCACCTGCTTGGGCGGCACGCCCGCCAGGCTGTACTCGTTGCGGTCGGTCAGCCGCAGCAGCAGCCGCTCGTCGTTGAGCGAGGCGACCTTGCCCGTCATCAGGGCACGTTCGGACGTGGCGATGACGTGCAGGCCCATCGGCGCGCCCTCGCGGATCAGCGCGGTCAGCTCCTGGACCGGACGGCCGCCGTCGTGATCGCCGAGCAGGGCGGCCAGCGAGTCCCAGCCGTCGATGAGGACGACGATGTGGGCGGGGCGTTCGGCGGGCTGCAGCAGGGCGCGCAGTTCGGTGAGGTTGGCCGCGCCGTGCGAGGTGAGCAGTTCCTGGCGGGCGCTCATCTCGGCGGTCAGCCGGGACAGCAGCCGGCCGAGGCGTTCCAGGTCGGCGCGCGGTACGACGGCGCCGCAGTGCGGCAGCGCGGCCAGGGGCGCCAGCGCGCCGCCGGCCGCGTCGATGCCGTACAGGTGGACGTCGGCGCTGGAGTGCCGGCGGGCCAGGGCGCCGCCGATGGTGCGCAGCACCTGGGAGCGGCCGGAGCGCGGGGTGCCCAGGACGTACAGGTGCCCGAAGCGGGTCAGGTCCAGCTCCATGGGCTCCTGGCGCTGGGCCCCGGGCAGGTCGGCCAGGCCCCAGGGGACGGGCGCGAGGCGTCCGTCGGCGGGGTCGGGCCGCTCGGGCAGTTCGGACAGGCTGACGGCGTGCGGCAGCGCGGGCAGCCAGGGGCTGGGCTGCCGTTCGATGTCCAGGTCGGCGGCGGCCTCCTGGACCGCGTCGACCAGGGCCGTCAGGTCGGTGGGCGCGTCGCGGTCCTCCATCGCCTCCTGGATGGCGTCGAAGAGGTCGGAGGTCTCCTCGACGGGTTCGGCCGCCGTACGGCCCAGCAGGGACCAGGTGAGTTCGCTGGTCCACACGTCGGCGTCGGCCTTCGGTCCCGGCTGTCCGACCTGGCCCGGGTCCCCGGCGTCCGGGGACGTGGCCTGCGCGCCGTCGCGTACCGCGCCGACGAAGGCGGTCTGGAACGGGAGCACCGAGCGGTGCCCGATGCGCGCCAGGGCGCGGCCCGGGGTCTCGCTGGAGATGCTCACCGCGTCGTTGACCTCCAGGACGTCCTGGCTGTCGAGGGCATCGGTGACGCGCAGCGAGATCCGCAGGTTGGTGTTGGCGCGGATGTCGGCGGTGACCACGCCGGCCGGTCGCTGGGTGGCGAGCAGCAGGTGCAGGCCGAGGGAGCGGCCGCGCTGGGCGATGCCGACCAGGCCCGGCACGAACTCGGGCACGTCGCGGGCGAGGGTGGCGAACTCGTCGATGATGAGCAGCAGCCTCGGCAGCGGCGCCATCGCGGGGTCGCGGCGGCGCATCGCCCGGTATTCGGTGTGGTCCTTGGCGCCCGCGTCGGCCAGCAGGCGTTCGCGGCGGGTCAGTTCCGCGGTCAGGGAGGTCAGGGCCCGTTCGACCAGGTGGCTGTCCAGGTCGGTGACCATGCCCAGCACGTGCGGCAGCCGCTCGCAGCCGGCGAAGGCGCTGCCGCCCTTGTAGTCGACGAGCACGAACGTCATCTCGTCCGGCCGGTTGACCGCCGCCAGGGACGCCACCAGCGTCTGCAGGAGTTCGGACTTGCCGGCGCCGGTGGTGCCCGCGATCAGGCCGTGCGGGCCGTCCTTGACCAGGTCGAAGGTGACCGGTCCGGTGTAGCCGGCGCCCAGCAGGACGCCGGTGGAGGCCGGGCGCTTGGTCCAGCGGGCGGCCAGTTCGCCGGCTTGCGGCGGCTCCAGGCCGAGCAGGTCCAGCAGCTTGACGCGGTCCGGCAGGCCGTCCGAGCCGTCGGGGGTGACGTCGCGTACGGGGGCCAGGGACCGGGCGATCCGCTCGCACCAGCCGGTGTCGACCAGGTCGGCGCGGATGCCGGTGAGGTCGGCGCTGCCGGTACGGCGCAGCGTCACCTCGCGGGCGCCGACCGAGCAGACGGTGACGCACTCCTCGGGGAGCATCCGCTCCTCCTGGTCGAGGCAGATCAGGAAGACCCGTACGGACGGGCCCTCCTTGAGGACCTGCACCACACCGGGCACGTCGCGCAGCCGCCGGGCGCCGTCCAGCACCACGACGAGGTCGGGCTCGGCCAGCAGCGCGCCGCCCATCGCGGACTCGCGCGAGCGGGCCCGGGAGCGGATCGCGGAGACCAGTTCGGAGACCCGGTTGGCGACCGTCTCCGGGTCGTTGCCGACGGTCACGGTGGGCCCGCCGGTGGGCGGCGCGGTGACGCCGCCCTCGCCGGGGCGGGCGTGCGGCAGCCAGCGCACCCACTCCCAGGCGGGCGCGCCCGCCGCGTCGGTGAGCACGGTGATGCGTACGTCGCGGGGGCTGTGCAGGATCGCGGCCTGCGCCACGGTCCAGCGGGCCAGCGCCCGCGCCGCGTCCGTCTCGCCCGAGATGCCGACGACGCCGTCGCCGCACAGGTCCACGCCGATCGGCATGTCCGGGATCTGCCAGTTGACCGAGCGGTGGTTGTCCTCGCGGGAGCTGTCCTCGATGGTCAGCAGCGACGCCTGGCGGACGGTGCCGACGCGCAGCAGCAGGTGGTCGGGGTGACCGCGGCGGCGCTCCCACAGCCGGGCGCCGGGGCCGACGGCCCACATGCCGGCGGCCGCCGGGTCGGGTCCCGCGGCGACCCGCAGGCCGCGCTCGCGCTCGACCATGCCCTTGACGTCCTGCTCCAGCGAGGCGCGGCGGGCGCGGTAGTTGGCGACCGAGGTGAGGAAGTCGCGCCAGCCGCTGCGCCGGGAGCTGATGTAGTTGCCGATGGCGAGCACCGGGCTGAAGAACGCGAACATCAGGTAGAAGTACGAGTGCAGGAAGACGACCATGCCGATGCCCATGAACATCGGCGCGATCACCACCAGCAGCGGAATGGTGCGCCGGGGCGGCGGTACGGGCGGCGAGGGCAGCGTGAACCGCTCCGGCACCAGCGGCGGAACGATCCGCGGCGGCCGGTTGAAGTCCAGGTGGGCGCCGTCCTCGGAGGCCGTCACCGCGGCGTCCGCCTCGGTGGGCTCGGCGACCCGCAGCAGGAACTCGCCCATCCGCAGCTCGCCGCCGAGCGGCCACTCCACCCAGCCTTCGGGGACCGGCAGGTGGGTGTCGGCGTACGGGTCGGGCAGCTCCGGCGGGGGCGCGGGCGGCAGCGGGGCGGCGTCGGCGCGGGGCCGGGCGGGCGGCGGTTCGGGCACCGACAGCCGGACGTCGGTGCGGTGGCCGGGGGCGGGCCTGCCGCCGCCGTTCGCCGCCGCGCCGTCGCCGTCCGCGGACCTGCGGGCGGCCTGGCCCGCGTCGAGCAGCACCGTGCCGTCCGGGCGGACGGTGATCCGGATGCCCGCGCCGGGCACGTCGCGGCCCTGGAGGCGCACCGAACCGCCCGGCGCGGGGCCGATGGTGTGCGTACCGAGGTCCAGCGGCCAGACCCGCCCGGCGCCGCGCCCGCCGATCAGCTGGAGTTCCACGCGCGGGGCGCGCGGCAGCCGCTCGCCGTCGGCGGAGCGGGACGGGGGCGGCAGTTCGGCGCGGTCGGGGCCGTAGCCGCCGTCCGGCTCGGGTGGCACGGGGCCGCCGAGGCCGAGCGTCGCGCCGTCGCGTACCCCGGTGGCGGACACCGGCAGGTCCGCGTCGAGTTCGCGGTCGCCGAGGAAGAGCGCGGGCGCGTCGTCGGTGGCCTGCACACCGGCGAGGCGTGCGGCCAGGGCGCCGACGGTGGTCGAGCCCGGGGTGTGCAGGACCAGGTCGCGCCGCTCGGGGGCGGGCTCGGGGGAGCCGGGCCGGGCCGGAGCGGCCGGGGCGATGGTGACGAAGAGTCTCACGGGGTACGAGGGGTCCGTTCCTGAGGATCGCCGGGGGCGGTGGGGTCGGAGTCGGCGTCGGAGGCGGCGGAGGCCGCGGACACACCGGCCAGGCCGGGCGGCGCGGCGGCGGCCCGGGGCTCGGCCAGGTCCGGTTCGGCGAAGTCGGCGCCGGTGTCGGCGTCGGCGTCGGCCGGGGAGCCGGAATCCGTCGCGGAGTGCGCCGCGGACCCGTGGGGTGCGGACGCGTCCGGCCGCTGTGCGGGTGCGGGCTGCGCGGGTGCCGTCGGCCCGGGCGCCGTCGCCGGAGCGGGCGCGCCCGGCTCGGGCTCGGCGAAGTCGGCGTCGAAGGCGACGGATTCACGCGGCGCTTCGTACGCGCGGGCGCCGTCGCCGCCAGGGTTCCCGTACGCGGGCTCCGGGGCAGCGGGCCAGGGGGCCGGTGCCGGCTGCGGCTGCGGCTGCGGCTGCGGCTGCGGCTGCGGCTGCGGCTGCGGCTGCGGCTGGAGCAGGGTGGCCGGCTGGTTCTGCTCGGGCTCCGACTTGCGCAAGTCCGGCATCGCCGGAGCTGGTTCCCATACAGGATCGGGCTCCCGCATATCCGGCATCGCCGGAGCCGGTTCCCATACGGGATCGGCCGGAGTGCCGTAACCGGGGCCCGGGCCCGTACCCGGCCCCGTACCCATGCCCGTACCGGCTCCCGGCAGGACGCAGTGCGGCGCGGGCTGCCTGCGCTTCACCGCGCGCGCCACGGCCCCGCCCAGCGCGGGCGACTCCACGTCCACCCGCGGACCGGGGCCGAGCAGCCGCCCGTCCGGTTCGGCGTGCAGGACCCAGCAGGCGCCCGGCAGCCGGCCGCCGACGAGCGCGCGGGCGCGTCCCCGTGCGCACAGGTCCGCCAGCCGTGCCGCCTGGTCGGCCGTGGGCGCCCAGCAGACGACCACCGGCACCGCCGTCGGGTCCGAAATCTCCGGGACCTCCTGCCCCGGTGCCGCCCAGCGGTCCGCGGCCAGTTCCGCGAGGATGTCGTCCAGCGAGCGGCCCGGGAAGCGCGGGTGCACGCCCGGCGCCACCAGGACCGGCGGCCCGTCAGGCATCCGGTCGACCTGCGCGGCCAGCGCTTGGAGCACGCTGCGGGCCACCCCCGGGTCGCCCTCGACGCCCAGCGCAGCGGGCCCGCGCAGCCAGTCGACGAGCACCACGCCGGGCGCCTTACGGTCCACGCCGAGGACGAGCGGCAGACGTACGGCCCGGCCGTGCGCCGGCGACTGTCCCCGCACCGCGGCAGCGGGTGCGGACCAGGTCCACTCCCCCGGTTCGCCCGCCGCGTCCGCCCAGGGCAGGACGGGACCGGCGGCACCGGCCGGGTCGCGGCCCGCGACGACGACGCGTACCCGGTCCAGGCCCGGCGTCAGCTGGACGGTCGGCGCGTAGCAGCCGTCACCCGCGTCCGCGTCCGCGCGGTCGAGCGCCGCGCGGGTCAGGTCCTGCGCGGCCGGGTCGGCGAAGTACGCGGCCAGCGTCCGGGCACAGCGCCGGTGCCGCAGGTAGGCGCGGAGCGGCGCGGTGAACGCGCGCGCGGTCATCCGCACCTCCCAGGCGATGCGGCGGCAGGCCCGGCGGAAGCCGCCCTGTTTGCGCACGGCCCGGCCGATGAGCCAGATGAGCAGGATCAGGACGGCCAGGAAGCCGATCAGGATCAGCCAGGAGTTGCGGTCCGGCATACCGAGGGCCAACCGCACCGGGGACTCGGCCGGCACCGGGGCCTGGGCCGGTTCAAGGGACTGCGCCGGTGCCGCGACGGCCGCCGTCCCCGGCGGCGCGGCGTGCGCCGGGCCGCTCATCCGCGGTCCCGGGCGTCGGGCGCGGCGGCCCGCCGCAGGTGGTGCATGGCGTGGTGCAGCCGGGACTTCACCGTGCCGGGCGGTATGCCCAGGGCGTGCGCCGTATCAGGTCCGGAACAGCCGAGCAGGTATGTGTACACCAGAACCTCTCGATGGGGGCGGGACAGTTGGGCGAGCAACTCGACGACGTGCGTCCGCTCCACGACGCGCGCGACCTCGTCCGCGGGGCCGGCCGTCTCCGGCGGCAGCCCGGTGGGCACCGCGGGCCGGGAGCTGTCGCGCCGGCTCCAGTCGATCACGACGTTGCGGGCGACCCTGAACAGCCATGGCAGACCGGGCTCCCACCCAGCCTCGCGCCGGGTGTCCCGTACGCGCGAGATGTCGCTTTCGAGCCAGGCGCGCAGCAGCGTCTCCTGGACGACGTCCTCCGCGCGCTGCGGATCGGCGGGCAGCAGGCCGGAGACGTACCGCAGCAACGGCTGACGGTACGTCAGGACGAGGGCGTTGATCCGCTCCTCGGTGCGCGGCAGGGCGGGCGGCGGGGAGACCGGCGCGGGGCGTTCCGGCGCGGCGGCAGGGCCCCGGCCCGGTATCGCCGGTTCGGTCATCGCTGTGCTGCCTCAGGGATTTTCGGGTCGCCGGTCCGCGGGCCGACCGGGGCGGGTGGTTGCTGTTACCACGCACCACACCCTAATCAGCCGCCGCCGACCGCGGCAAAACACCCCGGGCGCGAACCGGCACCCGCTGCCACCTCCTACGGAACCCCAGATGGTGCAAGATTGAACATCTGGTGCCAATTCCGGCGACGGCGTCCGCGCCATCGGCTCCGGCCCGCTAGATCCAGCCCTCCAGGGACTTCATGAAGCCGTCGAAATCGTCCCGGTGGATGGTGTGCCCGGCGCCCTCGACCGTACGGACCTCGAAGCCGCGCGCCGCGACCCGCGCCTTGTCCGCCTCCGTGAACAAGAAGCCCTCCCCGGCCACCTGCACCAGGGAGGGGACCACCGCCCGCTCCGGTATGCGCTCCTTGAGGCCGCTGCCGGAGAGGGCGAGGGCGGTGTCGGTGTCCCAGGCCTCGATCGTCGCCAGCTCGATCTGGACGTCGGCCTCCTCCCAGCGCGGGTTGAAGCCCCGGATCATCTGGTGGCCGGCGCGCTTGAACTCGATGAACAGCGCGGGGTCCATCGGGCGCTCGGTGTTGCCCAGGGTCCAGGCCGGGTCCGAGTAGACCGCGCGCCGCGGGCGCAGCCGTTCCGCCGCGAGCGACAGCGCCATCGCGCCGAGCGAGTGCCCCAGCGCGACGTCCACGTCCGCGGGCAGGGTGTCGACCAGGTCGTCGGCGAAGATCTCGTCGCTGTACGGGCCGCGCGGGCTCGCGCCGTGACCCCGCAGGTCGACGGCGATGACGCGGTAGCCGAGGCCGGCCAGTGCGGGGCCCACCCGGCGCCAGGTCCGGTGGTCCGACATGATGCCGTGGACCAGCACGGCGATCCGGTCACCGGTTCCCCACTCGTGGGTGTGCAGCTGCATGGCGAAGCCTCTCTGTGTCCGTTCCACGCCGCGGTCGGGCAGCGCCCCGGGCCCTATTGTCACCACATGAGCAAACCGCCCTTCGTACCGGACGACTTCACCGTGCCCCGCGAACTGGTCACCGACCGTTTCCGGCTGGAACCGCTCGCCCCCGGGCACAACCTCGCCGACCACACCGCCTGGACCTCCAGCATCACCCACATCCGGGCGACCCCCGGCTTCGCCGGCCGCGGCTGGCCGCCGGCCGCGGGCATGACCCCCGAGGAGAACCTCGGCGACCTGCGGCAGCACGCGCGGGACTTCGAGCGCCGCACGGGCTTCACCTACTCCGTCATCGGGATACCGGACGACGAAGTGGTCGGATGCGTCTACATCTACCCGGAACGGGACGGACATTCCGAAACCGGTAAGGACAGCGACGTATCCGGGCCGGAACACGCCGAGGGCACCCGCGGCGCCCCGGTCGCGGAGGTCCGCTCCTGGGTGCGGGCCGACCGCGCCGAGCTGGACGGCCCGCTCTACGCGGCGGTGCGCGACTGGCTGGCCGGGGACTGGCCGTTCGAAACGGTCCGGTACGCGGCCCGGGACCTGTGACCGGACGCCGGTGACGGGACGCCGGTGGCCCGACGCCGGTACGGCCGGGCTCACAGCCAGTCGGTCTCCGGCGTGGCCGCCGCCAGGGCACGCGCCGCGCCCGTACGGACCGGTGTGCCGTGCGGTACGCACAACGTGTCCACGCCGGGCAGCGCGGCCAGCCGCCGGAAGGAGGCGACGGCCTCGGCCCGGTCGACGTTGAAGGGGCCGAGGACGACCCGGCCGTCCGTGCCCGCCCCTATGAGGTCGCCGGTGAACAGCACTCCGGCGGCGGGCAGGTGGAGGGCGGTGCTGCCCGGCGTGTGGCCAGGGACGTGGAGCACATGGGCGGGTCCGGGCCAGGCGTCGAGGACGTCGCCGTCGTGGAGTTCGACGTCCACGCGCACCTGCTTCAGCGGCGGCGTACCCGCCTCCGCCATGCCCGTCAGGACCTGTTCGAGCAGGGGCTTCTCGGTGGGGGTGAGCACCGGCGGCGGCTCGGGCGCGGTGCCGCGGATGTGCGGGGCGTCCGCCGCGCCCGCCAGGACGCGGGCGCCGGTGGCGGCCACCAGGTCGGCGGCCGAGCCCATGTGGTCGATGTGGGAGTGGGTCAGCACGATCTGCCGCAGCGCGTCCGGCCGGCCGCCGAGCCGGGTCACCGCGTCGAGGATCACCGGGGCCGAGCCCGGGACCCCGGTGTCGACGGCCGCGTAACCGCCGTCGGACAGCCGTACGAGGTAGACGTGGCCCACCGGGAACGGCAGGTGCCAGACGTCGGGGGCGATCGGGTCGGGAGCGGTTCGGGCGGGGCCGGCGGAGGCGGAGTCGGTCATGTCCCGGACGCTAGCGGGCGGCCCCGGTGAAGCCACCCGCTTTGCGCCCGGGGCGAATTGAGCGGACGGCGAACGGCCCTCCCCCTGTTACCGCCCCTCCCCCTCCCCCGCCTCCTGGAAGGCCGGCAGCGCGAAGACCCGCTCCTTGGCGGCCTCGTCCATGATCTCGACCAGCGCCAGCACCGCGTCCCACAGGTCCCGCTTCCCGACCTCCAGCACCATCGCGTCCAGCTCCGCGTCCGGCAGCGCCCCCGCGGTGTCCGCCACGGCCTTGCGGGACTCCGGCGGCAACGCCCCCACCAGCGGCAGGAACTCCGCCCACAGCCCGGTCGCGACCACCGCCCGCACGACCGCGCCGAGCACCTGCGCGTCGCGCAGGGACGGCAGGGCGGCGACCGATCGCCGGTCCTCCTCGGACAGCAGGGCCACCAGCGGCAGCAGCGACTCCCACAGCCCCTGTTCGTGCGCGGTGCGGACGAGCCCGTCCAGCCGTACGGGGTCCTGGCGGGCGGCGAGGGCGGCGATCCGGGCGCGCCGCTCGGGCCCCACCAGCCCGGCCACGGCCAGCGCCTCGGGCCACAGGCCGTCGCCGGCCGCGGCCACCACCGAGGAGAGACGTTCCTCCCCCATCAGTTCCAGGATCGCGTCGAGGCGTTCGGGCAGGTCGATGAAGAATCCGACGCGCAGCACCACCCCGTCGTCGACGAGCTGGAGTATCCGCTCCAGGGCCCGGTCGCTCAGGTGCCCGACGAAACGTCCCATCGTCAGGTGGTCGCCGCGCTCCGCGAGGGCGACGGCGATGCGGACCACGAGATCCTCGTCCAGCCGGTCGACGACCCCGGCGATCCGGCGGGGGTCCAGGTGGCCGCAGGACTCGGCGGTGAAGGCGACCGGCAGCTTCTCGATGATGTCGGCGGCGCGGCCGGCCTCCAGCCGCCCGGCCACGGAGGCGGCCAGCCGCGGCCCGAGCGCCTTCTGCGAGATCGCGGCGGCGACCCCGGCCGGTACGAGTTTGGTGGCGGCGGCGATGCGGTCGAGCATGTCCGGCACGTCGTCGAAGAGCGCGTCGACGGTGCGGGCGCGGAGCTGCCGTACGTCTTCGGCGGGCAGCCCGTGTAGGAAGTCCAGCTGTTCCGGCGGGACGTCGAGCAGCTGGGCCAGCTTCTGTGCCTCGGCGCGGTTGCTGAGGGTGTCCATGGGAGCCACCGTTCGGTCGGCTAAATCGGCGGGATCAGCGGAAGAGGAGGCGGCGGACGGGGCCGCGGGCGAGGGCGGGCACCAGTTTCAGGGCTTCTTCGGCCGCGTCGTCGAGTCCGGCGGCGCGGCGCTCCTTGCAGTCGCGCAAGGCCCGCGTCAGCACACCGAGTTCCTGCGGCGCGGCGGCCGCGAGGCCGGGCGGCACCGGCGCGCCGAGCGCTTCGGCGAGTTCGCGGAGCGCCTCGGCGTCCCCGCCCGCGCCGGTCCGTGCGTCTGTTCCCGAACCTGTACCCACCAGTCCTCCCGGGGTGCGGCTACGACGGCTGCCCAGCAGCGTCGTTCCCGGCTGACTTTTAGTCAATAGCGCGGACACGGCGGACCCCCGCTTCCCCGGAACGTCGCCCTTCTTGGGGGCCGGGCACGGCCTAGGCTCAGCCGCATGAGCCCTTCCATCGCCACCAACACCCGTGTGGACCTCGACGGCCTGCTGGAGTTCGTCCGGCCCCGGCACCGCGCGATCCTGCTCACCCGGCGCTCCGACGGCACACCGCAGGCATCGCCGCTGACCTGCGGCGTCGACGACTCGGGGCGGCTGGTGATGGCGACGTACCCGGAGCGCGCCAAGGTGCGCAACGCCCGCCGCGCGCCCTCGGTGAGCGTGCTCGTGCTCTCCGACGAGTGGAACGACCCCTGGGTGCAGGTCGACGGCGAGGCGGAGGTCCTGGACGCGCCGGACTCGGTCGAGCCGCTGGTCGAGTACTACCGCAACGTCGCGGGCGAGCACCCGGACTGGCACGAGTACCGTGCCGCCATGCTCACACAGGGCAAGTCGCTGATCCGGGTGACGCCGCTGCGATGGGGACCGGTCGCCAAGGGCGGCTTCCCGGCCCACCTCGTCAAGGAGGAGGGCCAGGGGGCCGGGAGCGGCGCGTCCCGGGCGGACACGGCCGGGGACTGATCCCGCACCGCGGCCGCCACCAGCCGACCCGCGGGCACCCCTCGCGCCCCCTCAGCGGGTCTTGTACGCCCCTCCGTTGACGCTCAGCACCTGGCCCGTGATGTGCCGCGCCCCCTCGGACGCCAGGAACGCCACCGCCGACGCGATGTCCTCCGGCCGCCCCGCGCGGCCCGTCGCGGTCTCGTCCACCAGCTGGGCGCGCCGCTCGTCGGCGAGCCGGTCCCGGAAGAACTCGGTGTCCGCGATGTAGCCGGGCGAGACGACGTTGGCGGTGATGCCGCGCGGGCCGAGCGCGTCCGCCAGGTCGAGGTTCCAGGTGGCGAGTCCGGCCTTGGCCGCACCGTACGCACCGGCGGAGCCCGCGCCCCGGTCCGCGGCGATCGAGCCGATGTGCACGACGGCGCCGCCCGGGGCGAGCCGGTCCCCGACAGCCTTGGTGGTGAGGGCGGCGGTGAGCAGGTTGGCGTCCAGGTTGGCCCGGAAGGCGCGTGCGTACGAGGCCAGGTCGTCCCCCGGCGCGTCGTCCAGGTCGGTGTTGCCGCCGGCGTTGTTGACCAGGACGTCGATCCGCTCGGGCAGCTCGTCCAGGAGGCGGGTCAGCGCGGCGGGGTCGGTGTGGTCGCAGACGACGGCGCGGGCGCCGGTCTCCTCGGCGGCCTTCTCCAGCGGGGCGGCGCGGCGGCCGGTGACGACGACCGCGTCGCCCTGTGCGGCGAAGTGGCGGGCGACGGCCAGGCCGATGCCGGTGGCGCCGCCGGTGACCAGGATGGTGCGTGACATAAGGTTGCTCCCACGTCATTCATTCAGGTCTAAATTTAGGCCTTAACGTACCACCCGCAGGAGGGCCCATGGCAAGCGCGGACGCCCCGTACCCCGTCCAGGAGATCGCCGACGCCTGGGTACGCGAACGCCCCGGCACCCCCGTCTCGTCCATCGGGATCGTCACGCCCGTCTGGCAGCTGGCCAAACTGCTCGGCGACGACCGGCGCCGGGTGCTGGCCCGCGCCGGGGTGGACACCGCCACCCTCGACCTGCTCAGCGTGCTGCGCCGCGCCGGGGACCCGTACACCCTGAGCACCCGCGAGCTGGCGGCCCGCTCCATGGTGACGGCCGGCGCGGTCTCCCAGCGGGTCGCGCGCGCCGAACGCGAGGGGCTGGTGACGCGCCGCGCCGGCGAGGGCCGGCCGCGTACGGTCTGGGTGGAGCTGACCCCGGCCGGGCACACCCTCGTCGAGGAGACCGTCGACCAGGTGCTGCACCGGGAGGCGGAGCTGGTCGGCGGCCTGACGGCAGACCAGCAGGAGCAGCTCGCGGGCCTGCTGAAGCTGCTGCTCCAGGACGTGCAGACGCGGCTGGGCGACGACCGGATCACGCAGGTGGGTGACCTCGCGGACGGCGCCGGGAAAGCCGGCGGAACCGGGGAGCCCGGGGAGGCCGCGGCCCCCGGAAACGCCGGGAAATAGGTCGCGGCGCCTGCCCTCCGGTCGGGGAGGTGGACAGGCGCCGCGGGTGTTCCGCACGTCGTTGTGCGGGACATCTGTGAGCCGGGGCCGCTACACGGTCAGTGCGCGGTCCGTCGGCTTGATGGGGGCGGGCAGCGCGCTGGAGCCCGCGAGGTAGCGGTCCACACCGCGCGCGGCGGAGCGGCCCTCGGCGATGGCCCAGACGATCAGCGACTGGCCGCGGCCGGCGTCACCCGCAACGTACACGCCGGGGACGTTGGTGGCGTAGTCGGCGTCGCGGGCGATGTTGCCGCGCTCGTCCAGTTCCAGTCCGAACTGTGAGACCAGACCGTTGTCCTGGTCGGTGCCGGTGAAGCCCATGGCCAGGGTGACCAGCTGCGCGGGGATCTTGCGCTCGGTGCCCGGCTTCGGCTCCGGCCGGCCGTCCTTGAACTCCACCTCGACCAGGTGCAGCCACTGGACGTTGCCGTCCTCGTCGCCCTCGAAGTGGGTGGTGGAGACCGAGTACAGCCGCTCGCCGCCCTCCTCGTGCGCGGAGGTGACCTTGTAGAGCATCGGGAACGTCGGCCACGGCTGGTTCGGGTTCCGCTCGTCGCCGGGCTTGCCCATGATCTCCAGCTGGGTGACCGAGGCCGCGCCCTGGCGGTGCGCCGTGCCGACGCAGTCCGCGCCGGTGTCGCCGCCGCCGATGACGACGACGTGCTTGCCCTCGGCGGTGATCGGGGCGACGGTCAGGTCGCCCTCCTGCACCTTGTTGGAGAGCGGCAGGTACTCCATCGCGAAGTGGACGCCGTTCAGCTCGCGCCCGGGGACCTTCAGATCGCGGGAGGTGGTGGCCCCGGCGGCGATCACGACGGCGTCGTAGCGCTTGCGCAGCTTGGCGGCGTCGATGTCCCGGCCGATCTCCACCTCCGTACGGAACTTGGTGCCTTCCGCCCGCATCTGCTCGATACGGCGGTTGATGTGGCGCTTTTCCATCTTGAACTCGGGGATGCCGTAGCGGAGGAGTCCGCCGATACGGTCCGCGCGCTCGTAGACGGCGACGGTGTGGCCCGCCCGGGTCAGCTGCTGGGCGGCAGCCAGGCCCGCCGGGCCCGAGCCGATGACGGCGACCGTCTTGCCGGACAGGCGCTCCGGCGGCTGCGGGGTGACGTCCCCGTTGTCCCACGCCTTGTCGATGATGGTGACCTCGACGTTCTTGATGGTCACCGGCGGCTGGTTGATGCCCAGCACACACGCCGACTCGCACGGGGCGGGGCACAGGCGACCGGTGAACTCCGGGAAGTTGTTGGTCGCGTGCAGCCGCTCGCTGGCGGCCGTCCAGTCCTCGCGGTAGGCGTAGTCGTTCCACTCGGGGATGAGGTTTCCGAGCGGACAGCCGTTGTGGCAGAAGGGGATGCCGCAGTCCATGCAGCGCCCGGCCTGCTTGCTGATGATCGGCAGCAGCGAACCGGGGACGTAGACCTCGTTCCAGTCCCGGACGCGCTCCTCGACGGGGCGGGTCTCGGCGACCTCGCGGCCGGTGGTCAGGAAGCCCTTGGGGTCAGCCATTGATCGCCGCCTCCATCATCTTCTCGTGGGTCTCGGACTCGGAGAGCCCGGCTCGCTCGGCGGCGTCCTTGGCGGCGAGCACTGCCTGGTAGGTGGCCGGAATGACCTTGCTGAAGCGGGCCAGCGCGGCGTCCCAGTCGGCGAGCAGCTTCGCGGCGACGGTGGAGCCGGTCTCCTCCTGGTGGCGGCGCACGACGTCGTGCAGCCACTGCCGGTCGGTGGCGTCCAGCTCGGTGGTCACGGCGGCGGTCAGCTCACGGTTGACGTTGGCCGGGTCCAGGTCGACGACGTACGCGATGCCGCCGGACATACCGGCCGCGAAGTTGCGCCCGGTCTCGCCCAGGATGACGGCGTGGCCGCCGGTCATGTACTCGCAGCCGTGGTCGCCGACGCCCTCGGACACCACGGTGGCACCCGAGTTGCGGACGCAGAACCGCTCGCCGACCCGGCCGCGCAGGAACAGTTCGCCGCCGGTGGCCCCGTAGGCGAGGGTGTTGCCCGCGATGGTCGAGTACTCGGCCAGGTGGTCGGCGCCGCGGTCCGGGCGGACCACGACCCGGCCGCCCGACAGGCCCTTGCCGACGTAGTCGTTGGCGTCGCCCTCCAGGCGCAGCGTGACGCCGGGCGGCAGGAACGCGCCGAAGGACTGGCCGGCCGAGCCGGTGAAGGTGATGTCGATGGTGTCGTCGGGCAGGCCCTTGCCACCGAACTTCTTGGTCACCTCGTGGCCGAGCATGGTGCCGACGGTCCGGTTGATGTTCCGGATCGCCACCTGCGCCCGTACGGGCTGCGCGGCCTCGGCGGTGTCCGCGGACAGCGCGTCGCCGGACAGCTTGATCAGCTCGTTGTCGAGCGCCTTCTCCAGGCCGTGGTCCTGGATGACGACCTGGTGGCGTACGGCGCCCTCGGGCAGCTCGGGCACGTGCAGCAGCGGGGCCAGGTCCAGGCCCTGCGCCTTCCAGTGGTCGACGGCCTTGGAGGTGTCGAGCAGTCCGGCGTGGCCGACCGCCTCCTCCAGCGAGCGGAAGCCCAGCTCGGCGAGGATCTCGCGGACCTCCTCCGCGATGAACTGGAAGAAGTTGACGACGTACTCGGCCTTGCCGTTGAACCGCTCGCGCAGCGTGGGGTTCTGGGTGGCGATGCCGACCGGGCAGGTGTCCAGGTGGCACACCCGCATCATGACGCAGCCGGAGACCACCAGCGGCGCGGTCGCGAAGCCGTACTCCTCGGCGCCCAGCAGGGCGGCGATGACCACGTCGCGGCCGGTCTTGAGCTGACCGTCGGTCTGCACCACGATCCGGTCGCGCAGGCCGTTGAGCAGCAGCGTCTGCTGCGTCTCGGCCAGGCCCAGCTCCCAGGGGCCGCCCGCGTGCTTGAGCGAGGTCAGCGGGGAGGCGCCCGTACCGCCGTCGTGGCCGGAGATCAGGACCACGTCCGCGTGCGCCTTGGAGACACCGGCGGCGACCGTGCCGACGCCGACCTCGGAGACCAGCTTCACGTGGATGCGGGCCTGCGGGTTGGCGTTCTTCAGGTCGTGGATGAGCTGGGCGAGGTCCTCGATGGAGTAGATGTCGTGGTGCGGCGGCGGGGAGATCAGGCCGACGCCCGGCGTCGAGTGCCGGGTCTTCGCGACCCACGGGTAGACCTTGTGGCCGGGCAGCTGGCCGCCCTCGCCGGGCTTGGCGCCCTGCGCCATCTTGATCTGGATGTCGTCGGAGTTGACCAGGTATTCGCTGGTCACGCCGAACCGGCCGGACGCGACCTGCTTGATCGAGGAGCGGCGCGCCGGGTCGTACAGGCGCTCCGGGTCCTCGCCGCCCTCACCGGTGTTGGACTTGCCGCCCAGCTGGTTCATGGCGATGGCGAGGGTCTCGTGCGCCTCCTGGGAGATGGAGCCGTACGACATCGCGCCGGTGGAGAAGCGCTTGACGATCTCCGAGGCGGGCTCGACCTCCTCCAGCGGCACCGAGGGGCGGTCCGACTTGAAGGAGAACAGGCCGCGCAGCGTCATCAGGCGCTCGGACTGCTCGTTCACCCGGTCCGTGTACTGCTTGAAGATGTCGTAGCGGCGCGAGCGGGTGGAGTGCTGGAGGCGGAAGACCGTGTCCGGGTCGAAGAGGTGCGGCTCGCCCTCGCGGCGCCACTGGTACTCGCCGCCGATGTCCAGCGCGCGGTGCGCCGGGGCGATGCCGGTGGCCGGGTACGCCTTGGCGTGCCGGGCGGCGACCTCCTTGGCGATCACGTCGATGCCGGCGCCGCCGATCTTCGTGGTGGTGCCGTGGAAGTACGCGTCCACGAAGGACTGGTCCAGGCCGACGGCCTCGAAGACCTGCGCGCCCCGGTAGGAGGCGACGGTGGAGATGCCCATCTTGGACATCACCTTCAGAACACCCTTGCCGAGCGCCTTGATCAGGTTCTTGATCGCGGGCTCGGCGTCGGCGTCCTTCGGCAGGAACGTACCGGCGCGGACCAGGTCCTCGACGGACTCCATCGCCAGGTACGGGTTGACCGCGGCCGCGCCGTACCCGATGAGCAGCGCGACATGGTGCACCTCGCGCACGTCACCGGCCTCGACGAGCAGTCCGACCTGGGTGCGCTGCTTGGTGCCGATGAGGTGGTGATGCACCGCGGCGGTCAGCAGCAGGGACGGGATCGGCGCGTGCTCGGCGTCCGAATGCCGGTCGGAGAGCACGATCAGGCGGGCACCGTCCTCGATGGCGGCGTCGGCCTCGGCGCAGATCCGGGCGATCCGGGCGGCCAGTGCCTCGCCACCGCCGGAGACCCGGTACAGGCCGGAGAGGGTGACGGCCTTCATGCCCGGCATGTCACCGTCTGCGTTGATGTGGATGAGCTTGGCCAGCTCGTCGTTGTCGATCACCGGGAACGGCAGCATGACGCTGCGACAGGACGCCGCGGTCGGCTCCAGCAGGTTGCCCTGCGGGCCGAGCGAGGAGATCAGCGAGGTGACCAGCTCCTCGCGGATGGCGTCCAGCGGCGGGTTGGTGACCTGCGCGAACAGCTGGGTGAAGTAGTCGAACAGCAGCCGCGGGCGGTCGGAGAGGGCGGCGATCGGCGAGTCGGTGCCCATCGAACCGATGGGCTCGGCGCCGGCCTTGGCCATCGGCGCGAGGATGACGCGCAGCTCCTCCTCCGTGTAGCCGAAGGTCTGCTGACGGCGGGTCACCGAGGCGTGGGTGTGCACGATGTGCTCGCGCTCGGGCAGGTCGGCCAGCTCGATCAGGCCGGCGTCCAGCCACTCCTGGTACGGGTTCTCGGCGGCGAGCTGCGCCTTGATCTCGTCGTCCTCGATGATGCGGTGCTCGGCGGTGTCCACCAGGAACATCCGGCCGGGCTGCAGGCGGCCCTTGCGCACGACCTTGGCCGGGTCGATGTCCAGCACGCCGACCTCGGAGGAGAGCACCACCAGGCCGTCGTCGGTGACCCAGTAGCGGCCGGGGCGCAGGCCGTTGCGGTCCAGGACCGCGCCGACCTGGGTGCCGTCGGTGAAGGTGACGCAGGCCGGGCCGTCCCAGGGCTCCATCATCGTGGAGTGGTACGCGTAGAACGCGCGCCGCGCCGGGTCCATGGAGGCGCTGTTCTCCCACGCCTCCGGGACCATCATCAGCACCGAGTGCGGCAGCGAACGGCCGCCGAGGTGCAGCAGTTCCAGCACCTCGTCGAAGGAGGCGGAGTCGGAGGCGTCCGGCGTGCAGACCGGGAACAGCCGCTCCAGGTTCCCGCTGTCGCCGGTGGCGTCCGCGAACAGCCTGCTGGCGAGCTGCGACTCGCGGGCCCGCATCCAGTTGCGGTTGCCCTGGACGGTGTTGATCTCACCGTTGTGGGCGACGAAGCGGTACGGGTGGGCCAGCGGCCAGCTCGGGAAGGTGTTCGTGGAGAAGCGGGAGTGCACCAGCGCGATGGCGGTGGCGAACCGGCGGTCGGACAGGTCCGGGAAGAACGGCTCCAGCTGCCCGGTCGTCAGCATTCCCTTGTAGACGATGGTGCGCGCCGACAGCGAGGGGAAGTAGACGCCCGCCTCGCGCTCGGAGCGCTTGCGCAGCACGAAGGCCTTGCGGTCCAGGGCGAGGCCGGTGTCCTTGCCGTGCTTGTCGGCCACGAACAGCTGCGAGAAGGCGGGCATCGTGGCGCGGGCGCCGTTGCCGAGCAGCTGCGGGGCCACCGGGACGACCCGCCAGCCCAGGACCTCCAGGCCCTCTTCGGACGCGATCGTCTCGATCCGCGAGACGGCGGCCGCGGCGTCCTCGGCCACAGACGGCAGGAAGGCGATGCCCACGGCGTACGCGCCGGCGGCGGGCAGGGCGAAGGAGACGCTCTCGCGCAGGAAGGCGTCCGGGATCTGGAGGAGGATGCCGGCGCCGTCTCCGGAGTCGGGCTCGGAGCCGGTCGCGCCGCGGTGCTCAAGGTTGCGCAGGACGGTGAGGGCCTGCTCGACCAGCGCGTGACTGGCCTCGCCGGTGAGGGTCGCCACAAAGCCGACACCGCAGGCGTCGTGCTCGTTGCGGGGGTCGTACATCCCCTGCCGGGCGGGGCGCCCGTCCATGGGCGACCAGGGGGCGGCGCTGGCGCTGCCGGTGGTCACGGAGTGCGTGGACGCGGAACGCATCGGCTCTCCCAACGTCGTCGTGGCATGTGATGTGCCGAGGGACGACGTTGGCCCTCCGCGAAATTTCGTGCAGGTTACAGGATGGCTCGCTTCTCGAAAAGCGGATAGAGCCTTCCAGAATGCGGACACCACTCGTGGCGGTGGACCCGGGACGCGGGCGGACGGATCGGCCTCCACCGGCGCCGTGTGCGTCGTTTTCGAGCAGGCGACATTGCCCGCAACGCTTGGGCCTTATGCCCGGCCCCCCACAAGACGAAACCGCCTGGTAACGCTTTAATTATGCGTGGGTCCGCATAGCGCTGCACGAGGCATCACCCTACGGCCGTACCGAACAGTGCGCCCAGGACGTACGTCACACCGGCCGCCGCGCCGCCGAGGGCCAGCTGCCGCAGCCCGCTGAACCACCAGGACCGCGCCGTCACCCGCGCCACGACGGCCCCGCACCCGAAGAGCCCCACCAGCGCCAGCAGCACCGCGGGCCACAGCTCGGAGGCGCCCAGCAGGTACGGCAGTACGGGCAGCAGGGCGCCCAGCGCGAAGGAGCCGAAGGACGAGACGGCGGCGACCGTCGGCGACGGCAGATCGGACGGGTCGATGCCCAGCTCCTCGCGGGCGTGGATCTCCAGCGCCTGCTCGGGGTCGGCGGACAGCTGCCGGGCCACCTCGCGCGCCAGCTCCGGCTCCACACCGCGCGACTCGTACAGCGCGGCCAGTTCCTCCAGCTCGTCCTTCGGGTGCTTGCGCAGCTCGCGGCGCTCCACGTCCAGTTCGGCCAGGACCAGCTCCCGCTGGGAGGCCACCGAGGTGTACTCGCCGGCCGCCATCGAGAAGGCACCGGCGGCCAGGCCCGCGAGGCCGGTGATGATGATGGTCTGCTGCGAGACCGCGCCGCCCGCGACGCCGGTCATCAGAGCGAGGTTCGACACCAGCCCGTCCATCGCCCCGAAGACGGCGGGGCGCAGCCAGCCGCCGTTCACGTCGCGGTGCGTGTGGTTGTCGCGGTGGGCGATGTGCGTGGGCGCCGAAGCGTCCATGACTTCCATGACGGACATATAGGGACCCGTTCCCTTCTCGCGAGGTGTGGGCCGATGCCGGCGCTTCCCCCTCCAACACCTCGAAGCTATGCGCCGCTTACCCCGCCGCGCTAGCAAGGAAGGCCGAACTTACTGCGCTGACCTGCGGTTTTACGGGAGGGGTGGGCGGGGGTGAGGGGTGGATCACAGGGAGCGGGGTGGTGGGGGCGGGCAGCGGGCGGGGGCGGGGTGCGGGAAACCGCATTCAAGACTGCGGAAAACCTCAGTGCGGGCGGGGGTGGCGGCGCGGGAATCTGTAAACGTTTCCAGTAGGCGGTGTGGGAGGGGGCGGCGGGGATGGGACCGAAGGCGGGAGAGCGGGAGTACGGAAGCGGTGGAGCGGGGGCCGGGCACGGCAGAGGGGCGGAGGCCGGGTCCGGCGGTGAGGCGGCGGCCGGGCACGGCGATGGCGGGGCGGCCGGGCACGGCGGTGGGGCGGGGATGCGCGGCGGTACGGCGCCCACCGTGGAGACCATCGCGGCGCGGGCCGGTGTCTCCATCGCCTCCGTGTCGCGGGTGCTGAACGGGCACGGCGCGCGCCCCGACACCATCACCCGCGTCGAGCGGGCCGCCGCCGAACTGGGCTACGTCGCCAACGCGGTGGCCCGCTCCCTCAAGGGCGGCCGCTCCCTACAGCTCACGTTCGCCATGCAGGACATCGGCAATCCCGCGTACGTCTCCATGGTCCGCGAGATACAGGCCGTCATGAAACCGGCGGGTTACCGCCTGCTGCTGCACTCCACCGACGCCGTCGTGGAGGACGAGCTGGCCGCCCTGCACAGCCTCGCGGACCGCACGAGCGACGGGCTGATCCTGTGCCCGATCCGCATCACGCCCCGGCATCTGGAGGCCCTCGCCCGGGCCGCGCGCCCGGTCGTCGTCATCGGCTCGCTCCCGGACGGCATCCCGCCCGGCGCGCTCGTGGACAGCGTCCGCGCCGACTCCGTGACCGGCGCCGAGGCCGCCGTACACCATCTTGTCGAGACGGGCAGACGCCGCATCGCGTTCGTCAACGGCCCGGCCGACACGGTCCCCGGCCACAACCGCGCCCTCGGCTACCGCACCGCGCTGGAGTCCTGCGGCATCGAGTTCGACCCCGCGCTGACGGCGGCCACGGATTTCACCGTCGAGGCGGGCGGCGCCGCGCTGCACGGCCTGCTCGACGCCCGGCCCGACATCGACGCCGTCTTCTGTGCCAACGACCAGCTCGCCCTGGGAAGTTCGCAGACGCTGCACAGCCGCGGCCGGTCCATCCCGGGCGACGTCGCGGTGGCCGGGATGGACGACACCCTGCTCGCCAGGGCCGGATGGCCGCCGCTGACCAGCGTGGATCTCGGCTCGGCCGAGCGCGGCCGGATCGCGGCCCGCATGATGCTGGACCGGCTGCGCGAGCCGGCCGGAGCGCCCCGCGCGCCGGCCCGCCGCGAGACCGTCATGCCCCGCCTGGTCGTCCGCGCCTCCTCCGCGCCGGTCACCGCCTCCATATGACGGCCCGCCGGGGCAGCCCACCCCGGCCGGGCCGCTCGTAACCGTGTCACCGCCTTGCTGGCGCCCAGGCACCCGCGGCTCCCGCCTCCGGGCCGCGGCGGCCGCCGCCGAGCTGCCGCACCGCTGGGGCCCGCACGATTCACCGCGTCACACGTCCGTACGGCTCACCCGACCTGCACAGCTCACTCGACCCGCACAGCTCACCCGCCCCGTACGGCTCACTCGACTCACACACCTCACCCGTCCTGCACGACTCCCCCTACCCACACACCCCCACGGTCCGCCACGCCATACGACCCGTAGAGGACGCCTCCACACCGCGAGACAGATCGGCAGTCACATGAGCGCACTGCACCTTCCGCTTCCGCACTCACCATCGCCCCGGCGCCCGCCGCTGCGCCCCGTCCCACCGCCCGTTCCCGCGCCCCGGGCCGGATGCTCCGCCCGACTGCGGGAGCACGCCCGCGGCGCGATGCTCGGCCTCGCCGTCGGTGACGCGCTCGGCGCCCCCGCGGAGAACATGAAGCCCTCGCAGATCCGCCGGCGCTGGGGCCGTATCGAGGATTTCGTGACGGACGACCCGGTCGGCACGGACGACACCGAATACGCCATCTTCTCCGGGCTGTTGCTGGCCGAGCACGGATCGTCCCTCACCGTGGCGCATGTCGAGGCGGCCTGGCACCAGTGGATCGCCGACCTCGACGAAGGCCCGTTCCGCGGCGCGGGTTTCAGCGAGCGCGGCACGCTGGAGAACCTGCGCCGGGGTCTGACCGCCCCCATCTCCGCCCAGCACCGGCACGCCTGGAGCGACGGTCTGGCCATGCGCGCCGCGCCCTTCGGCGTCTTCGCCGCGGGCCGCCCCGCCGAGGCCGCCCGGCTGGTCGCGGTGGACGGCACGGTCAGCCACGAGGGCGAAGGCATCTACGGAGGCCGCGCCGTGGCCGCCGGGGTCGCCGCCGCCATGGTGGCCGGGTCCACGGACGCCGTCATCGCCGCGGCGCTGTCCGTGGTGCCCGAGGACTCCTGGACCGCCCGCTCGCTGCGCCGCGCGATCGCCGCCGCCCAGCGCTCCCGGCTCGCCCCGGACGGCACCCGGCTCGGCACCGAGCGCGCGGTCCGCTCCGCCGTCGTCATCGGCGGTTATCCGTGGACCGACCTGGCACCCGAGGCGGTGGGACTGGCCTTCGGCGCGTTCGCGGCGTCCCGCGGCGACTTCACCGCCTCGGTGCTGACGGCGGTCAACATGGGCCGGGACGCCGACACGACGGCAGCGGTCGCGGGCGCCCTGGCGGGTGCGCTGGGCGGCGCCGAGGCCGTCCCGGAGCACTGGGCCGCGGCCATCGGGCCGGCCCGCGGCAGCTGCCTGCCGTCCATGGCGGGCTACCACGTCCTGACCGTCGCGGAGTTGCTCACTCCCCTCCCCGAGGGGGCGACGGCGTCATGACCCGTGAGGCCTCCCGCGAGCCGCGCCCGTTCCGCATGCGCCAGGGGTCAACGCCCCCTGTCCGAAGCCCACTTGCAAAGAGGGTGAGCGGCGCCGGCCCGGCACCCCCGGACCAGGACACCGCCCGGTGCCGGGCCACCGGTCCCCCGGGTCCGGGCGGGTCCGCCGCGCCCCGCCGTATCGAGGGGCTGCTGCTCGGGCTGGCGGCGGGGGACGCCGCCGGATGGCCCGCGGCGCGGCACCGGGCGGCGCGGATGCCCGAGTGGACCCGGCGGCTGACCCGCGAACTGGACACGTTCGCGGAGCAGAACGCGACGACCACCCTCCCCGTGCCGATCGCGCTCAACCAGCCGCCCGAGCCGCTGCGCCTGGGCCCGTCGGACGACGCCGAGTGGGCGGCCTTCGCCGCGCAGGCCGTGCTGACCGCCGCGGGCGCGCCGCTCAGCGACCTCGGCCGGGACCGCCGGATGCGTACCGCCATCGACCTGGCGTGGAACGCGCTGGCCGACGAGATCGCCGCCGCGGCCGAGCGGGCACCCGAGGTGGAGTCGGCCGTACTGCCGCTGCGGGCCCGCATCTCCGTACGGGCCGGACTCGGCAACCTCGCCGCCGGCCTGCGTCCCCCCGCCACCGGCCACGACAACCCGCACTTCTTCGACGACGCCGCCTGTGTACGGGCCTGTGTGCTGGCCGTCGTCCATCCCGGCAATCCGCAGGCCGCCGCGGAGCTGGCGGAGTTCGACGCCCGGTACACCCAGGACGGCGACGGGGTGCACGGCGCCCGCGCCATGGCCGCCGCGGTCGCGGCGGCGCTCGGCGGTGCCACGGCGGACATCTGCGCCGACGTGGCACTGGCCCAGCTTCCGGAAGGGACGGAGATCCGGCGCAACGCGCTGCACGCCGTGCGCCTCGCCCGCGACGTGACCGCCGGCCATCCCGCCCGCGGCCCGGCCGGCCACCCGGGCCGCGCCGGGGGCGCGTTCGCCCTCGTGCCCACCCTGGAGCACGAGATCGTCGATCACGTCTACAGCTACGGCATCGCCGCGGCCGAGACCGTTCCCGTCGCGCTCGCCCTCGGTGTCGCGGGCGGCGGGCGGCCCGCCGAGGCCGTGCCCGCCGCCGCCTGCCTGTCCCGCGTGGCCGACTCGGCCCCCGCACTCACGGGCGCGCTGACCGGCGCGATCAGCGGCGCGTCCGGTCTCCCGGGCACCTGGCGCGACGCCTGCCGCACCCTCTCGGGCTGCGCGCTGCCCCGGCTGGCGGGCACCGACCTCGTCGACCTGGCCGCGCGGCTCGCCCGTACGGACCTGACCGCACCGGAGCCGGGCGTGCCCCCGCCCGATCCACCCGGGCCCAGTGCCCGTACGTCAGAATCCCCGCCCCGGAAGGACTGACCCGGCCATGACGCAGCCCGTATCCCCCGAATCGCAACCGGAACAACCGCAGGCACCCGCCCAAGCAAGGGCACAGACACCGGAACCGGCACCGGCACCGGCACCGGCTGGGGCAGCAGAACCGCAACCGGGCCCGGCTTCCCCGCCCTCGTGTCCCTCCCTGGTGGACCGGGCGGTCGGCTGCCTGGTCGGTGCCGCGGTCGGCGACGCCCTCGGCGGCCCGGTCGAGGGCTCGACGCCGGAGCAGATCACGGCGCGGCACGGTGGCCGCGTCACCGGCATCGTCGGCCCCTTCCACGCGAACTGGCGTACCGCGCGCCCCCTCGCGCCGTACCACAAGGGCGACGGACACGTCACGGACGACACCCTCATGACCCACGCCCTGGTGCGGGTCTACGAGAAGGTCCGCGACCACCTGGACGCGTACGCCGTCGCCGAACACCTGGTGCCCGACCTGATCGGCACGCCCCGCTGGATTCCCGAGCTGGAGGCCGAGGCGCTCCTGCTGCACCGCCTCTTCCTCGCCGAGAAGTGGCTCGTTTCCCGGCTGCACTACGGGCACGTCGACCCGCGCGAGGCGGGCGTCGGCAACATCGTCAACTGCGGCGCGGCGATGTACATGGCGCCGGTCGGCATCGTCAACGCCGGCCATCCCGAGGGCGCTTACGCGGAGGCCCTGGACATCGCCGGTGCTCACCAGTCGTCGTACGGACGGGAGGCCGCGGGAGTGTTCGCGGCTGCCGTGGCCGCCGCCTGCAAGCCGCAGGCCACGCCCGTCTCCGTGGTCGAGGACGTGCTCCGTCTCGCCAAGGACGGGACGCGCGCCGCCATCGAGGCCGTCTGCGGGGCGGCCGGGCGGTGCGCGGACTTCGAGTCCGCCTTGCGTCCGCTGCGTACGGCCGTCGCGCCGTTCGACA
Organism: Streptomyces sp. NPDC059788; assembly: GCF_042732265.1. NCBI lineage: Bacteria > Bacillati > Actinomycetota > Actinomycetes > Kitasatosporales > Streptomycetaceae > Streptomyces > Streptomyces sp. NPDC059788. The sequence continues at coordinate 33,704 of NZ_JBHWHY010000016.1, read as the reverse complement.
CCGTCGGCCCCGACTACCGCGCCCCTTCCCTCGGCGCCCGCCGCCCGTCCCGGCTGCATTCCATCGAGGAACTGCCGGTCGCGCTGGGCATGTTGCTCGTCGGCGCGGGCGACTTCCGCCGTACGGTCCTGGGCTCGGTCAACTACGGCCGCGACTGCGACTCCATCGCCACCATGAGCGGCGCGGTCGCGGGAGCCCTGCACGGTGCGCGAGCGGTCCCCGCGGAGTGGAGCGAGGGCGTCTCCCGGGCGAGCCGGCTCGATCTGCGCGCGCCTGCCATGGCGCTCGCCCAGGTCGCCCGCGAGGTCTTCGCGAGAGACCGGCGGCGCCGGCTCGACCACGAGCGCGCCTTCGCCGCGATCGGGGGTGCGTGATGGCCCGCCGGCAGCCGGGCGAGTCCCCGGACCAGCGCCCCGCGGCCCTGCGGCTGACCTGGGTGCAGCCCGAGGATCTGATCGGGCACGAGCTGCGGCAGGCCGCCGAGGACGGCCGCGACGCCTCCGCCGTCGAACACCGCTGGCGCGCGGCCGGCGGCCACCCCGCCCCCGGCCGCGCCGGTGCCTCCGCCCGCCCGGCGGACCCACGCCTGCGCGCCCTGGCCGCCCGTCTGCTCGACGAGCTCGCCGCCCTCCCCTCCCCCTCGGCCGGCGACGAGCCCACCGATCTCCCCGCGATCAAGGCGGCTTGCCCCGCCTGGCCGACGGCACCGGCGCCCGCCTCCGCACCCGCACCCGCGCCCGGTTCCCTGCGTCCCCGCCTGGAGGCCGCCTGGCTGGGGCGGGCGGCCGGGTGTCTGCTCGGCAAGCCGGTCGAGACCCTGCCGCTCGCCGGCATCCGGGCGCTCGCCCGGGCCACCGGAAACTGGCCGCTGCGCGGCTGGTTCACCGAGGTCGGCCTGGACCCGGCGATCGCCGCCCGGCACCCCTGGCACAGCCACAGCCGTGCCACCTCGCTGGCCGAGAGCATCGACGGGATGCCCGAGGACGACGACCTCGACCACCCGGTGCTCGGCCTGCTCCTCCTCCAGCGGTACGGCCACGGCTTCCGCACCACCGACGTGGCCCGGCTCTGGCTCGACGAGCTGCCCGCGGGGCGGACGTTCACCGCGGAGCGCGTCGCGTACCGCAATCTCCTGGACGGCATCGAGCCGCCGCACACCGCCTCCTTCCGCAACCCTTTCCGGGAGTGGATCGGCGCGCTGATCCGGGCGGACGTCTTCGGCTGGACCCGCCCGGGCGACCCGGCCCGGGCCGCGGAGGCCGCCTGGCGGGACGCGACGCTCACGCACACCGCCAACGGTGTGTACGGCGAGATGTTCGCGGCGGCCGCCATCGCGGCGGCAGCGGGCGGGCACACCGACGTGCACGGCTGCCTGCGGGCCGGGCTCGCCGTCGTACCGCGGCGCTCGCGGCTGGCCCGGGCCGTACGGTTCGGCATCGAGACGGCGCGCGCCGAACCCACCGGCTCCGACGCCGGTTTCGCGGACGTCGTCGACCGGCTCCACCACGCGTACGGACACCACCACTGGGTGCACGTCGTGCCCAACGCGGCGCTGCTCGCCGCCGCCCTCACCCATGCGGACGGCTCCTTCTCCGGCTCGATCTGCCGGGTGGTGTCCGGAGGCTGGGACACCGACTCCAACGGCGCGACGGCCGGTTCGCTCGCCGGTCTGCTGGCGGGGACGCCGGAGGCGCTGCCCGTCCGCTGGACCGCACCGCTCCGCAACCGCCTCGCCACCACCGTCAGCGATCTGAACGGCATCGGCTTCGACACGCTCGCGGCCCGCACCGCGGACCTGGCCGTCGCCGGCCGCGGCACCGGCCCACCACCAGGAGGCACCGGTCCATGAGCGCTCCCCTCCCCCGGCCCGGCTCCCACCACTTCACCGAAACGAGGCACGCCGTGCATCAGCGACAGCCACCGCCCGAAAGCCGCCCTCCCTCCACCGCCCCCACCCCGGATTCGCCCCCGGAGGCCGCCGCCCCGTCGGCCCCCGCTCCCGGGCCGCTCGCCGGGCTGCGGGTGCTCGATCTGGCCACCCTGTTCGCCGGGCCGCTGGCCGCCACCCTGCTCGGGGACTTCGGGGCCGAGGTCATCAAGATCGAGCACCCACGGCGGCCCGACCCCTCGCGCGGGCACGGCCCGGCCAAGGACGGCGTCGGCCTGTGGTGGAAACTGCTCGGCCGCAACAAGCAGACCGTCACCCTCGACCTCGCCGCGCCGGACGGCCGGGACGTCCTGCTCGAACTGGCCGCCACCGCCGATGTCGTGATCGAGAACTTCCGCCCCGGCACCCTGGAGAAATGGGGGCTGGGCCCGGCCGAGCTGGCCGCCGCCAACCCGGGGCTGGTGCTGGCCCGGATCACCGGGTTCGGCCAGTTCGGGCCGTACGCCCACCGGCCCGGCTTCGGCACCCTCGCCGAGGCGATGAGCGGGTTCGCCGCGCTCACCGGCGAGCCGGACGGCCCCCCGATGCTGCCGCCCTTCGGGCTCGCCGACTCCGTCACCGCGCTGACCGCCGCGTACGCCGTCATGGCGGCGCTGCGCGGACGCGAGGCCGACGGCCGGGGCCAGGTCGTGGACCTGGCGATCATCGAGCCGATGCTGACGGTCCTCGGCCCGCACCCCGTCTGGTACGACCAGCTCGGCCACGTCCAGCCGCGTACGGGCAACCGCTCCGCCAACAGCGCCCCGCGCAACACCTACCGCACCGCCGACGGCGCCTGGCTCGCCGTCTCCGCCGCCACCGCGTCCGTCGCGGAGCGGGTACTGCGCCTGGTCGGCCGCCCGGAGTTCGTCCGCGAGCCGTGGTTCGCCACCGGCTCCGGCCGGGCCCGGCACGCCGACGAGCTGGACGCGGCGGTGGGCGGCTGGATAGCGCGGCACGACCGGGACGAGGTGGTGGCCGCATTCGAACGGGCCGAGGCCGCGGTGGCGCCGGTCTGCGACATCCGCGCGGTGATGGACAACGAGCAGTACCGCGCCCTGGGTTCGATCACCGAGGTCCCGGACGACGAACTGGGCACGGTCCGGATGCAGAACGTCCTCTTCCGCCTCTCCGTGACGCCCGGAGCCATCCGGTGGGCGGGCCGCCCGCACGGCGCGGACACGGACGCGGTGCTGTCCGGGCTGCTCGGCCTGTCCGCGGCGCGGATCGCGGCACTGCGCGCGGACGGTGTCGTATGAGCGCCACCCCCGCCACCGGCACCGCTCCGGCCGACGGCGCCACCCCGTCCACCGCCGGGACCGCCCCGGCCGCCGACGCGGCACCATCCGCCGTATCGGTCGCCGTCCCGCCGCTGACCTGGCTGTACGTGCCGGGCGACCGCCCGGCGGTGGTCGCCAAGGCGCTGGCGTCCGGAGCCGACGCGGTCGTGATCGACCTGGAGGACGCGGTCGCCGCCGACCGCAAACCGTACGCCCTGCGGGCCACCGCCGAACTCCTCGCCGAACCACAGCCCGCGCCGTCCGGCCCGGACTTCGGCTCCGCCCCCGCCATCCATGTACGGGTCAACGCGCTCACCGGCCCGCGCGCCGCGACGGAGATCCGGAGCCTCGCGGCGCTTCCGGCGCTGGCCGGGCTCCGGCTGCCGAAAGTGGACGGCGCCGCCGACATCGTCCGCGCCGCGGCCTGGGCGGCCACGGCAGGACCCGGGGGCGCGGCGGGGGTGCCGCCGCTGTACGCACTGCTCGAATCGGCGCTCGGTGTGGAGCAGGCCTTCGCCGTCGCCACCGCGCACCCGGCGCTGTGCGGCCTCTCGTTGGGCGAGGCCGACCTGCGGGCCGAGCTGGGCGTACGGGACGAGGACGGGCTCGGCTGGGCCCGCGGCCGTACGGTGATCGCCGCGCGCGCGGCCGGGCTGCCGCCCCCGCCGCAGTCGGTGTTCCCGGACGTGCGCGACACGGAGGCGCTGGCGCTGTCCTGCGCCCGGGGGCGGGCCCTGGGGTTCCTCGGCCGGGCCGCGCTGCACCCGCGCCAGCTGCCGGTGATCGAGCGCGCCTATCTGCCCACCGCCGAGGAGGTCGAGGGCGCCTCGGAGACCGTACGGGCGGCGGCCGGGCGGGCCGGTGCCTGTGCCCTGCCCGACGGCCGCTTCGTCGATCCGGCCGTGGTCGCCGCCGCCCGCCGGACCCTGGCGCTGGCGGCCCGTGGCACCCGGTTCGGGGAGCACCGGTGAACCCGCACACGACGGAGGCCGCCCCGACCCCATCGGGTCAGGACGGCCTCCGTAAGGCTCGGGCGGTGCGACGCCGCGGGTCAGGACTCCTTGCCGCTCCCGGACCCGGCGTCCTTCGTCAGCTTCGCGGCGCCCTTGGCCACGCTCTCCTTGCCGCTGCCCGCGGCCTCGGGCGCCTGGGGGCTCTTGCCGTCCTCGTCGCCCTCGGCACGCTCGGCGGTCTTGGTGCCTGCCGTCGCACCGGCGGTCCGCGCGTCCGCGCCGTCCGTCTTCGCCTCCGCTCCGTCCGCGGCGGCGTCCAGCGCGGCCGGCTCGACGACCTCCTCGCGGCCCGGGATCTTCTTCGCGGAGATCACGATGTAGGCGACGGACACCACGAGGCCGATGAGCGCGGTCCACACGTTCAGGCGCAGGCCCAGGATGTGGTGGGCCTCGTCGACCCGCATGTACTCGATCCAGGCGCGACCGGCGCAGTACGACGCCACGTACAGTGCGAACGCCCGCCCATGGCCCAGCTTGAAGCGCTTGTCCGCCCAGATCACGAGCAGCGCGACACCGATGCACCACAGCGACTCGTACAGGAACGTCGGGTGGTAGGTGCCGCCGACCCGGCCGATGGACGGATCGTCGCTGATCTTCAGCGCCCAGGGGAGGTCGGTGGCGCGGCCGTAGAGCTCCTGGTTGAACCAGTTGCCCCAGCGGCCGATCGCCTGGCCGAGGGCGAGGCCCGGCGCCAGCGCGTCCATGTAGGCGGGCAGCGGGATGCCGCGGCGGCGGCAGCCGATCCAGGCGCCCACCGCGCCGAGCGCGACGGCGCCCCAGATCCCGAGGCCGCCTTCCCAGACCTTGAAGGCGTTGAGGGGGTGGCCGCCCTTGCCGAAGTACGGCTCGTACGTCGTGATGACGTGGTAGAGGCGGCCACCGACGAGCCCGAAGGGCACCGCCCACACGGCGATGTCCGCGACGGTCCCGGAACGGCCGCCGCGCTGGATCCAGCGCTTGTTGCCGAGCCAGACGCCGATGAAGACGCCGATGATGATGCAGAAGGCGTAGCCGCGCAGCGGGATCGGGCCGAGGTGAACGACACCCGTGGAGGGGCTGGGAATGAATGCGAGGTCCATGGCAGGGACGACGCTACCGCGCCAGGTGGGCGCGGCGACAACCCACCCGGCTACGGCTGTGTAACGACCGTCACTCCCGGCGGTCGGTCACGGCCCCGGCGCGGGCCCGCTCCGTCACCGGACACCGATCACCCGGAGCGCGGCCCGGCCCCCGAGGGCGCGTCGCGCGAAGCGGTGCCGCCGGCTGCCCGGGACGAAGCGATGTCACCGTGCCGGGGCCCGGTCCGCGCTCCCGCCCGTGTGGCCGGAATCCGCGCCGGCACCGGCGGTGTGTCCCGCCCCGGCGCTGTGGCCGGCCTCGGCTCCGGCGACGGCCCCCTGCCCGGCACCGGCCCCGTGTCCCGCACCGGCGGTGGTGCCCGCGCCCGCCGAGTGCCCGGTCCCGCTGCCCGCAGAGTGTCCGGCTCCGCTGCCCGCCGAGGCGCCGGCCGTGCCGGCACCGGTCCCCGCCGGGTCGCCGTCGTGTTTCGCGCCGGTCGGCTTGTCCCCGGAGGAGCCGCCGCCCGCCTTCTTGTCCTTGGCGGCGTCCCGCACCTTCTTCTTGAGCCCGTCGGGGGTGAGGTTCTTCTCGTCCGCGAGGTTCTTGCCGTTCAGCAGGACGGTCGGCGTCCCGCGGTAACCGGAGTTGGTGAAGGCGGAGTTGGACTTGTGCACGAAGTCCGTGTACTTGCCGTCGTTGACACACTGGGTGAAGGCGTCGCCGACCAGCCCGTTCACCTTCCCGGCCAGCTGGATCAGGTACTTCTTGTCGGCGAAGCGGTCCTGCTGCTCCGGCGGCTGGTTCTCGTACAGCACGTCGTGGTACTCACGGAAGCGGCCCGCGTCCTGGGCACAGAGCGCGGCGTTGGCGGCGGTGACCGACCCCTTGCCGCCCATGCTGCCGTCGATGATCGTCGCGAGGTGGTAGTCGCTCTTGAGGTCGCCGGAGTCCTCCAGCTCGTGGATGGCGCCGCGGAAGCCCTTCTCGAACTGGGCGCAGGCGGGGCAGCGGAAGTCCTCCCACACCGTGAGCGTGGACGGGGCCTCCTTCTTGCCGACCGGTACCGCGGGCTTGTCGCTGTCCTGCGTCCCCTTGGGCAGGGCCACCTTGCCGCTGTCGGAGTCGTCGCCCGAGGAGGCGGCCCAGACGCCGATGCCGCCGGCCACGACCAGCACCGCCACCACGGCCCCGGCGACCTTCAGCTGCCGGCCGCGCCGCTCGCGCGCCTTCTCCTTCTCGCGCTGGGCCTGCAGCCGCTCGCGGGCGCTGCTCTTTTTGTCTTGATTGTTCTGGCTCACGCCCCTGAACAACGAAGCGGAGGGGCGCCCTCGCACCCCTCCGCCGCGTTCTTCGTCCTAACGAGGGACAGCCGCGCCGGGCACCGGCCCGGACACGCGCGGGCATCCCACCCGCACGTGCGACCGGACGCGGATGTACGACCACACGCGGAGGCACGACCGCGCCCCGCCGGGCCCCCGGGGACGCATCCTCCGGGAGCCCGATCCCGGCCGCACGCCGCCCGGGGTCACCCGCGCTTGCGTACGCCCGCCGCCAGTTCGCCCGCCAGTTCGCGGACGCCCGCGAGCCCGGCCTCCAGGTCGTCCCCGGCGTCCAGCAGCCGCTTGACGAACGCCGACCCGACGATCACCCCGTCGGCGAACTGCGCGACCTCAACGGCCTGTTCGGCGTTGGAGACGCCGAGGCCGACGCAGACCGGCAGGTCGGTGGTGGCCCGGGTGCGCCGCACCAGGTCCTGCGCCTCGCGGCCGACCGACTCGCGGGTGCCCGTGACCCCCATCAGCGAGGCCGCGTACACGAAGCCGCTGCCCGCCTCGGTGATCTTCGCCAGGCGCTCGTCCCGGCTGCTCGGCGCGACCACGAACACGGTGGCCAGACCGTGCTGTTCGGCGGCCGCGCGCCATACCGCGGACTCCTCGACCGGCAGGTCGGGCAGGATGCAGCCGGCGCCGCCCGCGGCGGCCAGGTCGGCGGCGAAGCGCTCGACGCCGTACGCGTCGACCGGGTTCCAGTACGTCATGCACAGCACCGGCGCGCCGGTCGCCCCGTGCACCTCGCCGACCGTACGGATGACGTCCTTGATCTTGAGGCCGCCGCGCAGCGCGATGTCGTCGGCGGTCTGGATGACCGGCCCGTCCAGGACCGGGTCGCTGTGCGGCAGCCCGATCTCGACGACGTCGCAGCCGCCCTCGATCATGGCGGTGACGGCCCGTACGCCGCCGTCCACCGTCGGGAAGCCGGCCGGCAGGTACCCGACCAGCGCGGCCCGGTTCTCCTCCTTGGCCGCGGCCAGGGTGCCGCTGAGCAGTCGGACGTTGCCCGCCATCACTTGCTCCCCTCGTCGTGCGCGCCGAGCGCGGTGTCCGTGGCGTCGGTGTCGTCGGCCTCCACCGCGTCGTCGGCGGGCGCCCCGTAGAGCCCGAAGTAGCGGGCCGCGGTGTCCATGTCCTTGTCTCCGCGCCCGGACAGGTTGACGAGGATCAGCCCGTCCGTGCCCAGTTCCCGCCCGATCTCCAGTGCGCCGGCCAGCGCGTGGGCGCTCTCGATGGCGGGGATGATGCCCTCGGTCTGCGACAGCAGCCGCAGCGCCTGCATCGCCGCGTCGTCGGTGACGGCCCGGTATTCGCCGCGGCCGGTGTCCTTGAGGTGGGAGTGCTCCGGGCCGATGCCGGGGTAGTCCAGTCCGGCGGAGATCGAGTACGGCTCGGTGATCTGCCCGTCCTCGTCCTGCAGGACGTAGGAGCGGGAGCCGTGCAGGATGCCGGGGGTGCCCTCGGTGAGGGTCGCGGCGTGCTCGCCGGTGTCGACGCCGTGGCCGCCGGGTTCGCAGCCGACGAGCCGTACGGAGGTGTCCGCGAGGAACGCGTGGAACAGGCCGATGGCGTTGGAGCCGCCGCCGACGCAGGCCACCGCGGCGTCCGGGAGGCGTCCGGCGCGCTCCAGGATCTGGCGGCGGGCCTCGACGCCGATGACCCGGTGGAAGTCGCGGACCAGGGCCGGGAAGGGGTGCGGCCCGGCGACCGTGCCGAAGAGGTAGTGGGTGCGGTCGACGTTGGCGACCCAGTCGCGGAACGCCTCGTTGATGGCGTCCTTGAGGGTGCGGCTGCCGGACTTGACGGCGATGACCTCGGCGCCGAGCATCCGCATCCGGGCGACGTTCAGGGCCTGCCGCTCGGTGTCGATCTCGCCCATGTAGATGGTGCATTCGAGGCCGAAGAGGGCGCAGGCGGTGGCGGTGGCCACGCCGTGCTGGCCGGCGCCGGTCTCGGCGATGACGCGGGTCTTGCCCATGCGCTTGGTGAGCAGCGCCTGGCCCAGCACGTTGTTGATCTTGTGCGAGCCGGTGTGGTTCAGATCCTCGCGCTTGAGGAAGACCCGGGCGCCGCCGGCGTGCTCGGCGAACCGCGGCACCTCGGTCAGGGCGCTGGGCCGCCCGGTGTAGTTGACCATCAGGTCGTTCAGCTCGGCGGCGAAGGCGGGGTCCGCCTTGGCCTTCTCGTACTCGGCGGCCACCTCGTCCACCGCGGCGACCAGCGCCTCGGGGATGAACTTGCCGCCGAAGTCGCCGAAGTAGCCCCCCGCGTTGGGGACCTGACCCTCCGGGTCCGGGATGAAGAAGTCAGAAGACATCCGACGTACTCCTCGATCGGGGCAGTTGCCCCGGAAGTATGGATATACGGGCATCACGGTGTGCGGTGCGCCCCATGGGCCCGGTACGCCTCTCACCCGTACGGCGAGGGGCGCAGCGGCGGGGCCGCGGGAGCGCTGCGCGTGCCGCGGCCGACGGGCCGCCCGCCCGGGGCGCCCTGCCGGGTGGACAGGGGCGGGACGGAACGGCACACAGGCCGACACAGCATGAACGAGCGGGCACCGGGGACAGAACCCTCACGAGGGGATCAATCACCCACGCCCGGCAACGAGCGGCTACAGCGCGCCGTTACGACGCCATCGCCGGCCGTTGATCTGGCCCGGCTCCGCGCCGATGTGATACCTGACCCGCCGCCCGCGCACCCGGCGGGCCGGCGCCCGGCAGCCGCGCGGCCGGCACCCGCGCCCCAGCGCCGCGTGCGGATCGCGCGCGGCACCGGCCGCGGCGAGCACGCCGGCCGGTCCCGGGAGCGGTCCCGGACCGGGGCGGTGGAGGCGGGCGGTGGTCATGGGAAGCGGTCAGCCCCGTCCGTGCCGGATGGCGGGGTGCGAGCCGGCCGCGACCAGGTCGGCGACGGCCGTCTTCGGGTCCTTGCCGGTGACCAGCGACTCGCCCACCAGCACGGCGTCGGCGCCGTCGTTGGCGTAGGCGATCAGGTCGTGCGGCCCGCGCACCCCGGACTCGGCGATCTTCACGATGTGGTCCGGGATCTCCGGCGCGATCCGCGCGAAGTTCCCGCGGTCGACCTCAAGGGTCTTCAGGTTGCGGGCGTTGACCCCGATGATCCGCGCACCGGCGTCCACGGCCCGCTGGACCTCCTCCTCGTCGTGCACCTCGACCAGCGGCGTCAGCCCGATCGACTCGGCCCGCTCGATCAGCGAGACCAGTGCCTCCTGCTCCAGCGCGGAGACGATCAGCAGCGCCAGGTCGGCGCCGTACGCGCGGGCCTCCCACAGCTGGTAGGCGGTGACGATGAAGTCCTTGCGCAGGACGGGGATGTCCACCCGGGCCCGCACGGCCTCCAGGTCGGCGAGGGAGCCGCCGAACCTGCGCTGTTCGGTCAGTACGGAGATGACCGCCGCGCCGCCCGCCTCGTAGTCGGCGGCGAGGCCGGCCGGGTCGGCGATCGCGGCGAGCGCGCCCTTGGAGGGGCTGGAGCGCTTGACCTCGCAGATCACCGTGACACTGTCGCCCTTGAGGGCCGCGACCCCGTCCTTGGCCGGGCGCGCCTTGAGGGCCCGCTCCTTGAGCTCGTCGAGGCCCACGCGCGCCTGCCGCTCGGCGAGGTCGGCGCGGACTCCCTCGATGATCTCGTCGAGCACACTCACGCGAGCGGCCTCCTTCTTGAGCGGTGGAGGGTGACAGTCGCCGTCGGGGACCGTGTGGTCCCGTCAGGCTCTCCGATGGTATCCGGCAGGGGGCAAAGGTCTCACATCCGGTTGACGGCGGTCCCACCACGTGGACGCACCCATCTCGAAGCGGTTCGAAAAAGCGCAGGTCAGGGCAGGTTTTCCGAGCCCGTGACACGGATCTCGCCCGGCTTGATCCACTGGCCTCGGCACGCCCCCGTACCGCGTGCCGACGCGCCCCGGAAACGGAGACCGGGCTTCCCCGGCCCGCTCCCCCGACCTCCCCCGACCCGCTCTCCGGGCCCTTCCTCTGCCCCCGCCCCCGCTACGGAGTCAACCCCGCCCCGAACGGAAGATTGCGCACGAGCGTGAAGACGAGCAGCAGCCCGCCCAGCGTCCACCAGTGGACCGCTCGGGGCCGCGGCCCCACCGTGGGCAGCCCGCGCGCCGCCCGTACGGCCCAGGCTGCCCAGAAGAGCGCGAAAGCCGCGTAACCGGCGACCGCCGGCACATTGGCGCCCACGGCCGCGGCGAGGTCACCGTGCGCGACGGCGTGCGCGCTGCGCAGTCCGCCGCAGGCCGGGCAGGCGATGCCGGTGAGGGCGAGCAGGGGGCAGGCCGGGTAGTGACCGGGCTCGTTGGGATCGACGAGGCCCACGAAGACGAAGGAGGCGACGACGGCCGCGAGGACGCCGAGCGGCGCCGTCAGCCGCCGGACGAGGCCGCGCACCCCACGCCGGCCGGCCGCGCCGCGCGCGGAAACCGCACCGGACACGGAGACCGGCCCACCGGACGGGGCCACGGGTTCGCTCACGTGGCGATTGTGTGGCCACCGGGCCGGGGACGCAGCCCGCCGACCGCCGCATGGGGGACGATCCCTCTCCAGTCCGCTCCACGGACGACCGGGCCCCGGGCACCGGTCACCTCCGTACGGAAAACGGCGCAGCCCCCCGGCCTCCGCACGGTCGGTGCCTCGGGCACCTCGTCCGTACGGGCCGCGCAGCCGCGCCGTCGCAGTATCCGCTGCCGCCGGGCCGGGCCCGGCGGCGGCTCAGCCCTCCTGCGGCCGGGCCTTGGCCGGTCCGTGCGCCGTCGCGCCCTTCCTGCCCGCCTGGCCCAGGCCGGCCGCGCGCATCACGCCGCCCACCACGGCACCGAGGCCGATCAGGACCATGCCCGCCCAGAACCCGGGCACGTTCGCCAGCACGATGAAGGCGCCGGCGACGCAGAAGCCGATGAACGAGATGATGACGCCGGTCCAGGCGGCGGGGGTGTGTCCGTGGCCACTGCTCGACATGAGTGCTCCTCGTAGCTTTTTCGCGCCAGAGTCGGGGCGCGGTGATCCCTCGCCGTCCATTGTCCCCGATGGCCGGGGTGCGGCCGCTACCGGGTCGGGTCCTCGCCCCGGTCCAGGGACTTCCACATCTCCTCCGGCCGGTCCGGGTCGGCGGCGGCGGAGCGGCGCGAGCCGCGGGGGGCCGCGCCGGCACGCTCGTAGCGCCCGGACATCGCGGGCCAGCAGCGCCCGTACAGCAGCGCCAGCACCCCGGCGACCAGCAGCAGGAGGCCGCCGGCGACCGCGGCCCAGGGCCAGAAGGTGTGCGAGACGTCCTGCACGCCGGCGTCCGACAGCCCCGTCGCGGTGGCCGCCTTCTCGCGGAGCGCCGCGGTGTCGGAGAGGCCCAGGTACGCGCCGACGACGGTGCCCAGACCGCTGAGGGCGAGCAGCGCGGCGACCGCCGTCCGGCCCGCGCCGCGTACGGCGAAGAGGGCGACCAGGGCGGCGAGGCCGACGATGGCGAGCGCGCCGGGCACGCCCGTCACGTCCTGGCCCGACGCGGTCTGCGGCAGCTCGCCCTGGGCGACGACGGCGGTGGCCCTGGCCCAGGTGCGGCCGGAGGCCAGCAGGACGACGGCGGCGCCGGCCGCGCCCGCGATCAGCGCGAGCGCCAGGCTCTTTCCGCTGCGCGCGGACTTGGGCGACGGGGACGACGAGGTCACGGTCGCGCCGGCGAGGGGGTGGTCTACGGCAGTCACGCCTACCACTGTACGGAGGCGGCGCGCCCGGCCTCCGCCCGCGGTGCCCCGGCCCCGAAGAGCCCTGCTCAGGCCCCCAGCCCGTGCGCCGTGTGCACCGCCCGCAGCACCGCCGCCGCCTTGTTGCGGCACTCGGTGTCCTCCGCGACCGGGTCGGAGTCCGCGACGACGCCCGCGCCCGCCTGGACGTACGCGGTGCCGTCCCGCAGCAGCGCGGTGCGGATCGCGATGGCGGTGTCGGAGTCCCCGGCGAAGTCGAGGTAGCCGACGCAGCCGCCGTACAGGCCGCGACGGCTGGGCTCCAGCTCCTCGATGATCTGCATCGCGCGCGGCTTGGGGGCGCCGGAGAGGGTGCCCGCGGGGAAGCAGGCGGTGAGCACGTCGAAGGCGGTGCGGCCGGGCGCCAGTCGGCCGGTCACGGTGGAGACGATGTGCATGACATGGCTGTAGCGCTCGACGGACATGAAGTCGACGACCTCGACGCTGCCGGGTTCGCAGACCCGGCCCAGGTCGTTGCGGCCGAGGTCGACGAGCATCAGGTGTTCGGCGCGCTCCTTGGGGTCGGCCATCAGCTCGTCGGCGAGGGCCTGGTCCTCCGGCACGGTCGCGCCGCGCGGCCGGGTGCCGGCGATGGGGTGCAGGGTGGCCTGCCCGTTCTCGACCTTGACCAGTGCCTCGGGGCTGGAGCCGACGACGTCGACGCCGTCCTCGAAGCGGAGCAGGTACATGTAGGGGCTGGGGTTGGTGGCCCGCAGCACCCGGTAGACGTCCAACGCGGAGGCGGTGCAGTCGGTTTCGAAGCGCTGCGAGGGCACGACCTGGAAGGCGTCGCCCGCGCGGATGCGCTCCTTGATGTCCTCGACGGCGTCCTGGTACGACGGTCCGCCCCACTTCGCGGTGTAGGGGGGCAGCTCGGAGGGCGGCAGGGCCGCGGCGCTCGCGGGGGCCGGGCGGGCCAGGTCGTAGGCCATGCTGTCCAGGCGGGCCACGGCGTCCGCGTACGCCTCGTCCACGCCCGTTTCCAGGTCGTTGTGGTTGATGGCGTTGGCGATCAGCAGGACCGTGCCGTTCCAGTGGTCCAGTACGGCCAGGTCGGAGGTGAGCAGCATGGTCAGCTCGGGCAGCCCGAGGTCGTCCGTGGTGCTGTCGCCGATCTTCTCCAGCCGGCGCACGATGTCGTAGCCGAGGTAGCCGACCATGCCGCCGGTGAAGGGCGGCAGGCCCTGGCCCTCGATCAGATCGCGCGGGGTGTGCAGCGCCTCGACGGTGGCGCGCAGCGCGGCGAGCGGGTCCCCTTCGGTGGGCACGCCGACCGGCGGGGTGCCCAGCCAGTGGGCCTGCCCGTCGCGCACGGTCAGGGTGGCCGCACTGCGTACGCCGATGAACGAATAGCGGGACCAGGTGCGGCCGTTCTCCGCCGATTCGAGCAGGAAGGTGCCCGGACGTTCGGCGGCCAGCTTGCGGTAGAGGCCCACCGGGGTGTCGCCGTCGGCGAGCAGGCGCCGGGTGACGGGGATGACCCGGCGGTCCTTGGCGAGCGTGCGGAAGTTCTCCAGGTCCGGTGTGGCGGTGCCGGTGGTTCCCGAGGTCATGGCGCGGAGCCTACTGCCCTTCGATGAGCACATCCTCATCGAAGCAGGTACGGGCGCCGGTGTGGCAGGCCGCGCCGGTCTGGTCGACCTTGACCAGGACGGTGTCGGCGTCGCAGTCCAGGGCGACGGACTTCACGTGCTGGACGTGTCCGGACGTGTCGCCCTTGACCCAGTACTCCTGGCGGCTGCGGCTCCAGTACGTGCAGCGGCCGGTGGTGAGCGTGCGGTGCAGCGCCTCGTCGTCCATCCAGCCGAGCATCAGCACCTCGCCGGTGTCGTACTGCTGGGCGATGGCGGGGACCAGGCCGTCGGCGTCGCGCTTGAGGCGGGCGGCGACGGCGGGGTCGAGCTGGGATTCCAGGACGCGGCTGCTCATGGCTCCATTGTGCCGTGCGCGGGGCTGCCGCTGCGCCGGGTCCTCCGTAAGCGGCGCGCGCGGGGCGCGTGGCGTACGGCATCCTGCATCCATGACCCGCCAGCCGCCGCCTCCGGACGCCGACCGTACGGCGAAGGTCGCGGCGGCGGTGCTGCTTGCGATCTTCGCCGCGGGGCTGCTGGTCGCCGTCGTGCTGCTGCTGCGGAGCTGACGGCGTGCGGCGGCGTCCCCGCCGTCGTGATCGGACGGGCCCCGCGCGGGACGTGGCGCGTGGCGCGCCATGGCACCCGCCGTGCCCCGGTCGTAGGGTGGGCGCATGTCGACCCATGCGAAGCGCGAACGGCTGCTGTTGGCGGACCTCCTGGAGAGCGCCGGGCCCGATGCGCCGACGCTGTGCGAGGGCTGGACCGCCCGGGATCTCGCCGCGCACGTGGTGGTGCGCGAGCGGCGCGCGGACGCGGCCGGGGGCCTGCTCGTCAAGCCGCTGGCGAGCCGTCTGGAGCGGGTGCAGCGGGAGTTCGCCGAGAAGCCGTACGACGAGCTGCTGGGGCTCATCCGGTCCGGCCCGCCCCGTATGTCGCCGTTCGCGCTCAAGCAGATCGACGAGGCGTCGAACACCGTCGAGTTCTACATCCACGCCGAGGACGTACGGCGGGCCCGCCCGGACTGGACGCCGCGCGAGCTGGACCCGGTCTTCTCGGACGCGCTGTGGTCGCGCCTGGAGAGGATGGCACGGCTGCTGGGGCGCAAGTCGCCGGTGGGGCTGGTGCTGCGCCGCCCGGACGGCCGGACGGCGGTCGCGCACCGCGGTACGCCGGTCGTCACCGCCACCGGTGAGCCGGGCGAGCTGCTCCTGTTCGTGTTCGGCCGGCAGGCGGCGGCCGATGTCGGGCTGGACGGGGACAAGGACGCGGTGGCCAAGATCCTGGAGGCCGGGCTCGGCCTGTAGGCCCGCGGGCGCGGGGAGGCCCGGCGCGGGGGCGACGTCGCGTGCTCACCGCCTCCTGTCGATCTCGTAGAGGCCGCCCGGCTCCGCCAGTTCCAGCGCGCGCAGCCGCCGGTAGTCGGCCTCGATCTGCCGCTCGTCCTCGTGCAGGAGGTAGCAGACGCCGGGCGAGGTCGCCGAGTCCACCGTGGGGCTGAGGTAGGCGCCGGCCCGTACGCCGAGGAAGTGGTCGGCGTACGAGGGCAGCTCGCGCAGCCGCTCGAAGCCCGCCAGGGACGTCAGCCGCCCCGCGAACGGGGAGATCAGCGAGACGTAGCGCAGTCCGGTGCGCGGCTCGGCCGGGCCCGCGCCACGGGCGGCGAACGCGTCCGGGTCGCTGCCGGCCAGGGCGGTCAGCTCCACGTGGTTGGTGCCGAAGCAGCGGCTGACGACGTGCGGCAGGATGCTGCCCGCCAGCCGGGCGCCGGTCTCGATCAGGACGGGCCCCTCACCGGTCAGCATGACTTCCGAGTGGGCGGGTCCGTGCCGCACGCCGAGCGCGTCCAGGACGCCCAGGAGGTACGGCCGCAGGGCGGCGGCCGCGGGGTCGTCCGCCGTCAGCGGCTCCTCGTAGTCGTAGATCGCCGCGCCGCCGCGGCCGCGCCGCTTGTGATAGCGCCAGATCTCCGCGATGTGGTGGCGTCCGTCGACGCTGACGGTGTTGGCGAAGTACTCGGTGCCCGCCAGGTGTTCCTGGATGACGACGGTCCGGTTGCGGGCGCCCTGGATGTTGGACGAGCCGAGGATGTGGTTGAAGGCGGTGCACAGTTCGACGGCGTCGGCGCAGAAGAAGACGTTGTCGGTGCCGGCGCTGTCGGCGGGCTTGACCACCAGCGGCCAGCGGCCGTGTGCCCGCGCCCAGGCGAGGGCGGCATCGAAGCGGGAAGTGCGCAGGGTGTCGGGGGCGCGCAGCCCGTGGGCCCGTACGGCCATGGCCATGTCGTACTTGTCGCGCCGCACCCGCCGCTCGTCCCGGCCGTTCGCGGGCAGGCCGAGGCGTCGGGCGAGCAGGTCGGCGAGGTCGACGCCGGTCTCGTTGCCGGGGAGGACGAAGGCGGGGGCGGCGGCGCGGACCGCCGTCAGCAGCGCCTCCAGGTCGCCGTCGTACAGCAGGTTGTCGGTGAAGGCGCCCTCGGGAAAGGTGCGCCGGAGGTAGTCGGGAATGGCCGGTGTGCTCTGCACATGGACGCACTTGACGCCGCGTTCGGCGAGGGCCCCCGGCAGGAAGCGGCCGGTGGAGTAGGCGTCAACGATCAGACACTGCATGGGTCTTGCCTTCCTGGACCACCGCGGCCGGTGGCGCGCCCCTGCGGGCCAGCAGCCCGGCCGCGATGAAGACGGTGATCACGGTGATGCCGACGGCCGACGGCACCGAGAACGTCAGCCGGGAGTCGGCCAGCTGGATCAGAAGGGTCATGGCGGGGGCGAGCGAACAGATCATGGAGGCGGTCATGGGCGTCACCTTGCGCACCCCGATCTGCACCAGATAGGCGGGTATCGAGACGCCGATGACGGCCACCACCGCGCCCGGCACCAGCGCCCGGCCCAGCTGCTCGGCGCCGGAGAAGCCGGCCAGTGTCCAGCCGACGGCCGCCACCAGGGCGAACCGCAGGCCCATGACGGTGGGTACGTCCACCCCGGCCGCGCCCAGGCGGGCGGAGAAGACGACGTTGGCGGCCCCGCCGGCGCCGGAGGCCACCGCGGCGCACAGGCCCAGCGTCATGGCCAGGGCGGCTCGGTCGCCCACGCCGCTGCGGCCGTCCAGTGACGCCCAGACCAGTCCGGCCAGGGTGAGCAGGATGCCGATCGAGGAGAGGACCTCGCCCGGCAGGACGCGGTCCCGCTTCCACCACAGGACCTGGAGGAGGACGGTGAAGGCCGGGCCGACGGCGATCGACACGACGTTGGTGACGGCCGGTTCCATGAGCTTGAGGGCGTACAGGAGGGTCAGCCAGGTCACGGCGGTGGTGATGTTCAGGACGACCAGGTCGGCGGCGTGTGCCCGGACGGCCGCGACCAGCCGGGCCGGGCGCAGCCGGACGGCGGTCAGCACGCAGAAGAACAGTCCGGTGAGGGTGAAGGCGACCGCGGCCACGCTCCCCGGGTCCACGTGCTGCAGGCGTTCGGAGGCGAAGACGTCCACCAGGGCGGAGAAGAGACTGAAGACGAACAGCGCGGCCACGGTGACTCCTCAGGGGCGCGGGCGCGGCCCGAAGACCGCCTCACCGACCCGTACCGTGGTCGCGCCTTCGGCCACCGCGGTCTCGAAGTCGGCGCTCATCCCCATACTGAGCTCCCGCAGACCGCTTTCGGCGGCCAGTGCGCGCAGCTGTCCGAAGTGCGGACGCGGATCGCTCCCGTAGGGCGGGATGCACATCAGTCCGACGACGGGCAGGCCGTACGTGTCCAGGCACTCCTTGACGAACGCGTCCGCCGCGGCGACGGGTACTCCGCTCTTGTGCGGTTCGTCGCCGATGTTGACCTGGACGAAGCAGTCCGGGCGGCGGCCGGTGCGCTCCATGGCGGTGGCCAGGGCCGCGGCCAGGCGGGGCCGGTCCACGCTGTGCAGGACGTCGAAGGCGCGGACGGCCGCGGTGGCCTTGTTGGTCTGGAGCGGGCCGATGAGGTGGAGCAGGGTGCCGGGGTGGCGTTCGCGCAGCGGCGGCCACTTGGCCTGGGCCTCCTGCACCCGGCTCTCGCCGAAGTGCCGGTGTCCGGCTTCCAGGGCCGCGGTGAGCGCGGGCGTGCCGTGGAACTTGCTGACGGCGACGAAGCGTACGTCCCGGGGCGGTACCCCGGCCCGCGCGCAGGCCTGGCCGAGGCGGCGGGTGACGGCGGCCAGGCGTCCGGCGATGTCCGGCTCCTCCGTGGCGGGGTGCGCGGCGGTCATGAGTCCGGCCCCGTCCGGTACTGCTCGTAGCGGCCGTCCCAGATGCTGAAGTACTTCCAGGCGGAGTCGAACAGCACGGTGACCACGATCTCTTCGGGGGGCAGGGTCCTGGCCAGCCGCTGGGCGGCGAAGATGTTGCCGCCGGCGGTGGGCCCGACGGGCAGTCCCTCCTCGGAGATGAGGCGCTTCATGGTGTGCCAGCCGTCGTCGCCGGTGATCAGTTCGACCTCGTCGACGAGTTCCTCGCGAAGGTTGGACGGCACCTTGCCCGGCCCCAGGCCCATCAGGTTGTGGGTGTGGTGCTCGAAGGGCAGGCCGTGGCGCTTGGCGTACAGGGCGGCCGAGCGGTCCACCTCGACGGCCCAGGTCCGCAGGCCGGGGTGGGCGTCCTTGAGGACGTCGGCGATCCCGGTGAAGGTGCCGCCGGTGCCGATGGAGCAGATGAAGTGGCCGGGAACCTGTCCTGCCGCGCGCAGGTCGGTGACGATCTCGTGGCCGCAGGAGCGCCAGGCGCGCCAGTTCAGTTCGTTGGTGGACTGATCGAGGAAGTGGCTGCCGGGGTGTTCGGCCACGTACCGCCGGGCGGTCTCCTCGCCCTCCAGCAGGAAGCCGTCGGCGGAGGTCTCGATGACCGTCCCGCCCCATGACGCGATCTGTTTGCGGCGTTCCTCGGTCATGCCCTCCGGCATGATGATGACGATGCGATAGCCGCGTTGCGCGCCGACCCGGGACAGGGCAGCGCCGCCGTTTCCGGTCGAACATTCGACCAGGGTCATGCCGGGGCGGATCGATTCCGTCTTCTCCAGTTCGTCGAGCATGTAGGAGAAGACGCGGTCCTTGTGGCTTCCGGTGGGATTACGGAATTCACATTTCGCGAATATGCGGGCGGCTCCGGGTTCGGCGATGTGACGCAGTTCGTACAATTGCGTGCGGCCGGTCTCGGCGCCGGGGTTGTTCGTGCTCACACAAAACTCCTCGGGCGGGTGTGAACGGGTGCGGTCGGCGGGCGTACGGCGGCGGGGACGCGCGACGCGAGGGCGTGCGGCGCGGTGTCCGTGCGGCGGTCAGCCCAGGACGACCACGCGCCCGGAGTGCGGGTCGACGGCGATGCGGATGACCGAGCGGACGTCGATGCCGAAGCGGTCGGCGATCCGCTCGCGGCCGCCGTTCTCCGGTTTCTCGACCGCCACCAGGACTTCCTCGACCCGGGCGCCGACCGCCCGGACGGCCTCGATCAGGGCGATCAGGGTGCCGCCGGTGCTGATGGTGTCGTCGACGATCGTCACCCGGTCGCCCGGCTCGACGCCGTTGATGTAGAGCGTGCCCGCGAAGTACTCGCTGTCGATGGGCACCGAGATGCCGTGGCCGCTCAGGTCGTAGGTGTACCAGCGGGCGACGGCCAGCGGCAGTCCCACGGCCAGTGACACCGCGCTGCCGATGATGGCTCCCTTGTCCTCCTCGACCAGGATCTTCCCGGAGCCGAAATCCCCCAGTTCGATCAGTCGCCGGGTCGCCTCCGCGAGTACTTCCGGGCGCAGTGCGGGCGACTGGTCGGTGAATTCGTTGACGGTGGTGATGTGCCGCCCGGATTTGACGGTCGGCGCACCAGCGTAAACCTCTTCCAGCAACATCGGCATTCCCTGGCCTTCCCCCGTGTGCCTATTGCCGTGCCGTTATCCCGGCAAGTGAGGCTTTTTTATCGCCGCAAAGGTAGAAAAGGCAATGGCCGCCCTGGCTTCTGCCCGGAAACAGCCTGTTCACCTTGGGGCCCCTGTGATGCCCGCCGGTTCCCGGGCCCCGCTACCAGGGCACCGTTCCCGGGGAGAGCGTGCGCCTTTGCGACCGAGTGGCCGAAAAGCGCCGTTGTCCCGGGAGACCTCGGGGGCGACAACGCGCCACCGGCCGTCACCCGCCCGGCAGCTCCAGCCCCAGATGCGCCAGCAGGATGCGCCGGAGCTCGCGGGCGGCCCGCGGCGGCGAGACGTCCCCCCGGCGCGCCACCGAGATCACCCGGTGCATGTCCGCGGTGGCGAAGCGGGTGACGCGCAGTCCGGAGCGCTCGGCGACCATGCTGGGGACGACCGCGACGCCGAGACCGGCCCGTACGAAGCCCAGCACCGCGTCCATCTCGCCGCCCTCGACGGTGAAGACCGGCTCGAAGCCGGCCGCCCGGCATGCCGCCGTGGTGAACTCCCGCAGGTCGTAGCCGCGCCGGAACATCGCCAGCGGACGGTCCTGGAGGTCCTCGACGCGCATCCGCCGGCCGCCTCCCACCGGCGCCGGCCGGTCCGGCGCGGAGACCACGACCAGTTCCTCCCGCAGCAGTTCGTCGGTGGCGAGCGCCGGGGCCTGCTCCGGGAGGGGCGTGATGATCAGGGCGAGGTCCAGTTCGCCGTCCGCGAGGACCCGTACGAGATCCTGCGAACCGTCCTCGTGGACGAGCAGTTCCACGCCCGGATAGGCGGTGTGGAAGGCGCTCAGCACGTCCGGGACCAGGCTCGCGCACAGGCTGGGCGGCGCGCCGATGCGCAGCCGGCCGCGCCGCAGCTGCGCGACCTCCTGCACCTCGCGCCGGGCGGTGTCGGTGTCGGCGAGGATGCGCCGGGCCAGCGGCAGCAGCGTCCGGCCCGCGTCGGTGAGGGTGATGTGGCCGCGCGCGCGATGGAAGAGTTCGGCGCCCAGCTCCCGTTCCAGGGCTTTGATCTGCTGTGACAGGGAGGGCTGCGCGACGTGCTCGCGTTCGGCGGCGCGGGTGAAGTGGCGGGTGTCGGCGACCGCCGTGAAGTAGCGGAGCTGCTGCAGCTGCATACACCCGATGATAGGCGTCGATAGGGAGAGGCTATGGAGATGAGCCGTTCCATGTCTTGGACTGATGAGCCGGTCGGTACCTAACGTCAGGACTCATGGCACTGGACACCCGGACGGAACGACGGCCGTCCTTCGCGGGGCTGCTGTGGCGCTCGACCGTCGGCAAGAAAACCGCGATGGCGGTCAGCGGCGTGGTGATGCTGCTGTACCTGGTCGCGCACATGCTGGGCAACCTCAAGATCTTCTTCGGTTCGGACGAGTTCAACGGCTACGCGCACTGGCTGCGGACCGTCGGCGAGCCCTTCCTGCACCACGAGTGGTTCCTGTGGCTCGCCCGAGTCGTGCTGCTGGCCGCCGTGCTGACCCACGGCGTGGCCGCCTTCCAGCTCAGCCGCCGCGACATCAGGGCGCGCCCGAGCAGTTACGTCCACAAGCGGCAGCGCCAGAGCTACGCCACCCGCACCATGCGCTGGGGCGGGATCATCCTCGCCCTGTTCATCGTCTGGCACATCCTGGACCTGACGACGCTGACCGTGAACCCGCGGGCCGAGGCCGGGCACCCGTACCAGAACCTGATCGCCTCCTTCGACCGCTGGCCCGTCACCACGCTCTACATCGTGGCGATGCTCGCCCTCGGACTGCACGTCCGGCACGGGTTCTGGAGCGCCGCGCAGACGCTGGGCGTCGGCAGCGCCGCCCGCGACCGGGTGCTCAAGGCCGTCGCCAACCTCCTCGCCCTGGTACTGACGGCGGGCTTCGTCGCCGTACCGGTGGCCGTCGTGACCGGAGCAGTGAGCTGACATGACCTCCTACACCGAGTACGCGACCGGGCAGCCGGTCGCCGACACCAAGGCGCCCGAGGGCCCGGTCGCCGACCGCTGGGACACCCGCCGCTTCACGGCCAAGCTGGTCAACCCGGCCAACCGCCGCAAGCACACCGTCATCGTCGTCGGCACCGGCCTCGCGGGCGGCTCGGCGGGCGCCACGCTCGCCGAACAGGGCTACCACGTCGTGCAGTTCTGCTACCAGGACTCGCCGCGCCGCGCCCACTCGATCGCCGCGCAGGGCGGCATCAACGCCGCGAAGAACTACCGCAACGACGGCGACTCCGTACACCGCCTGTTCTACGACACCGTCAAGGGCGGCGACTTCCGCGCCCGCGAGTCCAACGTGCACCGCCTGGCGCAGATCTCCGTCGAGATCATCGACCAGTGCGTGGCCCAGGGCGTGCCCTTCGCCCGGGAGTACGGCGGCCTGCTCGACACCCGCTCCTTCGGCGGCGTCCAGGTCTCCCGTACGTTCTACGCCCGCGGCCAGACCGGACAGCAGCTGCTGCTCGGCGCCTACCAGGCGCTCTCCCGCCAGATCGCCGCCGGCAACGTCGAGCTGCACCCCCGTACGGAGATGCTGGACCTGATCGTGGTGGACGGCCGGGCGCGCGGCATCGTCGCCCGCGACCTGGTCACCGGCCGGATCGACACCTACTTCGCGGACGCCGTCGTCCTCGCCTCCGGCGGCTACGGCAACGTGTTCTACCTGTCGACGAACGCCATGAACTCCAACGCCACCGCCGTCTGGCGGGCCCACCGGCGCGGCGCGTACTTCGCCAACCCCTGCTTCACCCAGATCCACCCCACCTGCATCCCGCGCACCGGCGACCACCAGTCCAAGCTCACGCTGATGAGCGAGTCGCTGCGCAACGACGGCCGCATCTGGGTGCCGAAGGCCGAGGGGGACGCCCGGCCGCCCGCCGAGATCCCCGAGGCCGAACGCGACTACTACCTGGAGCGGATCTACCCCTCCTTCGGCAACCTCGTCCCCCGCGACATCGCCTCCCGCGCCGCGAAGAACGTCTGCGACGAGGGGCGCGGCGTCGGCCCCGGCGGCCAGGGCGTCTACCTGGACTTCGCGGACGCCATCGCGCGGATGGGCCGCAAGGCCGTCGAGGAGAAGTACGGCAATCTCTTCGACATGTACGAGCGGATCACCGCGGAGAACCCGTACGAGGTCCCGATGCGGATCTACCCCGCCGTGCACTACACGATGGGCGGCCTGTGGGTCGACTACGACCTTCAGACCACCGTCCCCGGTCTGTTCGCCATCGGGGAGGCCAACTTCTCCGACCACGGCGCCAACCGGCTCGGCGCGTCCGCCCTCATGCAGGGGCTGGCCGACGGCTACTTCGTCCTGCCGTCCACGATCAACGACTACCTGGCCCGCCACCCCCACCACGACGAGATCACCGCCGATCACCCCGCCGTCCAGGAAGCCCTGGCCGACACGGAGGACCAGCTCAACCTCCTGCTGTCCGTCGACGGCGACCGCACCCCCGACTCCTTCCACCGCGAACTGGGCGAGCTGATGTGGGAACTGTGCGGCATGGCCCGTACGGAGACCGGCCTGCGCAAGGCCCTCGACCGCATCCCGCAGATCCGCGAGGAGTTCTGGCGGCGCATCAAGGTGCCCGGCGTCGGCGAGGAGTTCAACCAGTCGCTGGAGAAGGCCAACCGCATCGTCGACTACCTGGAACTCGCCGAGCTGATGTGCCTCGACGCGCTGCACCGCGAGGAGTCCTGCGGCGGCCACTTCCGCGAGGAGTCGCAGACCGCCGACGGCGAGGCCGAGCGCCGCGACGAGGCGTTCTCCTACGCCGCCGCCTGGGAGTTCACCGCCACCGGCGCCGCGCCCGTCCTGCACAAGGAAGACCTGGTCTTCGAGTACGTCCACCCCACCCAGCGGAGCTACGCATGAAGCTCACCCTGCGCGTCTGGCGGCAGAAGAACGCCGGCGCCGACGGCGGCATGTCCACCTACGACGTGGACGGCATCTCCCCCGACATGTCGTTCCTGGAGATGCTCGACACCCTCAACGAGGAACTCATCCTCAAGGGCGACGACCCCGTCGCCTTCGACCACGACTGCCGCGAGGGCATCTGCGGCGCGTGCAGCCTCGTCATCAACGGCGAGGCGCACGGCCCGGAGCGCACCACCAGCTGCCAGCTGCACATGCGGTCGTTCCGGGACGGCGACACGATCGACGTCGAACCGTGGCGCGCGGCGGCCTTCCCCGTCGTACGGGACCTGGTCGTCGACCGGTCCGCCTTCGACCGGATCATCCAGTCCGGCGGCTACATCACCGCGCCCACCGGCGCCGCGCCCGAGGCGCACGCCACGCCCGTACCGAAGCCGGACGCCGACTTCGCGTTCGAACACGCGGAGTGCATCGGCTGCGGCGCGTGCGTGGCGGCCTGCCCGAACGGTTCGGCGATGCTGTTCACCTCGGCGAAGGTCAACCACCTCAACGTCCTCCCGCAGGGCGCGCCGGAGCGCGAGACCCGGGTCCTGGACATGGTCACCACCATGGACGAGGAGGGCTTCGGCGGCTGCACCCTCGCCGGGGAGTGCGCCACCGCCTGCCCGAAGGGCATCCCGCTGTTCAGCATCACGAAGATGAACCGGGAGTACGTACGGGCGGCACGCAAGGGCAGGCGGTGAGGCGGCCGGTGGCCGCGGCTCAGTCGAACGCGCCGTGCCGCCGCAGCCAGGCCATCGGATCGACGGCCGATCCGTAGGCGGGGGTGGCCCGTACCTCGAAGTGCAGATGCGGTCCGGTGACGTTGCCGGTGGCGCCGGACCGCCCGATGCGCTCACCGGCGCCGACGGTGGCGCCCACGGGCACCCGGATCTGCGACAGATGCGCGTACTGCGTGTACGACCCGCTGTGGTGCCGGACGACGACCTCGTACCCGAACGCGCCGCCCCAGCCGGCCTTCACGACGGTCCCGCCCCGGGCGGCACGGACGGCGGTGCCGACGGGTACGGCGAAGTCCTGCCCGGTGTGTCCGTGCGCCCAGTGGCTGCCGCCGGCACCGAATCCGGCGGTGAGCGTGCCCCCGCTGACGGGCCGTACGGCGTCGCCGGCCGCGGCGCGCACGGCGGGCCGCTCGGCGGCGCGGGAGGTGCGCCGCGGCTGGGCCGCGGCCGGACCGCTCAGTTTCAGTTTCGTACCGACCTTGATCAGGTCCGGATCACCGCCGACCGCCGAGCGGTTGCTCGCGTACAGCTTCGCCCAGCCCCCCTTCACGCCCTGCTTCGCGGCGATCTCGGAGAGGCTGTCACCGGGGGCGACGGTGTACGTCCCGCCGTCCGCGGCGGAGGCGACGGACGCGCCGACGACCGGCAGCGCGAGGGTGGCGGCCGCGGTCGAGGCGCGGGTGAGTAATCGCCCCGCGCCACTGCGGCGACGGGGTGCTCGGTGACGGCCGGTCGGGGAGAACATCATCACGGGGCGTCCTTCCGGTGGGCATCCGGGATCGAACGCGAGAACGGTAGGGAGCCCCCGCCCATGAACACAAGCACCACGGGGGAATCGGACAGCGGCTGTCCCGATAGGCCCGTTACGCGCCCGAACTCCGCCGCTTCGCAGCCTCGTTCACGTTTCCTTGCCGTCACTCGGGCGCAATGCGGCCTCGAACGAGCCGACCGCCCCGATACGGGCACGGCTCTCGGCGGTTCGCCGCTGCCGCCTTCCCCGCGCGACGCTCTCGCAGACGATCCCGTGCGCCAACCGCTCTACCGGCACGCCCAGCCGCTGCGCCTCGGCGCGCAGTTCGGCCAGTTCTCCGCCGCTGAGATCAACCGTGATTGAAGGCATGCCCGCAGGCTAGGGCACCCGCCGGGGTGCTCGCCGCATCAGCGGTCACCCCCGGTGACCGGACGCACACCCGTTCCCCTGCCCCGTCCGTCCGGCTGTTCTCATCACGCCTCGGCTGCGCCACCGCGCCCCAGGGCACGCACACCGAGGCACCCTCCACGAACACGTGAAGGGTGCCTCGTCCCGGAAAGAGCGCGCCGTCAGGTCACCGCACCGGATGCCCCGCCCCCCGCAGCGTCTCCTTCACCTCACCGATCCGCAGGTCGCCGAAGTGGAAGACGGAGGCGGCCAGGACCGCGTCGGCGCCGGCCTCGACGGCGGGCGGGAAGTCGGCCAGGCGGCCGGCGCCGCCGCTGGCGATGACCGGGACGGTGACGTGTTTGCGGACGGCGGCGATCATCTCGACGTCGTAGCCGTCCTTGGTGCCGTCGGCGTCCATGGAGTTCAGGAGGATCTCGCCGGCGCCCAGTTCGGCGGCGCGGTGGGCCCACTCGACGGCGTCGATGCCGGTGCCGCGGCGGCCGCCGTGCGTGGTGACCTCGAAGGAGCCGGTCTCCGTGCGGCGGGCGTCGACGGACAGGACCAGGACCTGGCTGCCGAAGCGTTCGGCGATCTCGCGGATCAGCTCGGGGCGGGCGATGGCGGCGGTGTTGACGCCGACCTTGTCCGCGCCCGCGCGAAGGAGTTTGTCGACGTCCTCGGGGGTGCGGACGCCGCCGCCGACGGTGAGCGGGATGAAGACCTGCTCGGCGGTGCGGCGGACCACGTCGTAGGTGGTCTCGCGGTTGCCGGAGGAGGCCGTGATGTCGAGGAAGGTCAGCTCGTCGGCGCCTTCCTGGCCGTAGATCTTGGCCATTTCGACGGGGTCGCCGGCGTCGCGGAGGTTCTTGAAGTTGACGCCCTTGACGACCCGGCCGTTGTCCACGTCCAGGCAGGGGATGACTCGGACCGCCAGGGTCATGTGCTCGTGGCCTCTCTGAATGCTTCGAGTTCGACTTCGACCAGTACGCGCGAGTCGGCGAAGCCGGAGACCACGACCAGGGTCGCGGCGGGCCGTACGGCGTCGAAGAGTTCCTTGTGGGCGCGGGCCGCCTCGTCCACGTCCCGCGCGTGGGTCAGGTACATACGGGTACGGATGACCGAACCGGCCCCGAGCCCGAACGGCTCCAGCGCCGCCAGCGCGTTGCTGAAGGCGACCTTGGTCTGCTCGTACGGGTCGCCTTCCCCGTACAGCACGCCGCCGACCAGTGGCATCGTGCCGGCGACCAGGACGCGGTCGCCGGCCGCCACGGCGCGCGCGAAGCCGATGATCTCTTCCCAGGGACTGTCGGTCTGCGCGCGCTCGATGGTCATGACGAAACGGCCTCCAATGCCTCTTCCAGGGTGAATGCCTTGGCGTAGAGCGCCTTGCCGACGATGGCTCCTTCGACGCCTTCCGGTACCAGGGTGGCGATCGCGCGGAGGTCGTCAAGGCAGGAGACGCCGCCGGACGCGACGACCGGCTTGTCGGTCGCGGCGCAGACGCCCCGCAGCAGCTCCAGGTTGGGGCCCTGGAGGGTGCCGTCCTTGTTGATGTCGGTGACGACGTAGCGGGCGCAGCCCTCGGAGTCCAGGCGGGCCAGCGTCTCGTAGAGGTCGCCGCCGTCGCGGGTCCAGCCGCGCCCGCGCAGCGTGGTGCCGCGGACGTCCAGGCCGACGGCGATCTTGTCGCCGTGCTCGGCGATGACCTTGGCGACCCACTCGGGGGTCTCCAGCGCGGCCGTGCCGAGGTTGACGCGCTTGCAGCCGGTGGCGAGCGCGGCCTCCAGGGAGGCGTCGTCGCGAATGCCGCCGGAGAGTTCGACCTTGATGTCCATGCTCCGGGCGACCTCGGCGATCTGCGCGCGGTTGTCGCCGGTGCCGAACGCCGCGTCGAGGTCGACCAGGTGCAGCCACTCGGCGCCGGACCGCTGCCAGGCCAGCGCGGCCTGCAGCGGGTCGCCGTAGGACGTCTCGGAGCCGGACTCGCCGTGTACCAGGCGGACCGCCTGGCCGTCGCGGACGTCGACGGCGGGGAGGAGTTCGAGCTTGCTCATCGCGGAGGGTCCTAGAGGGTCTGGGTCCAGTTGGACAGCAGCTGGGCTCCGGCGTCGCCGGACTTCTCGGGGTGGAACTGGGTGGCCCACAGCGGGCCGTTCTCGACGGCGGCCACGAACGGTTCGCCGTGCGTGGCCCAGGTGACCTGGGGCGCGCGCATGTTGGGGTTGCCGACTTCCAGCTCCCAGTCGCGTACGGCGTAGGAGTGCACGAAGTAGTAGCGGGCGTCGTCGGGCAGACCGTCGAACAGCCGTGTGCCCTCGGGTGCCCGGACGGTGTTCCAGCCCATGTGCGGCACGACGTCGGCCTTGAGCGGGCCGACCGTGCCGGGCCACTCGTCCAGGCCCTCGGTCTCCACGCCGTGCTCGATGCCGCGGGAGAAGAGGATCTGCATGCCGACGCAGATGCCCATGACCGGGCGCCCGCCGGACAGGCGGCGGCCGACGACCCAGTCGCCGCGGGCCTCGCGCAGGCCCTTCATGCAGGCGGCGAAGGCGCCGACGCCGGGGACGAGCAGGCCGTCGGCGTTCATCGCCTTGTCGTAGTCACCGGTGATCTCCACGTCCGCGCCGACGTGGGCGAGGGCGCGCTCGGCGGAGCGGACGTTGCCGAAGCCGTAGTCGAAGACGACGACCTTCTTCGCGGGTGCGGTACTCAATTCCACACATCCAGACGGAGAATGCCGGCGATCAGGCACATCGCCGAGCCGATACCCAGCAGGACGAGCACGCTCTTGCCCATCTTCTGCTTCCAGAAGGAGTAGAGCCCCCCGAGCAGGAAGAGCCCGAGCACGATGAAGACGGTGGACAGGCCGTTCACAGCGCTCCCTTGGTGGACGGGAGGATGCCGGCGGCGCGCGGGTCGCGCTCGCTGGCGTACCGCAGCGCGCGGGCCAGTGCCTTGAACTGGCACTCCACGATGTGGTGGGCGTTGCGCCCGTACGGGACGTGGACGTGCAGGGCGATCTGGGCCTGCGCGACGAAGGACTCCAGGATGTGCCGGGTCATCGTCGTGTCGTACGTGCCGATCATCGGCGCGATGTTCTCCGGCTCGGTGTGCACCAGGTAGGGGCGCCCGGAGAGGTCGACGGTCACCTGGGCCAGCGACTCGTCCAGGGGGACGGTGCAGTTGCCGAAGCGGTAGATGCCGACCTTGTCGCCGAGGGCCTGCTTGAAGGCGGCACCCAGCGCGAGGGCGGTGTCCTCGATGGTGTGGTGGGTGTCGATGTGCAGGTCGCCGTCGGTCTTGACCTTGAGGTCGAACAGACCGTGCCGGCCGAGCTGGTCGAGCATGTGGTCGTAGAAGCCGACCCCTGTCGACACGTCGACCTGCCCGGTGCCGTCGAGATCGATCTCGACCAGCACCGAGGTCTCCTTCGTGGTGCGCTCCACGCGCCCAACGCGGTTCATCGGTTCTCCTTCAGTACTGCACGGACCGCGTCGAGGAACGCGTCGTTCTCGGCCGGGGTTCCCGCGGTGACCCGCAGCCAGCCCGGTACGCCGTTGTCACGGACCAGGACGCCCTGGTCGAGGATGGCCTGCCAGGCCGCGTGCTGGTCGTCGAACCTGCCGAACTGGACGAAGTTGGCGTCGGAGTCGACCACCTCGCAGCCGATCGCGCGGAGCTCGTCCACCAGCCGGTCGCGCTCGGCCTTGAGCTGTTCGACGTACTTCAGGAGCGTGTCGGTGTGCTCCAGGGCGGCGAGCGCGGTGGCCTGGGTGACGGACGAGAGGTGGTACGGCAGGCGTACGAGCTGGACGGCGTCGACCACGGCCGGGTCGGCGGCCAGGTAGCCCAGGCGCAGCCCGGCGGCGCCGAACGCCTTGGACATGGTGCGCGAGACGACCATGTTCGGCCGGCCCTCGATCAGCGGGAGCAGTGAGGGACGGTGGCTGAACTCGCCGTACGCCTCGTCCACGACGACCAGCGCGCCGCCGGTGTCCGCGCGGGCGGCCTGGGCGGCCTCGTACAGCGCGAGAACCGTTTCGGCGGCGACGGCGGTGCCGGTGGGGTTGTTGGGCGAGCAGATGAAGACCACGTCGGGCCGCAGCTCGCCGATGGCCGCCACGGCCGCCTCGACGTCGATGGTGAAGTCGTCGTTGCGCGGGCCGGAGATCCAGCCGGTGCCGGTGCCGCGCGAGATCAGGCCGTGCATCGAGTACGAGGGCTCGAAGCCGATGGCGGTACGGCCGGGGCCGCCGAAGGTCTGCAGCAGCTGCTGGATGACCTCGTTGGAGCCGTTGGCGGCCCACACGTGGGCCGCGGTGACCTCGTGGCCGCCGGTGCGCGTCAGGTAGGCGGCCAGTTCTGTGCGCAGCTCGACCGCGTCCCGGTCGGGGTAGCGGTTCAGCTCGCGGGCGGCCTCGGTGACCCGCTCGGCGATGCGCCGCACCAGCGGCTCCGGCAGCGGGTACGGGTTCTCGTTGGTGTTCAGGCGTACGGGTACGTCCAGCTGCGGCGCGCCGTACGGGGACTTGCCGCGCAGTTCGTCCCGGATGGGAAGGTCGTCGATCTTCGTCACGTGCTCGCTCACTCGCCCTGCGGGATCTTCCAGTCGAACCTGGCCTTCAGCGCCGCGCCGTGGGCCGGGAGGTCCTCGGCCTCGGCGAGGGTCACCACATGGTGGGCGACCTCGGCCAGCGCGTCGCGGCTGTAGTCGACGACATGGATGCCGCGCAGGAACGACTGGACGGACAGGCCCGAGGAGTGGCAGGCGCAGCCGCCGGTGGGCAGGACGTGGTTGGAGCCGGCGCAGTAGTCGCCGAGGGAGACCGGGGCGTACGGGCCGACGAAGATCGCGCCGGCGTTGCGCACCCGGGCGGCGACGGCGGACGCGTCGGCGGTCTGGATCTCCAGGTGCTCGGCGCCGTACGCGTCGACGACCTTCAGGCCCTCGTCCACGCCGTCCACCAGCACGATCGCGGACTGCCGCCCGGCCAGCGCGGTGCTGATCCGCTCGGTGTGCTTGGTGGCGGCCACCTGGGTCTTCAGCTCGGTCTCGACGGCGGCGGCCAGTTCGGCCGAGTCGGTGACCAGGACGGCGGCGGCCAGCGTGTCGTGCTCGGCCTGGCTGATCAGGTCGGCGGCGACGTGCGCGGCGTCGGCGGTGGCGTCCGCGAGGACCGCGATCTCGGTGGGACCGGCCTCCGCGTCGATGCCGATCCGGCCCTTGAGCAGGCGCTTGGCGGCGGCGACGTAGATGTTGCCGGGGCCGGTGACCAGGTTGACCGGGCGGCACTCTTCGGTGCCGTACGCGAACATCGCGATCGCCTGGGCGCCGCCGGCCGCGTACACCTCGTCCACGCCGAGGAGCGCGCAGGCGGCGAGGATGGTCGGGTGCGGCAGGCCGCCGAACTCCGCCTGCGGCGGGGAGGTGACGGCGACGCCCGCGACGCCCGCCTCCTGGGCCGGAACCACGTTCATGACCACCGAGGACGGGTAAACCGCCAGGCCACCGGGTACATACAGGCCGACGCGCTCGACCGGGACCCAGCGCTCGGTGACCGTGCCGCCGGGGACGACCTTGGTGGTGACGTCCGTGCGGCGCTGCTCGCGGTGGACGATCCGGGCGCGCCGGATCGACTCCTCCAGGGCGGCCCGGACGGCCGGGTCCAGCTCCGCGAGCGCCCGCTCCAGCGCCTCGGCCGGCACGCGCACCCGCTCGATGGCGACCCCGTCGAACCGATGCGCGTACTCGATCAGCGCGGCCGTCCCGCGATGGCGCACGTCCTCGCAGATGGGCCGCACCTTCTCCAGGGCGGCTTCCACATCGAACTCGGCACGGGGCAGCAGGTCGCGCAGGGCGCCGCCCTCGGGGAGGGCGTCACCGCGCAGATCGATTCGGGAGATCACCCCTCCAGTGTCTCAGACCCGTTGCCGGCCCCGGGCGCCCGTACCAGTCGGTGATACACAGCACCGGGACCGCGTCGGGGCTGGTGGGGCCGGGGGCACAGCCGGCCGGGATCGTCTCGAACTGATCCTCACGTTTCGTGTTCGACTGGTCACTCAGCGGGAATGGGACTCGCACGGACGTACGGAAATGCGGGACGGGCGTACGGGGACGGGACGTGGGAGCGCTCCTGGGACCGGCCCGGCACCTACGGCCGCGCGTGCCGGCCGGCACGCGCGGCAGGCATACGGCGGACACCCGGCGGGCGGTCACCCGGGCGGGCGCCCGCCGTGCGGAAACGGTTGGACGCGGGCCCCGCGCACGCGGGACCGTACGGACCCGCTCGGGGGAGCGGGGAAAGGGGGAAAAGCACGGTGACCACGCCGGAGGAGGGCGACGCTCCCGCAGCGCTGATGCTGAACCCTGCCGAGTGGAGCCTGTGGCAGGCGTTCCGCAACGGCAGCACCTGCGACCTGCGCACCGGCGACCCGGCCAGGGACGACCCGCACGGGCAGTTCCGGTGGGGCCCGGAGCGGCGGGTGCGCGCCCGGATCGTGGCGCTCCTGCTGCTGGAGGGGCCGCCCGCGCAGCCCGGCCGGGTCTCCGCGCTGAAGCTGGCGGGTGCGTACATCACCGACACTCTCGACCTTGCGGGCGGCACGATCAAGCCATTCGTGGAGTTGCGCGACTGCCGCTTCCAGAACGAGGTCGTGCTGCCCGAGAGCCGCTTCACCACTCTGCGGATGGTCGGCTGCGCGATACCCCGGGTGGAGGCCGCGCGGCTGCACACCGAAGGCGACCTGCACCTGCCGCGCTGCGTCGTGCGCTCCGGCATCCGCCTGACGGACGCCCACATCGGCACGGACCTGCTGCTCAACCAGACCGTGGTGCACAAGGACCGGCAGGGCCGCTCGGTGATGGCGGACGGGCTGACCGTCGCCCAGGACCTCCAGGCCGAGATGATGGAGTCCTACGGAGAGCTGTCGCTGCGCGGCGCGACGATCGGCGTGTCGCTGAGCCTGCGCGGCAGCCGGCTGAGCAACCCGTACGGGCGCCGCGCCCTGAACGCCCCTCAGATGACGGTCGAGCGCACGCTGTACCTGACCGGCGCCGGCCTGGCCAGCTCGCCGTTCTCCAGCGCGACCGCCACGCCCCCGTACGGCATCGCCCACACCCCCACCCGCGGCACCCGCATGCAGCGCTTCGAGTGCGAGGGCGGGATGCGGCTGGACGACGGGCGGTTCGGCGACGCCGTCGACTTCGAGCAGGCGCGATTCATCATGGAGGCCGACCAGGAGCTGTCGCTGCGCCGCATCCAGACCCCGGAGCTGCGCTTCCTGGGTGAGCGGCCGCAGCGCGGGCGGGTCATCCTGTCCGGCGCGCGGGTCGTCAACCTGGTCGACAAGGCGGCGAGCTGGCCGGGGCTCGGCGGGCTGTGGATGGCGGGCTTCAATTACGAGACGCTCATCCCCCGCGGGCACTTTCCGCTGTCCCGGCGCCTGGAGTGGGTGGCCGCGGCCACGCCGGAGTACGCGCCGGAGCCGTACGAGATGCTCGCCACCGCCCTGCGCAGCGGCGGCGAGGACTCCGACGCGCGCGAGGTGCTGCTCGCCAAGCAGCGGCGGCGGCGCGAGACGCTGCCGCTGGCCGCCAAGCTGTG
Organism: Streptomyces sp. NPDC059788; assembly: GCF_042732265.1. Classification (NCBI taxonomy): domain Bacteria; kingdom Bacillati; phylum Actinomycetota; class Actinomycetes; order Kitasatosporales; family Streptomycetaceae; genus Streptomyces; species Streptomyces sp. NPDC059788. The sequence continues at coordinate 443 of NZ_JBHWHY010000016.1, read as the reverse complement.
GGGCATCCTCCAGGACTGGACGGTGGCGTACGGCTACCGGCCGGGGCGGGCCGCGGTGTGGATGGCGATCCTGTGGGCGCTCGGCACGGTCTACTTCGCCCAGTCCCCTCCCCCGGCCCTCAAACCCGGCGAGGCGCCGCCCTGGAACCCGTACCTGTACTCCCTCGACCTGCTGCTGCCGGTGATCGACCTCTACCAGGGCTCGTCGTGGAAACCGGACGGCGGCTCCCAGTGGGTCGCCGCGGTCATGATCCTGACCGGGTGGATTCTGGCGACGACGGTCGCGGCGGGCGCGTCGCGGCTGCTGCGCCGGCAGTAGTCGCGGCTGCCGCCGGCAGGAGGAGCGCGCGGGGGCGCGTGCCGCGGGGCGGGCTTCCGGAAGGGGCTGCCCGGCGGCCCGCTGCGGTTTCCGGCCCCCGTTCCGGGGCTGTGCGGCCCCGGAA